>PWKZ01000082.1 GCA_003559575.1 Bradymonadales bacterium | reverse complement strand
TCACCTGCACCGAATTAGTGCTCGACGTAGCGCTGCTACGCCTCCGCCTAATTCGGCTTGCTTCCTTGCACATGCACGCGCCTCCACACGCTCGCTCCTCAGAACGAACCGACGATTATGGATCGTCGGCCCATCCTGGTATTCGCGCGCGGATTCACGCACATCTGCGGCGTCACCCGCAGACGAATTAGTGCTCGACGTAGGCTCTGCGTTTGCCTCCGCCTATGCTTGCGAAAAGTAGCGCCTCGGCCTGCAGGTGGCAGCCGAGCGAGAATACGTCACAGCGCGGATGGATAATCTCAGGAGTCTTGATCGCGAGGAGCTTTGCCGGGTGGGTTGTCGCGGCGGGACGGGGTGTCCGGGTTGGGGGCGGGCTCGTTGGGGCGCTTGGGGACGGCGTTCGCGTCGCTTGGCGCGAGAGAGGAGCGCGCGGCGGCGCTCTCGGGCTTCAGGTGGTGCTTGGTCTGTCCGGTGGTCGTGCGCGGGTCGCCCCCGCGGGAACGGGGCGAGGCCTGTTGGCTCCGGCGGGTGGTGCGCCCGCTGGGGGTGTCGGGGGTCGCGGACCGGCCCGAGACCGGATAGGTGGGGCGCGCGTGGTAGACGCCCTGCAGGATATGAGTGAACACTTTCTCGATATGATTGAGGTTGCGCAGCGTCAGGTCGCACGCGTCAAGCTGGCCGTCGGTGAACTTGTCGACCACCACGCGCGACACCATCCCCCTGATCCTCTCCGGCCCTTTCTCCGGCATGCTGCGCACCGCCGCCTCGACCGAGTCGGCCAGCATGACGAGCGCCGCCTCGCGCGACTGCGGCTTGGGGCCGGGATAGCGGAAATCGCTCTCGAGTGGGGGGGGGCCGTCGCCGCCGGCCTCACAGGCCTTCTTGTAGAAATACTCGATGCGAGTGGTCCCGTGGTGTTGCTCGACTATGTCGCAGATGTCCTTCCCGAGCCCCATCTTGGTCACCTCCTTGACGCTGTCGCGCAAGTGGGTCCGAAGGATGAGCGCGCTCATGGTCGGCTGCAACCGATCGTGGCGGTTGGCCCCGCGCTGGTTTTCACCGAAGTAGCTCGGGTTTTTGAGCTTACCGACGTCGTGGTAGAGCGCCGCGACCCTGGCGAGGAGGGGATCGGCGCGAATCGGCTCGGCGGCCGACTCCACCATGCTGCTCACGAGGAAGCTGTGGTGATAGGTGCCCGGGGCTTCGAGAATCAGGCGTTTCAGGAGCGGGTGGTTGTGGCTGCCAAGCTCGAGGAGTTTGATACTGGAGGGGTAGTCGAACGCCCACTCGAAGACGGGGGCCAGGGCTCCAACCACCAGGGCGCTGCCGAGCCCCGAAAGCGCTCCCCCGGCGAGGTAGGCGACAAAGTCCGTCCCGAAGACCACCGGTTCGAGCAGGACGAAGCTCAACACGAGCAGAACGTTGAACCCGGCCACGACCAACCCGGCGTGAATGATGTCGGAGCGCTGGCGGATCGCGGAGGAGCGAACCGCCGCCAGCAGGCCGGATACCAGCGCCAGGACAACCGTATAATAGGTCAACCGGCCGAAATGAAAATCGGTGGCCGTGCTGCCGTGAACCAGCACCCCCGAGAACAACGCCAGGATGACGGCGAACACGACCGCCGCCCGCGCACCGACGAAGATCCTCACGAACATCGCGCCGGCCGCGAACGGCATCGCGAAGTAGTAGGCGCCGAGGGGGACGAGATCCCAAACCCGCAGGAGGCCCCCTGTCACCGCGACGTTCAACCGCAGCAAAGCGACCATGGCGAGCAAGACCGTCCCCATGAACACGAGATCGCGCCAGCGGCGGCGCAGCATCCGCACTTGATAGACCCCGACCACATGGAATAGCGCGAGGAGAAGCACCACCAGCATGGTGATCCCCGCTATCGAGCGCCAGGTGGCGGGGGTCTTGCGGCTGCGCTGCATCTCCTCGAGGGTATTGCGTATCTCGCTGGTGACCACTTGCCCCTTTTCGATGATCGATTGCTCGGCGCGAATGGTCTCCTGGCGGGTTGTCTTGATCCCGGCGCGAGCTTTGGCGCGGGCCTCGCGCGTCGCCTCGTGATCGAAGCGCAGGTTGGGCGCCACCAGCCCGGTGAGGACGTCCAAAATTGCCTCTTCCAGTACCACGTCGCCACGGTCGACCGCGCTCTGGCGGCTTGCGAACAGACGATGCGCCGCGCCGGTGACGCGGCGCCGGGCTTCGCTGCGATCAATTATCAGCTGGAGATTGCCCTGGTGGACGGTTTCGTCGTGGGGCGGGCGGATGATGTCGATGCCTCGCTCGATCTCGGTGCTCAGCTCAGCCTTGTCCCCGATGATATCGCTCTCGAACACCCCCTCCAGGAGAAAAACCATTTGTTTCTCAATGGTCTCCGGGAAGCAGGAGAGGGCCAGCGCCTCGAGGCTCGATGGTCGCGTGTCGGGCCCCAGGCGGGCGAGCGCCTCGGAGCGCGCCGTGGCGAACGCGTCCTGGGCGTGCTGGAGCGCCTCGTCGCGCTTTTCGGCGTGACGGACCCGCGCCGCCGCGATCTCATCCTCGATCTCCCGGCGCGTGTTGGCGTCTCGCGCTTCATCAAGCTGGACCATGAGCTCGTCCAACTCTTCGCGCTGCTCGCGCCGCAACTGCTCGCGGAGCCGTTCACGCTCCCGACAACGATCTCGCAGCTCGGCGAAAGTCTCGCGCAGGGTGGTTATCTGCTTCTCGCTCACATCGGGATCGAGACGATAGACCCGTGGGGTGCGGGCGACCGCCTCGCGCGCGCGCGCCTCGGCCGCGGGGTCGGAGACCTCGACTGAGAAGTCGTGCGGCGCGCGATAGTCGCGCCTCGCTATCTGACCCACCTCGGGGATCGACTCGCCCAGGGGATCGAAGGGGGTCAGTAGCAGGACGAGCGCCGTCGCCAGCAGCGCGGCGAGGGGCCCGTAGAGATATGGGCTCTGGAGCGACGCCTCTCGCACACGGTTCAAGAGCTTGCGGATGCGTTTCAATTCGCGCTTTGAGGTGCTGGGACTCTTCAATCTGTGCGTTCTCCCCCCCCACATGGGCCAGGTTGAGAACCATTGCGCCCTGAACTCCACCTAGCACCCGGCTTGACGCGATGTCAACGACCCCATAATCCCTCAATCATCCACCCTTTTCCGGGATTCGGGAAGCGATCCGGGCACAATTGCGGCGTCACCTGCACCAAATCGATGCTCGACGTAGCGCTGCTACGCCTCCGCTCGATTTGGCTTGTTTCCTTGCACTTGCACCCGCCTCACTCCCCTCGGTCCTCGGACGCGGTGGAGGATTGAGGTAATCGTCGGCTCATCCTGGGATTCGCGCGCGGATTCACGCACATCTGCGCGGTCAGCTTGGAGCTTGCGTCAGAGCACTCTCGTTCGCTACGATCACCCGGACTGCTTTTTGGCGGCGCCCGGGGCCGCCTCCTCTCTTTTCCGGAGGGTACGGATGACCGTTGAACCTGTGCAGCCCGTCTCGCGCGCGCGATCACGCACCGCCATCCCAAGCTTGCTTGAAACCATCGGTAACACGCCGCTCGTGGAGACCCGGCGCATTCGGCCCGCGAGTGGGGCGCGAGTGCTCGCCAAGTTGGAGGGGGCCAACCCCGGTGGCTCCGTCAAGGACCGACCGGCGCTTTTCATGATCGAGCAGGCGGAGGCCGATGGCCGGCTCAAGCCGGGCGTTGTCATCATTGAGCCGACGTCCGGCAACACCGGGATCGGCATCGCCATGGTGGGCGCCCACAAGGGCTACCGGGTCAAGCTGTGCCTGCCGGGGTGCGTGAGCGTCGAGCGCCGCCAGACCCTGCTCGCCTATGGCGCCGAGCTGGTTGTCACGCCCGCGGGCGAGCGTACCGACGGCGCCATCCACGAGGCGCACCGAATCGTGGGGAACGCTCCCGAGCACTATTTCATGCCGAACCAGTTCGAAACAGCCGACAACTGGCGCGCCCACTACGAGACCACGGGGCCCGAGATCTGGGAACAGACCGGCGGGGAGATAAGCGCGTTCGTGGCGGGGATGGGGACAACCGGCACGCTGATGGGCGTCGGGCGGTATTTGAAGGAGCGCAACCCACGGATTGAAATCGTGGGCGCCGAGCCGACCGTAGGGCATGCCATCCAGGGCCTCAAGAATATGAAAGAGGCGATCGTGCCCGGGATCTACGAATCCACGCGGCTCGACCGTGTGGTGACGGTGGAGGATCGTCCGGCCTTCATGCTCACCGAGCGGTTGGCGGTGGAGGAGGGGCTGTTCTGTGGGATGAGCAGCGGCGCGGCGCTGTGGGCGGCGCTCCAGGTGGCCGAGGATCTCGGGCCCGACGACACGGTGGTGACGCTTCTGCCGGACCGCGGCGATCGCTACCTCTCAACCAACCTCTTCCGCTCGGTCTGCGGCGAGTGCCCGCCGTAGCGCAAGTTGGGGCCACTCCCCCTCCGCCACTGCTTATCGGTCGACCATCGTCGCGCTATTGGCGTTCATGGTCATGGGCCTTGGATCGGTGGGCTGTTCGGTGTCTCTCGTCCTTTCGCTCATCCGCGCCATGGAGTCTCCGCGACCTTGTCAGTGAGACTTACAATTTTCCGGGCCCGCGCGAGATCGTCGTGCCTGCTCCCGCGGGGTGAGGCGGCGCCGTTCAGTGACAGCCGCCCTCATGAATGAGCGCCAACTCGAAGACGCTGATCTCGCGCTCGGGTGCGATGTCGAGCCTCGCCTGGAACGGTGAGCGCAAGTCGGGGAGCGCGACGCTCCGGTGCAGCGGAGCGCTGTCGGGCGGGCAGAGGACGGTGGTGAGCGGCTGCGCCGAGTTTCGCGCGCCGCCCTCGTCGGTGGGCCAGACGACCGCCAAGAGTTCCCCCTCCGGGCAGCTCGTGGGGGCCGCCGAGAGCGAAAACTTGAGCGTCACGGGGCCGCTCGGCAAGACGCGCGGCGGGAAGTGCAGGGTGGCGCCGGCGCCCGTGGCCGCCGTGAGGGCGCAGCCGCTGTCACGCCCACTCTCGTGGCAGAGGGAGAACACCTCGGGCGGCCACGGCCTTGTTGTCGCCGGCAGGCTCTCATCGCACTCGCCGAAGTCGACCCGCCAGAGCGCGGCCGGCTCTTCGAGGGAGACGACCTCGCAGGCGCCGCCTTGGCCGCAGCGAAACGCCTCGCACCCGTCGAGCGCCCCGCCGCAGGGCTTTGGAGTGTAGAGGCAGCGGCCCGCCTCGGCGTGGCAGCTCGCCACCACGCAGGGGTCGGAGTCGGGACAATCGAGTCGCGACTCGCAGCAGCCCTCGATCGGTCGGCCGCGGCAGACCCCGGCGCGGCACACGCCGTCGCTCGCGCAGGGGTCGGGGCTGTCGCACGGCGACCATTCGTCCAAGGGCGGATGGAAACACTCGCCGTGCTCGCAGAGATTGGCGGTGCAGGGGTTCAAGTCGTCGCAGGGGATGGGGACACCGCGACAATCTCCGTCCACGCACCGCCCCGCCTCAGTGCAGGGATCGAGGTCGTCGCAGGCGGTGCCGTCCGGTTTGGGGTCGTGGACGCAATCCCCCGAGCGCGGCAGGCAGCGCGAGTGAGTGCACGGATCGCCGTCGTCGCACTCCACGGGCGGTGCGTGGCACTGCCCGTCGAGACAGGCCCCGGTGAGCGTGCAGGGATCGCCGTCATCGCAGGCGCCCCCATCGGGCAGGGGAGGGTGGCGGCACTCGCCCGAGGCCGGATCACACTCGTTGGCGGTGCAGGGATCGAGGTCGTCGCAGGTGGGATGCGGGCCCGGCCGGCAAGTCCCCCCGAGGCAGCGGTCGCCGCGGGTGCAAGGCCAGAAGTCCTCGCACGGCGTGTCGTCCGGGGCGAACTCGATGGCGCAGATCGACTGCCGGCAGCGCGGGGCGCGACACGGGTCGTCAAGCTCGCCGCACAGCGCCCCGTCGGGCAACGGCCGGGCGCGGCAGCGGCCCTCTTCGGGATCGCAAAAAAACTCCCAGCACGGGCTCGGTGGCGCGAGCGCGCTGCAGCACGCGGGGGTGCACGAGGGCGCCAACGTCTCATCGTCGGCCGAGTCGGGCGCGGGGGCGGGGACCACGTCGGCGGCGCTCGTCTCGGCGGCGAAGGCGTCGCCCGCGTCCGGCAGCGAGCGCGGATCGAGACAGACCCTGTCAACGCAAACCAACCCCCCACGGCAGTCGTCACTGTCGTGGCACATGGGGTGGCCGGCCACGTGAACGTCACGGCACGCGGCAGAGAGGATCACCAACACCGCGAGCGCGCAAGAGATGGGCGCGCCGGGGCGACGGCAATTGAATCCAAGAGAGACTGTCAGGCTCATGGGCAGCTCACCGTGGTAACGCAGTCTTCGCCTTCGCAAACGCCGCGCAGCGGCAGATATAGGCCGCCGGGGCCGCAGACCAGGGGCGCGCCAAGCTCGTCGCAGGCGCCCCAGCCGTGGGGGCAGGTGCTCGGCAGGAGCGTGTAGACAAGCTCGTCCTCGTCGCCCCGGTTCATCGCCCAGGCCATGAGCACTCGCCCGTCGGCGAGCGCGCCGACCCCGGGCCGGTCGCTCAGCGCCTCGATCTCGCCCGACGCCGCGCCGGAGCCCGGCCACGGGGCGAGATCAGTGCTCCACGCGCCGCCCTCGAGCACCGCGTAGCGGATGTCGACCACCACCCCTCCCTCGGTGGTGCGCCAGACGACAGTCACCGCGCCGTCGGCGCCGACGGCCACATCGGGCCGCCGCTGGTGGCCGGTCTGCACCACGTTGACTATCTCGGGCCCCCGCTGGAGCACGCCTTCGGAGGTGATCTCGAGATAGGCGATGTCGTCGCCGCTCGCCCCCGCCACCTGAAACACGACGGCCACGCCGCCGCAGGGCAGCCCCGCCGCGCGGGGGCGGGCGGCCGCCCCCCAGTTGGCGTCGGCGCCCGCCGCATAGAGGCGCAGCGGCTCTTCCGAGCGGCTGGCCCTCCCGATCGATCAACCGCCCGCGCAGATCGCCCTCGTGGCTCCACACGACGAAGAACTCCCCGCCGGCGAGCGCCGCCAGATCCGGGTAGGAGCTGTGACTGAGAAACGAGTTTGTTGCGATCTCTGTCAGCGTTTCGCTCTCATCCTTCCCGCCGTCGACGAGCCAGGCAAGTAAAGAGAAATCGTCCGAAGGGTCTTTAGCTAACCAAGAGTAGAGGAAGCCGGACCCGTCGAGCGGCGCCACGCTCGGGCCCATCGCGCGGTCGTGAGAAACACTCTTGAGTTCGAAAGGCGCATTCGAACTATCATTCTCGGAAAACTGGAGCGCAGCCGATTTGTAATCACCAAAAGAGCCCCAGCAAAAAGCGCTCTCGCTGTCCCGGGTGGCCGCGTCTAGGCGGAAATCTTGGAACATGGCTCCAACCTCTCCAATCTCCAGCGCGGGGAGGAGGGCGCCATCCTCTCCGACCTGGGCCGTCCAGATCCCGTTGGCGTTGTCTGGTCGCGCCACCCAGGCCAATGTCCCCCGGTCGCCCGGTGCCCCGGCGACCGCGAGGTGTTCGAGGCCCTCGGTGTCGGTCACCCGGCGGGGCTCGCCAAGGGGGCAGCCCTCGCGGGCGAGGTGGGT
>PWKZ01000171.1 GCA_003559575.1 Bradymonadales bacterium | reverse complement strand
CCCATAATCGTCGGTTCGTTCTGAGGAACGAGCGTGTGGAGTCGCGTGCATGTGCAAGGAAACAAGCCGAATTAGGCGCAGTCCAACGCAGCGCCTACGTCGAGCACTAATTCGGTGCAGGTGACGCCGCAGATGTGCGTGAATTCGCGCGCGAATACCAGGATGGGCCGACGATTAGGGGAGACCCGTTACATATCACCTCCCTCCACTCAAGCCCGCGTGCGAATGTGTTCGGTCCCGCATTAGGGGTAGACAGCTCGGATGGGCTCGCTTGAGAGCTTGTCTCGGACGGCGGGGTGTGCTTTATTGGACCTCCGGGTACGGTTTCTGAGGACGCGTGCTCAGTGGCTGCTAAGAGAGTTTGGTCCTGGCGTTTTGCGAGGAGTGGTGTGCGCGAGTTTGACCGGCAAAAGGAGAAGAATCATGCGGAAACCTTTGGTGTGGATTGTGTTCGCCTTGAGTGCGGGCGCGTTTTTGATGGGGTGCGACGACGATCGCGCGGATGTCGTTCTCATAGAGGAGCGGGCTCTTTCGGAAGAGGCGATGGAGGAGGAGTGTCCCAACGGCGGTGTCAAAATAGTGACCGGATTCGACAAGAACGGTAATGGTGTCCTCGATGAGGATGAGATTCGTGACACCCTGTATGTCTGTCATGGCGAAGACGGAGCGGAAGGCCCTCAAGGCCCTCAAGGAGAACAAGGCCCTCCCGGTGATGACGGGGTTGACGGGGTTGACGGGGTTGACGGGGTTGACGGAGCAGATGGGCCCAAAGGTGACCAAGGGGATCCCGGAGCAGACACTATAACCTACGCAGAGGCGATAGGCGCAGAAGACGAAGGACACGACTGTGGCGAGGCCGGCGGATACTGGCTGACCACCTGTCAAGATGATGGTAACGAAGAATGCCTGGATGGAACTGAAGAGAGGGAAGCCCTTTGTCATGGGAAGGGGGCTTTAGTACAGACTGTTGCCTGTACCATACGGCAATGTGGCACGGAGAATGGGTATTTGTTGGTTACTTGTGAAGATGCTGGAAATGGCAAGTGCGTGGATGGGACTGTAGAGTCAGTCGTCATTACTCATGGCGAAAGAGGAAGCGCCGGGCGGGATTCTGACTGCTATGGGCAAGAAGCTCTGGACGCAGACGATATCCATATAACAGTAGATGGTACGTTATATGGGTCTGACCCGATTGCCATATTGCGCCGAGCGGATGTAGTTATTAATTCCAAACATACTGATATCCAATATACTATTGCGGGGAGCGGCGCCCAAATAACACAGGACGACACAAATGAATTCAGCTTCTTTTTTTACGTGGGGGGCGTCCACTACTACTCAGTAATCGCTTCTAATGGTTGCCAGATGGTAGTGAAGAGCTTTGCCGTTAATGTTAACATGTTCCCCAACACTCATGCCGGGCTGGAGTGGACGGATATGCAGGCGCCCCAGAACTGGGATGACGCTCTAAGATATTGTGTCTCTCTGGGGGGGAGACTTCCGAATATCCAGGAGCTCAGGACTCTCATAGTCGAATGTCCCGAGACGGAGTATCCACTGCCGGCCGGACAGGATTGGTGGGAATGGTGTGCGATAGAGGATCCGGATGCCCTGGATACCGGCTCCTTCACCAGTGATTGCAATGGATGTTCTGCGGATGCTTCCGGTAAGTACTCCGTTTTCGGGTATACGGGGGGCTTCTGGTCTTCTTCGCCCAGCGCGAGCGACACCGGCGAGGCGTGGCAGGTAGCTTTCTTGGGTGCGAGCGTGGGTACCCGGGATAAGTCCAACGGCCTCTATGTCATGTGCGTGAGATAGTTAAGCCCCCCCTGCCGGGTCACTGCCTTCCGCATCCCCCGCTTCCCGTTTCCAACCGAGCACCGAGGGTGTCGAGGCATGAACGCGCCTCCACACGCTCGCTCCTGAGAACGAACCTTCCCGACCGAGCGCTATTCGGAGTATCCTCTGATAGTGCAATGATCCGGCGCAGGAGGCCCCGTCGCCGGCGTCTTGGCGGACATTCTTCGCGTGGGTCAGAAGCTGCGCGTGTTGCCCACGCGTCGATTTCTCGTTACCTTCGCCTGGACGCGAGGCGCCGCGCGCGCCCCACGCATGATGGCGATTACTAAAGGAGTGCCGGCAATGATCTCTTTGCTCTTCAGTCGTTTACGTTGCGCTCTGAACCCGGATCTGGCGCACATCATCGAGTTGCAAGCCGAGTTGCGGCACATGCTGGCGGTCGATTCTCCGCCGGTGGTCGAGGTGGCGGATTTTTTGGACTCCCTCGATCATCGCTCGCGGCTGGCGGTGTTGCGCTCCCTCGGACCCGCCCACCAGAGGCGGCTCTTCGACGCCGTGGATGGGTTTCGCCCGGTGACCATCGACGATGTGGTCCCGCCAAGCGTCGGGGCGCGCGAGACGGTGCGCCACCATGGCAAGAACACGTTGCCCCTGATGACGACCTTCGAGAAACGCTTCATGCGCCCCTCCGAGGACGCCGATGTGCTTTGGGGCTACAACCATCAGTTCGCGGCTCCGGTGACCGGGCCGGGCTATTTCGTGGCGCGCAACGCCGAAGGGCGACCCGAGGTGGATATCGACTACACGGTGGTGCCGCCCGAGCAGCCGAGTGGCTGGCCTCGGCTTCAGGAGAACACGGAGGGGCTTGGCAACTTCGTGTACGCTCACATGGTGGATCGACTCCGGGGGGTGACGGCGGAGGTGAGCATTGGGCGTGCTTTTAAGAGAGGCCGGGTCATGGACGCCTGGTTCCTGCTATGCCGCGAGTGATTCGGTAGCGACGTGACGGCGAATTGAGGGGCACTCGAAAGGGGTAGGGTATGGAGAGGCTGATTGTCGAGGGTGGCAGCAGGCTGGAGGGCCGAATAGCCCCCAGCGGCAACAAGAACGAAGCGCTCCCATGTATCGCGGCGACCTTGTTGACCGACGAGCCGGTGGTGCTGCACAACGTGCCCCGGATTCGGGACGTGTTGGCGATGCTCGAGCTGGTGGCGGCCCTTGGGGCCGAGGTGGAGTTCATCGGCTCCAACACGGTGCGCATCAGGGCCAAGGACCTGGACGGCATGACGCTCGACACCGATCTCGCGCGTCGGCTCCGGGCTTCTATTCTGTTTGCCGGGCCGATGTTGGCCCGCCAGGGCGGTATTTGTTTGCCCCCGCCGGGCGGCGACGTCATTGGGCGGCGGCGACTCGATACGCACTTCCTCGGTTTGCAGGCTCTCGGCGGCAAGCTGCGAGTGTTGCCGGAGGCATATGAGCTGACCGGGAAAAGCCTGATGGGGAACGACATCTTTTTGGACGAACCGAGCGTCACCGCCACCGAGAATGTCATCTCAGGGGCGGTGTTGGCGCGGGGGAAATCGCGGATCGCCAATGTGGCGTGTGAGCCCCATGTGGTCGGGCTGATACGGATGTTGTCGCAGATGGGGGCGCGCGTCGAGGGAGCGGGGACCAACGAGCTCCGCATCGATGGTGTCGCCAAGCTCCACGGCACGGAGTACACGATTGGGCCGGACTACTTGGAGATTGGCAGCCTGATTGGGCTCGCGGCGGTCACCGGCGGTGAGTTGTACATCGAACAGGCGCAAACGAATACGCTGCGCAAGATAAGGATGGTGTTCGAGAAGCTCGGGGTCGAGACGGAGGCTCTGGACGGCGACGTGCTCTGGGTGCCTGGGCGGCAGGAGCTGGTGGTCCGCCAGGAGATGCACGGGGCGGTCCCGCAGATCGACGATGCCCCCTGGCCCCAGTTCCCGACCGATCTCATGAGCATCGCCATCGTGACGGCCACCCAGGCGCGCGGCACCGTGCTGTTTTTTGAAAAGATGTACGACGGGCGCATGTTCTTTGTAGACAACCTCCTGGCGATGGGTGCCCAGGTGATCTTGTGCGACCCCCACCGGGTGGTTGTCGTGGGGCCCAGCCAACTCTACAGCACGCGCATGGAGAGCCCCGATGTGCGCGCCGGCATGGCGCTGTTGATGGCGGCAATGTGCGCCAAGGGCGCGAGCACGATTTACAATATTCGCCAGATTGATCGCGGCTACGAGCGCATCGAAGAGAAGTTGAACTCACTCGGCGCTCGCATCCGGCGGGAGTCCTGAGCCTCCCATCACGACGAGCCCCAGGGCCTACGCATCTAAGTCCTCAGCGCCGCAGATCTCTTAAGTGCCGCCGCATGAACTGTTCGAACGAAACCGCGCGCACGGCGGAGACAACGCCCGTGAGCAAGCGATCGTTGAGAGAAAGTTTGTCGCAGTTGGTCGCACTGGCGGCCGGTGCTCCACAGCGTGAGCCCGGATCGTGCCCGAGCCCGAGCCCGTCCGACCAGACCCGTAGCGCCTAAGACGGTCGGTTGAACCCGACCGCGGATGAGGTGCTCCACCCCAGCTCGCGGGCAAAGCCCACGACCCAAAAAAATAAGATGCGATTGCCCTGCGACGGGCCCGCTCCTCGGTTGACACGGCGCTGGGGATCCCGTAATAGCAAAGCCTCTTCGTTGCGTGGCGTGAGGTCAAGCGCGCCGCGCCGATTTCACTCGCCGAAGGACAGATGACACGCTTCAGGGGAGTTGGCCCATGTCAGCAAAGAGCTATCTTTTCAGTTCCGAGTCCGTCACCGAGGGGCACCCCGACAAGGTCGCCGACCAGATTTCGGATGCGGTTTTGGATGCCGTCCTGGCAGACGATCCGAACGGTCGGGTCGCCTGCGAGACCCTCGTGACCACCGGGCTGGCGTTGGTCGCGGGTGAGATCACAACGAACACATACGTGGACATCCCCGAGGTGGTGCGGGAGACCGTGCGCGCGATCGGCTATATCGATCCCAGTATGGGGTTCGACGCGAACACCTGCGCGGTGTTGACTTCCATTGACAAGCAATCGCCCGACATCAGCCAGGGTGTGACTGAAGGGCAAGGGCTGTTCAGTGAGCAAGGCGCCGGCGATCAGGGGATGATGTTCGGGTTCGCGTGTGACGAGACGCCGGAGTTGATGCCGCTGCCCATCACCTTGGCCCACCGCCTGGCGCAGCAGCTCGCCAAGGTGCGCAAGGAAAGCACCCTGGACGGGTTGCGCCCCGACGGCAAGTCCCAGGTGACGGTGCGCTATGAAGGTGATCGCCCTGTCCATGTGGACACGGTGGTGGTCTCGACCCAGCATACGGAGCAGGTGCCTTACGACGACCTGCGTGAGGGCGTGATCGCGCATGTCATCAAGCCGATCCTGGGCGAGCAATACCTGGACTCGAACACCAAGGTCCTGGTCAATCCCACCGGGCGTTTCGTGGTGGGAGGGCCGCAAGCCGACTGTGGCCTCACCGGGCGCAAAATCATTGTCGATACTTACGGAGGGATGGGGCGCCACGGCGGAGGGGCTTTCTCCGGCAAGGATCCCTCCAAGGTCGATCGTTCGGCCACTTACATGGCGCGCTATGTGGCCAAGAACGTGGTCGCCGCCGGATTGGCGCGTCGCTGCGAGGTGCAGCTCGCCTATGCCATCGGGGTGGCGCGGCCGGTCAGTGTCCTGATCGACACGGGCGGCACCGAGACCCTGCCGGTGGAGCGCATCGAGACGCTTGTCAAAGAGCTGTTCGATCTGAGGCCGGCGAGTCTCATCTCGCGGCTGGATCTGCTCCGTCCGATTTTTAGGTCGACGGCTGCTTACGGGCACTTCGGGCGACCGGAAGAGGACTTTACCTGGGAGCGCACGGATGTCGCCGACCTGTTGCGCAAAGGGGCCGAGTAGGGGCATCCTTTTTCCTTGACAGAGAGGGCCACTTTCCCCTATAAGCCTCGACTCGCGCGCCCGGGCCACGACAGAGCCCAATGGCGCGAGGACGAAGGATAAGTTATGAAGACAATCAGCATTAAGCCCGAGGCCGCCGAGGCCTCCAGAAAGTGGTGGATCGTCGATCTCGACGGGCTGGTGTTGGGGCGCGCGGCCGCACGTATCGCGGCGGTGCTCCGTGGTAAGCACAAGCCTAGTTTTACCCCTCACGTGGACACGGGCGATTTCGTCGTCGTCGTCAACGCCGAGAAGGTCAAGCTGACCGGACGCAAGTTAGTGCAAAAAATGTACTATCGGCACAGCGGTCACATGGGCGGTCTTCGGGCCAAGTCGGTGGAGCAATTGCTCGAGAATAGTCCCGAACAGGTGCTCCGCCACGCCGTCAAAGGGATGCTCCCGCGCGGGCCTCTGGGGCGCCGGATGTTCCGTAAGCTGAAGGTTTACCGGGGAGCCTCTCATCCGCACGAGGCGCAGCAACCACAGCCGCTCGAGCTATAGCGCGACAAGAGAGAAGAACATGAGTACCGAGTCAGTGAAATGGTACGGCACGGGTCGCCGCAAATCCTCCGTGGCGCGGGTTTGGATCTCCCAAGGCAGCGGTCAGATGCAAGTCAACCGTCGCGATTCGGGGGAGTACTTTCGTCGCGAGTCGCTCTGCATGAAGATGCGCCAGCCCCTCGAGGTGGTTGAGCTCAGTGATGAGATCGACGTGTTCGTGACGACTCTCGGCGGTGGTCTCTCAGGCCAGGCCGGAGCGATTCGGCATGGTCTGGCGCGCGCGTTGGTCGCATACAACCCCGAACTGCGCACGGCCCTCAAGCGTGCGGGCTTCCTGACCCGCGATGCGCGCGTCGTCGAGCGCAAGAAGTACGGTCAGCCCGGCGCTCGCAAACGCTTCCAGTTCTCCAAACGTTAGGCCCGCAGACGGTCTTGGCGCCCGCCGCGTGGCGCCAACCCTCGCCGGCGCGGTCTTCCCCTCGTGCGCGATCCATCCCAGGCAAGAACCCGCGGTTTGGCTCCTAAAGCTCAGTCTCCGTCACTCCAGCAGCTTGGCTGACCTCAATCCTCCACTTCATCCGGGACGCGGTGGACGATTGAGGCAGTTCGCGTCCGGAAACAGAGTTTCCGGATGCCAACCAGCTATGGTGTGCTAAACTCGCGCCACACTTTGGCGGCGAGCTGCCGACTCGTGTGACGTTTTTTACTTTGGGGGGGGGGATCATGAGCAAGGTCGAACGCCTTGAGCTTTATCACGTGGATGTGCCTTTCGATGAGCCGTTCTGGCCGTCCTGGATTCCCGGTTATCCGCAGACCCACTGCCGGTTTACTCTGCTACGGGTTTATACGGACGACGGCCTCCAGGGGGTGAGCGCCGGGACCGCGTTCGCCCGCGAGCGCGAGGGGCTCGGCGGGTTGTTGGGCTCGTTTCTGATCGGGATGCGGGCTGACGATCTCGAGCCCGTGCGCCAGCGTTTGCGAGAAGCGAGCTATCTTGGGTGGCGCAACTGGTGGATCGAGCCCGCTTTCTGGGATCTGGCCGGGAAGGTGGCGGGCAAGCCGGTCTATCAGCTCTTGCAGAAGGAAGAGCGTCTCGTGCCGGTGGTTCGGGCGTATGCCTCAACCGGAGAGCGACGCGAGTTCGACGAGCGCCGTGGCTATTTGGATACGATCCGCGAGATGGGCTTTGAGGCGGTCAAGATCCGGGTGCGTGATCCTGAGCGCAAGGACGATGTGAGCGCTCTAAGACGGATCCGGCGCGAGCTGGGCGACGATTTTGTAATCGGTGTGGACGCCAACCAGGGCTGGCCGGTCTCGCTCGTTGAGCCCAGTCCGATCTGGGATCTGGAGTACGCCACCGAGTTCGGTCGCGCGTGCGACGATCTGGGCATCGCCTGGATCGAGGAACCATTGGACATGCACGACTGGGCCGGGATGCGTGAGCTCCGGCGGCGCATCAAGACCCCCATCTCCGGTGCCGAGCTATTGGGCGATGTGCATGAGGTGCAGGCAGTCATCGAGCGCGAGTGCCTGGACAAGATTCAGTCCGATCCGACTTTCTGCGGCGGTTTCACGGGCGCCCAAAGGATCATGGCGGAGTGTCGCGCGCGGGGGCTCAAATATTCCCCGCACACCTGGAGTAACGGCATCGGCCTCCTGATCGGGTTGCACGCCTTCGCGGCCTGGGAGGGGCATAGCACCGATTATCTGGAATACCCCTTCGACCCTCCCGGCTTCACCGTGGAGAAACGCGAAGGCGTCATCCGGCCGATCACCGTCAACCCGGACGGTACGTTGACGGTCCCTCAAGAGCCGGGTCTTGGGGTGGTGATCGACGAAAAATTATTGCGCCGCTACGGAAAATGTTTCCACGTTTCAACTCCGCTGCGGGTGGCGTTCAACACGGTGCGTGAAAAAGGGCTCAAGACGGCGCTCGAGATCCGCAAGCGGCGGCGATGACAGGTGGGGGGGGAGTGTGCTATCCTCCCGGGCCGCGGCGCTGTGCGCTGCGCGACCGCCGGCGTGCTGGCGAGTGCCTATTGGCAAGGAGGTCTTAATGAAGCGGTGCGCTGAAGCCACCTCGGGACTCCTGTTTCGTGAACCGCTCATCTTCGAGCGCTCGAGTCCCGGGCGAGAGGGATATTCAGTCCCAACGCCGACTGGTCGCAAGCGAGCGGCGGCGATCCCTGGTGATTATCTGCGTGACTCGATCCCCGGCATGCCGGAGGTCGCCGAGCCGGAAGTGGTGCGTCATTTCCTGCGCCTGTCTCACTGGAACTTCGGAGTTGATGTGGGGATGTACCCGCTCGGCTCCTGCACCATGAAATACAACCCAAAGGTCAACGAGGCCGTGGCGCGGCTGGGCGGATTCACCGGGATCCATCCGTACATGCCGGTCGCCTGGGTTCAAGGCGCGCTTCAGCTGATCTACGAGCTGGAGCGTTACCTGGCCGAGATCTCGGGGATGCGCGCGGTCACCTTGCAACCGGCCGCCGGTGCCCACGGTGAGTTCACCGGGATGGCGATGATCCGCAAGGCTCTCACCGAGCGCGGCAACCCGCGGACCAAGGTCTTGATTCCCGATACGGCCCACGGCACCAACCCGGCGAGCTGCCGCCTCAACGACTACCGTATCGTCCAACTTCGCTCGACCTCCGAGGGGGTAGTCGATCCCGAAGAGGTGGCGCGACGGATGGACGATGAGACTGCCGCCATAATGCTCACCAACCCCAACACCCTGGGACTGTTCGAGACACACATCGAGGAGATAGCCGAGATAGTTCACGAGCAGGGCGGGTTCGTGTTCTGCGACGGCGCCAACATGAACGCGCTCCTGGGGCGCGCCAAGCCGGGGGCGATGGGGATCGACGTGATGCAGTTCAACCTGCACAAGACTTTCTCAACCCCCCACGGTGGTGGTGGCCCGGGGTCGGGGCCGGTCGGGGTCGCCGAGGTTCTGGAGCCCTATCTCCCGACACCGCGTATTCAGGCGACCCCCGACGGGTTCGAGTTCGACTCCGATCGCCCGCTCAGCATTGGGCGGATCAAGTCTTTTTTCGGCAATTTCACGATCATGGTGCGCGCATACGCGTACATTCGCGAGATGGGACCTGAAGGGCTGCGGCAGGCCAGCGACATGGCCGTTTTGAACGCCAACTATTTGCGCAAGCGTCTCGGTGACAGCTTCAACGTCGCCGTCGATGTGCCCTGCATGCACGAGGTGGTGCTTGATGATCGAGTCTTGACCAAGGCCGGCATCAAGACCATGGACCTCGCCAAACGTTTGATCGACAAGGGATTCCACCCGCCGACTGTTTATTTCCCGCTGTGTGTCTCGGGTGCCTTGATGATCGAGCCGACCGAGACCGAGAGCCGCGAGACACTGGACTGCTTTGTCGATGCCATGCACGAGATCCTCGACGAAGCGCGCAAGCCCGAGACGGTCACCAGCGCACCGCAAGTGACCGGCATCTCCCGTGTCGACGAGGTCCGCGCCGCTCGGCAGCCGGTGCTCAAGTGGTCTCCTCGCGGTGCGGCATAGCCCCCTCCTAGCCCGTCTTCCCGGGCCGGCTCTCGCCATCGCCGCACTGCTTTTGTTGGTGGCGAATCTGTGGTCGGGTAGCCTGGTCAATTCAGATGACGCCATCTATGCCTCCATGGCTCAAGGTGCCTTTGAGCGCGCGGAGTGGTTCGACCTCCGCTGGCACGGGGCGGTGCTGCACGAGAAGCCCCCGATGTTTTTCTGGCTCGTGGCGGGGATGGGGGCGCTCTTCGGGTTCAATGACTTCGCCGTGCGACTGCCGGGGGCGCTGGCCGGTTTTGGGGTGCTGTTGCTCGTCGTCTCCGTCGCTCGCCGGTTGGGGTACGGACGCGACCGGGCCCTTTTTGCGGCAGCGCTCTGTCTCGCCTCGGGGTGTTTCTTTTTCACCGCGCGGCGGGTCATGACCGACATGCCGCTTCTGTTCTGGGGGCTCTTGTCGCTCGATCAGTGGCTCGCCGGACGTCAGAAGCCGCGGCGGCTGCTCTTGTGGGGCGCGGCGTTGGGGGCGGCGGTGCTCACCAAGTGGCTCGCGGCTCTGCCCTTCGTGTTGTTAGTGGTGGCGGATGGGCTTTGCGACGGGCGCGGCGCGTTTTGGCGCCACCGAGCGACGAGGGGGTGGCTCCTGGCCGGCGCGGCGGTGGCGCTCTTGATCGCCGCTCCGTGGCATGTCCGCCAAATGCTGGTCCACGGCGCCGAATTTTGGCGGGTCTACTTCGGCTATCATGTCATCGAACGCGCCACGGGAGGGCTTGTCGAGGCCTCGTCGCCGCTCTATTACCTCGTCGGCGCCCGGCATCGGGAGGGCGCGCTGCTT
Organism: Bradymonadales bacterium; assembly: GCA_003559575.1. Taxonomy (GTDB): domain Bacteria; phylum Myxococcota_A; class UBA9042; order PWKZ01; family PWKZ01; genus PWKZ01. The sequence goes on along the minus strand of PWKZ01000171.1, from coordinate 15,079 downwards.
CTATTGTGGGGCGGCGGCGCCGGGGTGCTCGTTCATCGGCTGGTAGTGAGGCGCGGGCGCGACTCGGGGGCCTGGTGGCTTTTGGCTTGGTTGGCGATTACTCTGGTGCCGATCCATCTCGCCGGGACACGTCTTTATCACTATCTCTTGCCGGCCGTTCCGGCGCTGTCGCTGTTAGTCGCGCGGGCGCTCCCTGAGCCGCGAACAGCGCCGGCGCGGCGGTTGCTAATGGGGTTTGGTCTTGCGTTTCTGGCGCTCACCTTCATCTCCAACAACGGGCGGGACTGGGCGTGGCCGGATTATTCAGCAGGGACCAGGCAGCTTGCCCCCGAGCTGGCCGCGCTATCGGATGGCGCCGTGGTGGCGGTCATCAACGACTACGACGTCGCCGCCACCTGGTATTCGGGGCGGCCCGTCCCACTGTGGACCACCAGCCCCGATCTGGCGCGGGCCTGGTCGGTGGACATGATGGTTCGCGCCGGGGCGGTGGAATTGTTCACCCCCGAGGAGCTCCGAAAACGTCTGGCAGGTGCCGGGGAGATTGCCCTGCTCGCTCCTGAGGTCTTGCTCGCGGAGCTCAGGACGTTGGTGCGAGGCGCGGGCCGGCCCGCGCCGAGGGTAGCGCGCGCGCAAGACAAGGTGTTGTTGATAACCCTCCCCTCGCGTGGGCGCTTGGGGAGCGATGGCTGAAAGTAGGTGGAGGAGACCGATGAGTTCGACGCAATCGCAGACTTTGAGCGCCCTGTTTGGGCGGATGCTGACTCTTCCGACCGCGCTGTTCATTGGGGTGGTCATGATGAGTAGTTGCCGCGCGCAGGAGCAGGATGAGCCGTTTGATGCGCGCTTCAGTTACGAAGACGGCACTTACCGCGGCATTTTTGGTGACGGCCCCGACATCCAGGTCAACGTGCAGTTTACGCTCGAGGGCGGGGTGGTCACGGAGGCCTCTTTTCGGCATCTGCGCCGCGACAAAAACTACCACAAAGACACCGACATCGAGCCCTTCGCGTCGGTGGTGCGGCAGTACCAGGACGCGCTGGACCATCTGGTCGGCCGCGACCTTGAGCGACATTTGAGAGATCTCTATGCTCCCGCCCAGATAGTCGTCACTGAGGTCGATGGTTACTCCGGGGCGACCATCCGAAGCGTCAAGATCATCTCGGCGATTCGAGACGCTCTCGGCCGCGGGGTCTATCGATATTGACCGATTTGAAGGTTGTGGTCGGCTCCTTGTGGTCGGAGCGACACTCGGCTACAAGAGCAGGAGAGATTTTTCTTCCGCGCCGACGTGCGTGAACCTTGGTCGTTTGAGCCACGCGCCGCGGAGATACATCGCCGGCGTGGCGCTTTTCCCGACCGGGGTGGACAGTGGGGTTCAGCGATGGGCTGTGAGTCGGGTGCCCTCGACACAATCGTCATTCTCGATTTCGGGGGACAGTACACTCATCTGATCGCGCGCCGGGTGCGCGCCCTCGGAGTGTACTCCAAGATAGTCGAGCCGGAGGAGTTCGATCCGGAGCAGGAGAGCGCTCTTAAAGGCGTGATCTTGTCAGGGGGGCCCCGCAGTGCGACAGGGGGCGGTGAGATCAAGCTCTCGTTTGATTTGAGCGCGCTCGGGGTGCCGCTCCTCGGGCTGTGTTACGGCCATCAACTCATCGCCGAGCTGATGGGCGGCCGAGTGGAGTCGGGTCTCCTTCGGGAGTATGGCCTCACGAGGGTCACTGCGGCGGAGGGGGGCTATCTGTCCGAGGGCCAGCCCACGCAGCAGGACGTCTGGATGAGCCACGGGGATCACGTGACCCGCCTCCCTCCCGGTTTCACGGTGACCCACAGCTCACCGGCGGCGCCCGTGGCCGGTTTTGAGAACAGCGCCAGGACCATCTTTGGTCTGCAGTTTCACCCCGAAGTGACCCACACCACTCATGGCATGGCGATGCTCGAGCGTTTCGTGCGCCGCTGTGCGCCGCCCACCTGGCAGACCTCCAACATCGTGGAGCACCTCGTGGAAGAGGTCCGGCGCCAGGCCGGCGATCGTCCTCTCTTCCTGCTCGTGTCGGGTGGGGTGGACTCTCTCGTCTCTCTGGTCTTGTGTATTCGCGCGGTGGGCAAGGAGCGGTTAACCTCCCTGCACGTGGACACCGGCTTCATGCGCCACGGGGAGTCGGCGGAGGTGATGGACCACTTGGCGCGAATGGGCTTCGAACGGCTCCATGTGGTCGAGGCCCAGGCGCGCTTTTTAAGAGCCCTCGAGGGGGTCATCGACCCCGAGGAGAAACGCAAGATTATCGGCCGGCTCTTCATCGAGGAGGTGGATCGCGCCATTGGCGAACTCGCACTCCCCGACGACTGGGCGCTGGTCCAGGGCACGATTTACCCCGATGCCATCGAGAGCGGCGGCAGTAAACATGCCTCGACCATCAAAACGCACCACAACCGTGTGAGGGAGATAGAGCGGCTCATCAAGGACGGCAGGGTGGTGGAGCCGATTTGCGAGTTATACAAGGATGAAGTGCGTGAGGTGGGCCTGGAGCTTGGGCTACCGCCGGAGCTCGTCGGACGCCATCCATTCCCGGGCCCGGGGCTGGCGATTCGCATTCTCTGTAGCGACGGCCGGCCCCCAGCCGACTACGCCGCCTCAGAGCCCGAGGCGCTTGACCTCTTGCAGCCGTTCGGGTTGCGCGGGCGCCTCCTCCCGCTCCTCAGCGTCGGGGTCCAGGGCGACCGGCGGACATATCAGCATCCAGTGGTGGTCTGGTCCGAAGGCGGGCGGCTCTCCTGGGAGACTTTGCGGGAGGCGACGCCGCTCCTGGTCAATCGACTCGAGAAGGTCAATCGGGTGGTGCTCTCGCTGACTCCCCTCGAGGAGCGCGCCTATCGGTTACAGGCCACCACGCTCACCGGTGAAGCGGTCGCCTTGCTCCAGCAAGTGGACCGCCTGGTCCGTCAAGAGACAAAGGCATACGATGAGATCTGGCAAGCTCCGGTGGTTAGCTTGCCGCTCCTGGACGAGGCCGGCGACAGGGTCTTCCTGGCGCGCCCGATTTGCTCGCGGGACGCCATGACCGCCTCGCCGTTTCCGATGGAGTTCGATGCAATCCGGAACCTCGAAGAGCGCGCTCGCGAGATCCCCGGGGTGGGCGCGTTGTGGTACGATATTACCGACAAACCGCCGGCAACAATCGAGTGGGAGTAAGTGGTCGTGTGGCTGAGCAAAGCGACGTGGCTGGCGCCGAGCGGCGATCTCGTCGGAGGCGCGCTTCAAATGACCGGCGGACTCATCAAGACCTGGCCGGGGCGCGAACTAGCCCCTGAAGGTGCCCCGTCACTGGACATTGCCGGGAAATTGGTGCTCCCGGGCTTGGTCGATCCGCATGTCCATTTCCGCCAGCCGGGAGGAGTAGTCCAAGAGGGGATCGCCAACGGGTCCAGGGCCGCGCTGGTTGGTGGGGTGACCACTGTGTTGGATATGCCCAACACCATCCCGCCCACCAACACCCCGGCGCGTTTTCACCACAAGCGCGCCCTTTTTCAAGCCAAGAGTTACGTCCACTGGGGGGTTCACATGCACGCCGATCCCGGCCGTCGCCAGGATGTGCCCGGTACCGCGGCGTCACTCAAGGTTTACATGGCCAAGAGTTCCGCCTTGCCGGCGGTGACCACCGTTGAAGAGCTCGCGCGGCTGTTCAGGCGCTACAAGCGAGTGGCCGTCCACGCCGAGGACGAGACCGCGTTCTCATCCCCGGGCGATGAGCGCGAACCTTGGCGGACGCACCACGAGGTGCGCCCACTCAGGGCGGTGACCCGCGCTCTCGACAAGATCGAACAGGCTCTCGAGGCGCTCCCGCGCGCGGAGCGCCCGCGGGTGATCCTGTGCCACATGGCCACCGCCGACGAGGTCGCCTGGCTCGAGCGCATGAAGCACGAGCAGTTCGACATTTGGGGCGAGACCTGTCCCCACTATTACCTGCTGGACACGACCGATGTGGCTCGTTTGGGGAGCATTGCCAAGGTCAACCCTCCGATTCGTGAAGCGCACCATCGCGAGGCGGTGCTCGACGGGCTGCGACGCGGGGTGGTTGATTTCCTGGGGACCGATCATGCCCCTCACCTCTACGGCGACAAGCTCAATCCCAAGAAGGCGCCGTCGGGGATCGCCGGGATCGAGGCGTTTGCCTTGACGGCGTCTCTCCTGGTCGATCGCTTTGGCTTGACGGTCCCGCAGCTTCAAGCGCTGACTTCGACGAACGCCGGCCGCTGTTATGAGCTGGATCGCCGTGGGAGCATCCAAGACGGTCACCCGGCCGATTTGTGTGTTCTGGACTCCCCGCGCGCGCCCCGCCGGGTGGTCACGAAAGCAGCGACGCACCCGTACCAGGGCAAGCGTTTCAGTCGGTCGGTCTTCGCAACTTTCGTCGCAGGGCGGCCGGCCTATGTGGACGGGACATATTTGAGTTTTGCGCACGGACAGGAGGTGTATTCCCAATGACACTCAAAGAATGCCGTAACCCGGAGTTCGTGCGTTTCTTGCTGGACTCAGGCGCGCTGAGGTTCGGGAGCTATGTGCTCAAGTCGGGCGCGCCGTCGCCGTTTTTCATCAACCTCGGTGACTTGTCGTCAGGCTACACGATGGGTGTCTTGGGCCGACACCTGGCGGTGGCGCTTCTGCGACATTTCCCTGAGACAACCCACCTCTTCGGACCGGCCTACAAGGGGATCTCCATGGCGACGGCGACTTCGCTGGCGCTCAATCAAAATCACGGCAAGGACACCTCCGTCTTCTTCGACCGCAAAGAGGCCAAGGATCACGGTGAGGGGGGGCGGTATATCGGTTGTTTGCCGGAGTCCGCCGCCCAAGTTGTCCTGATCGACGATGTGGTCAGCTCGGGGGGGACCAAGCTGGAGGCTTTTGCCGCGCTCCAGCGCGACTTTGGCCTCCGCCCCCGAGGCATCCTCGTGGCGGTTGATCGGGTCACCGCGGTGGAGGATCTCGACCGCGAAGCGCTGGGGCTCCAGAGCATCATCGATGTCTTGGATATCGCGGCGTTTTTAAAAGAAGAGGGCGATGTCCGCTGGCGGACCATCGAGTCCTACTATCGGGAGGGCGTATGACGAAGAAGTATTCCTTGATCCCTGCCCTGGATCATCCGGATCTGGCGCGCGTCGACAAGCTCATCGCGGCGGTGGGGAGACACCCCGCGATATCGGCGTTCAAGGTGGGGTTCACCCTGGGGCTGAGCTACGGGTTGCCCAAAGTGGTGGAGACTATTCGACGCCACAGCGACAAGACGATTATTTACGATCATCAGAAAGCCGGCACGGATATTCCGGCCACCGGCGAGTTGTTTGCCCGCACGATGCGGGAGGCGGAGATTGACACCGCGATTTTGTTCCCGCAGGCCGGCCCCGAGACCCTCGAGGCCTGGGTGCGGGCGCTCATTGATTCGGGGCGCGGCGTACTGGTCGGCGGCGCGATGACTCATCCGGCGTATTTGCGCTCCGAGGGGGGCTATCTCTGTGATGAGGGGGTGGTCGACATCTACCGGCGCGCTCGCGACCTCGGGGTCAAGGGGTTCGTCATGCCTCTCACCAAGCCGGCGGTGGCGCGCAGACTGTTCGATCTTGCCGGTTTGGGGCGAGAGAGCGAACTCTACTCACCGGGCTTCGGCGCGCAAGGAGGGGTGGCCGACGAGTTCGACTTCGTTTTGAGCCATCACTTGATAGTCGGTCGCGCCCTGCTAGCGGCGCCCGATCCGGGCCACTGGTTGAATCAGACCATGGCCTCTCTGGGAGGGGGACAATGAGACGCGATCTGATCTCAATCGACGATCTGACCCTTGCCGAACTGAATGACTACTTGGGCTTTGCCGCGCGCGTCGAGAGCATGTCCGAGACAGACAAGGTCACTCTGCTCCGGGGGAAGGTGTTGGCGGTGATGTTCTTCGAGCCGAGCACCCGCACCCGGCTGTCGTTCGAGACCGCGATGCAGCGCCTGGGCGGCGGAGTCGTCGGGTTCAGCGACATTCTGGCGACCTCGGTGAAGAAGGGCGAGAGCTTTCTGGACACCATCCGCACGGTCGAGTGTTACAGCGATGTCCTGGTGTGTCGTCATCCCAAGGAGGGCACCGCCCGCTTGGCGACCGAGGTGAGCCGGATTCCGGTCATCAACGCCGGTGACGGCACCAACCAGCACCCCACGCAGACGCTCCTCGACCTCTATACGCTCCAAAAATTTTTCGGCAAGATCGACGGATTGAAGATCAGCTTCGCGGGCGATCTCAAGTACTCACGTACTGTCCACAGCCTCCTTCACGCCCTCATGAAGTATGAGGGCGTCGAGTTCATCTTGGCCTCACCGGAGCTGCTCGAGCTGCCCGAGTATTTGAAGTTGGAAGCCCGTCGTCGTGGCCACACTCTCCATGAGACCCGCGATTTGATGGAGGCCGTCCGTGGCGCCGACTGCCTCTACATGACCCGCATCCAGCAGGAGCGCTTCCCCGACCCCATCGAATACGACATGGTGAAGGGCGCCTATGTTTTGAATGCCGCCATGCTGCGAGGGTGCCCCGCGCATTTCAAGGTGCTTCACCCGTTGCCCCGCTTGAACGAGATCGCGACCGATGTGGATGCAACTCGCCACGCCGGCTATTTCGAGCAGGTCTTGAACGGCGTGTACATGCGACAGGCAATCCTGCTCGACGTATTGGAGGTGACCCTATGAGTGATGCCCGTCACCCTGACTCCGACGACCGCCGGGAGAGTGACCGTCGAACGACCGAGCTTATTCCGAAGATTGAGCAAGGGATTGTCATCGATCACATCCCCGCCGGCCGTGGTGTGCATGTGCTGGCCGCCGTTCGCGGTTATCCGGGAATGGAGAACACCTTGATCTCGGTGGGGCTCAATTACGCCTCCACCAAATTGGGCAAGAAAGACATCTTGAAGCTCAGCACCACCAACATGCCGGACGAGGTCATTGAGCATGTGGCGCTGGTGGCGCCGCGAGTCTCCATCAAGCGGATCTGCGACTATCAGGTGGACAAGAAGTACGTCATCGAGTTTCCGCAGACGATTTCCAACAAGCTCCGGTGTCGCAACTCGAACTGCATCACCAACTATGAGGATCGGGTGACGACGGTCTTCCGGTGTTTCGATTCCATGACACGCCAGGTGAAATGTGGACACTGCGAACGAATCTTCTTCCTTGACGAACTCGACCTTATCAGAGCCACGGACTGAGGGGCTTTCTTGGCCAATCTAGCGACAAAGGTATGCGGGGTGACGATGGACCCGCCGCTGGTGCTGGCCTCCGGCATTCTGGGAGTCAGCGCGGCGTCGATGGCGCGGGTGGTTCGTTGTGGGGCCGGGGCGGTGACCATGAAATCATGCTCGCTCGAGCCGCGCGCCGGCCACAAGAACCCCTGTGTGCTGCCCTTCGAGCACGGAATGCTCAACGCGGTGGGGCTGTCCAACCCGGGGGTGGCCGGCGCTTCAAAGGTCATCGCCGAGTTTCGCACGCTGTCTCGCGCGCCGCTCATCGCCTCGATCTTTGCCGGATCGGTGCAGGAGTTCGGTCGCGTCGCCGAACGGATAGCGGAAGCGCGCCCCGACATCATCGAGGTCAATGTCTCATGCCCCAACGTCCACTCGGAGTTTGGCGCGCCTTTCGGGGGAGACTTCGACGCCACCGCGGCAATCACCCGGGCCGTCAAGGACGCCGCCGGCGCGATCCCGGTGGCCGTCAAGCTGACCTTGCAGTGTCCCTCAATCGGGCGAATGGCGAAGGTCTGTGAGGACAGCGGCGCCGACGCCATCACCGCGATCAACACCGTCGGCCCGGGGATGCTCTTGGATCTGGCCACCCGCCGACCGATTCTGTCCAACGGGGTGGGCGGGCTGTCCGGCGGGGCCATCTTTCCGCTGGCGCTCCGGGCCGTCTTTGAGGTGAGACGCCACACCGGGCTCCCCATCATCGCCACCGGGGGCATCGCCACCGGCGACCAGGCGGCCCAGATGATCTTGGCCGGCGCCAGTGTCGTCGGCATCGGGACCGGGGTCTACACGCGCGGCGTGACGGTGTTCGAGGAGGTGGCGCGCGAGCTTGGCGACTGGGTCGACTCCACTCCGGAGAGATCCCTCGAAGCACTCACAGGAGCCGCCCATGGATGATCGGATGCGCACCTGGCCGTTGTTGGAGGTGGTTGAGCACAACCCGGGTTTGAAGAGCTTCTATTTCGAGACGGACAGTGAGGTGCAGCCCGGCCAGTTCATCATGTTGTGGCTGCCGGGGGTTGATGAGAAGCCGTTCTCGGTCTCCGACGTTGACGATGGCCGCCTGGAAGTGACGGTGAAGGCGGTGGGGCCTTTTACTCGCAAGCTGATGGAGTGTCGGCCGGGAGAGCGGTTGGGTTTGAGAGGGCCGTTCGGGCGCCCGTTCGCACCGGCCGAGGGGCCGCCGCCGCTCTTGGTCGGTGGTGGCTGCGGGGTCGCGCCGTTGCGCTTTCTCCATCGCCACCTGGAGCGGCGCGGGCTCTCGAGCACCTTTCTCGTGGGGGTGCGGACCGCCGCCGATCTCATGTTTCGCGAGGAGTATGCGGGCGGTTTGGCGATGGTCGTCACCGACGACGGGAGCCTGGGGGAGAGGCGGCTCTTGCCCGACAAGGTCGGCGAGCTACTGGCAAATCAGACGTACGGCACGTTGTGCGCCGCGGGCCCCGAGGTGGTGTTGTCGACGCTCAAGAAGCTGGCGGAGAGCCGCGGGATCCCGTCCGAGCTTTCGTATGAGCGCCATATGAAGTGCGCGGTGGGGCTGTGTGGCGAGTGTTGTCTCGAGGACAACGGCCTGCGGCTCTGTGTGGAGGGCCCGGTGCTGAGGCACCCTTTGCCCCGCTAGTCTCAATCCAGCAAACGCGCGGATCCCGTGGATGGCTACCAGCTCCTTGATGCCGCCCGCTTGGCTGATTGCCGCCCGCTGACTGCCGGCAGCTTGCATCCGGAAGCTTCGTTGAGAGTGATCGTTCAATTGCCGGGGGGCGTCCAATCGGCTAGCTGATCCCCGTCGAAGGGGCCGTAGGTGGTGTCACCGACGGTGATGTAGTACGTCATGTCCTCGAGATGACCCGTGTTGCCGGAACCGTCCAGAGTGAACGTGTAGCTGGCGCCGTCGATGTGGAGAGTGCCTTCCAGGATGGTCCGGACGGTCACTCTGTCGGGGTGGCTCGTGTCGCGGACGCGGATCTCTTTCCCGGTCAGCAAGGCCGAGCGCGCGCCGCCCTCAGAGTCCTGCCAGGCGATGCCCATGCTCACCGGGCTGAAGATGAAGACTCCGTCCCAGGAGTCACTGGCGCCGTCCCAGGAGTCGCGGATGTCCACGTCGCAGTCGACGACGCTGTCTTTCGCGAGGGTCGCGTCGATCTCGACATCGGGGAGGCCGGACATATCCCAATCGGCGAGCACGGCGAGTCGTCCCGTCACCTTGATGTGCTCGCTGCCACGGTTGTCATTGCCGGTCTCACGAAAGCTGTAGGAACCCGTGATGCGAGCGATGGGGGTGCCGGCTTTCACTACCGCGGTGTATCGGTCCTGGTCGTTGATGCGCACTGTCAAGAAGTCGCCGACCACATCTAGAGTCGCGACGAACGTGCCGCTCTCGGGTGGATCCTCGGGGAAGTTCCATTCTTCAGGGTCGACCTCGCGTTTCGGGGCCTTGCTCTGAGGATCGCCCGCGAAGCCCTCCTGCAACGCTCCAAAGATCGAGAACGGGGCCGAGATGACCTCCACCGTCTCGAGGCTGGCCTCGGCGACCACCACCACGGCCTGGGGGACATCCATCGGTGCGCCGGTGTTGGGATCGAAGAACGGGGTCGCGGTGTCCTTGGCGCTCTGCGGGATGCCCCCGGCGCGCCGCACGCAGCGCACCGCACCCCACAGAGCCTTGTCGTTGGCCTGCGACATGCCGTCGCCGAAGTTGATCATCCACGCCCGACCGGCGTCCTCTTCGGTGCTGCTCCAGAACCACCTCAGGGTGTAATGTGGGATGCCGAGCGCGGCGCGGTTTTGATAGATTGCGTCTAGCTCGTCCTTGGAGGGTAGGTACCAATCGTCATACCCATGATCCGTCAACTCGGCGCATACCTGGGCGGCGTACGGGGTGCCTGCGTTGTGGCCGACCTCCGCCACGATGGTCGCCGTGTTGGTCGCGCCATCGCTGTGCGAGTCGGCTCCGGTGGCTCCGGCGCCGCCCCACTGGATATTGTTTCCATCGAAGCTGTCCTCGGGGTGCACGTATAGCGTCTCTCCTTGAAACTGGATGCTCTGGATCTCGTCGCCGCCGATACACTCTGCCGCGCAGGAGTTCTCAACACATTCACCGAAGTCCTCGAGTAGCCCATCAGAGTCATCGTAGCCGTGGAGACAAGCGTCAATGCAATCCTCATCGCCGCAAGTCATGAGACAGGCGAGGGCGGCAGCGCAGGCGGAGTCGGCCTCGCAGGCGGAGAAGGGGGCGTGGCAATTGGTCGTGATGCAACTCTCGCACGGGTCGGGCCCAGGATCGGGGCCGGGGCCCACCGGATCGTCGTCGTCGCCGAAGCACTCGTCGGCGCAGTTGATAGCCGCGCAGGCCAGGAACGCGTTGAGATCCGTCGCGCCACCGGGATGCGCCGCCAGGCAACCGCTCAGGCAGTCTTCAAACTCCTGGTCGCCGCAGTGGGTGAGACAGTCGCGGGCCGCGCTGCAGTCCGGGTTGGCCTGGCAGGCCGTGTTCTGTGCGGCGCACTGCCCCTCGACACATGTCACGCAGGCGTCAGAGCCCGGATCGGGACCGGGTCCCGGCCCGGGGCCCACCGGATCGTCGTCTTCGCTGCACTCCGCATCACAATGCCTCTCGACGCAGGCGATGAGCGCGTTGAGCTGTGCCGCCCCCATCGGGTTGGCCGCCAGACACGCGTTGAGACAGGCGTCGAAAGAGTCGTCGTCGGGGCAGGCCATCCAACAGTCGCGGGCGGCGACACAAGCCGGCCGCGACTCGCAGGCGTCGCTCTCCGTGTTGCAGTGGGTGCTGATGCAGGCCAGACAGCCGGCGGCCGGAGGGCTCGGGCCGGGCCCGGGGCCGATCGGGCCGTCTTCGTCGTAATCGCACTCGGCGTCACACTCGCGCTCAACGCAGTCCCCGAGCGCGGAAAACAGCGCCGCCCCGGTCGGGTTGGCCGCCATGCACCCGCTCAAGCAGGCGTCGAAGGAGGCGCCAAAGGGGCACCCCTCGAGGCAATCCAGGATCGCGGCGCAGGCCGGGTTGGCGTCGCAGGCGCCAAGCTCGGCCGCGCAGCGACTCTCGACGCATGCATCGCACTGATCGCCCGGCCCGGGACCTGGCCCGGGGCCGGCCGGGCCACAAAGGCAGCCTTGGTTCGGGCACGCCGCCGCGCACGGCCCCTCAAGGCAGCCTTCCATCCCTTCGTAGAGATCCTCAAACTGATCGAAGAGGTGAGAATGCTTCCCCATGCAGTCGTCGTAGGCGTCGGAGTAGCCGTAACGACAGAAGCAGTCACAGTGCGCGCGCGCTCCGTCTGTGCACCCGGGGATCTGTTTGCAGAGCGTCCAGGGCGTGCAGTTCAAGTCGAGACACTGCTCGCAACCGGGATCGAGTTGCCCCCCGGGCTTTTCGTCGGAGTCGCAGCCAACCGCGACAACGCACAAGAGAACACCTAGCAAAACCATCAAGCGCCCGTTCATCGTCTCGCCCTCCTCGAAGCGGCCGGCACCCAGCCTTTGGCACCCGGCCTTTGATGCGACCAACACTCCCTGTGAGTCATCCTGCGCCGTGTCCCTGTTGCACCGCGCTCCGTCCAGCCGCCGCACTCTTTTAAAGAGCATGGATGCTTTGGGAACAACAGCCCGTCCGTTGTCAATGAAGCGATCACGGAACCGTTGCCGTTGTCCTTATCATACACCAATCCATCACGACTACCTCAATCCTCCACCGCGTCCGTGGACCGAGGGGAGTGAGGCGGGTGCAAGTGAAAGGAAACAAGAAGTTCTTAGGCGCAGTCGTAGCAGCGCCTACGCCGAGCACTAATTCGGTGCAGGTGACGCCGCAAATGTGCGTGAATCCGCGCGCGAATCTTAGGATGAGGCGACGATTATGGATTTATTGGGGCCACGGGAGGCGCAGCCGCAGCAACGTGACGAGCGCCATGACCCAGTCGGTCCAGCGGATCTTCTTGCCCTGCGCCACCGACCGCTTGGAGTATCTAATCGGGACCTCCTCGATGGCGTAGCCTCGAAGGGCCAGCAGGGCCGTCACCTCGGGACAGAATTCAAACCTCCGGCAGCAGAGGGGGAGCGACTGAAGTAGCTCCGTCCGAAACACCTTGTAACAGGTCGGCTCATCGGTGATGCCCGCGCCATACAAGAGGTTCGCCACGGTGGTCAGGAGGTAGGAGCCGAGCAAGTGGCGATCCAGCGGATAGCTGCGCTCCGGGTGAAGTCTGCGGGAACCATAGACCACACTGCTTGCGCCGGCCTCAATTGGGGCCGTGAGCGCCGGATAATCCTGGGGGTCGTATTCCAAGTCCGCGTCTTGAACGATGGTCATCTCTCCGCGACAAAGTGGGATGCCGCGCCGCAAGGCTGCTCCCTTGCCCTCATTGCGGGGCGAGTGCAGCACACGAAACCGCTCGGGATCGCGCGTCAAGGCGAGTGTGTCGAGCGCCGCGCGCGTCCCATCCGTGCTGCCGTCGTTGACGATTATTATCTCCATCTCGATGGCGACGCGCTCCACCCGCTCGATACACTCGACGATGGTCTCCTCCTCGTTGTAGGCAGCTATCAGGACTGACAAGGCCGGTCGCTTCACTCGTCTCGCTCCTCGTCCTCGAACACGAAAACGTATACTCCCCCGGGCCGCCCCTCCAACCGGACCCTGCCGTCGGCTTCGAGCTGCCGCCGTAGGCGACCAAAATTGCCCGTGCAAAATCCTCCAGCGGCACCGAACGCATCCCGAATCGTCTCCACCGGCTTGACATGTTGCCCTTGCGCCACCGTGCGCCAGGTCTCAAAGAGAGTCGGCCGCCACGCATACATGAACATCGGATCCAAGAAGACCATGTAACGGTTGCGGTGGTTGTAGAGGAACAGCTCGGGCGCGTCGTCCCAATCGCAGGTGAAGATCAACGAATCGCGTGGGGTGTTTTCAAAAAGCCAGCGCGACGCGGTCGGGATCCCCTGGTAGGACAATGTGCTGAAGAGAGCGCGGTTATTGACGGCCGTCCGATAGCCGCCGATCCCCATGACGAGCACCAGCGCAAGCACCGCCGGCACCTTGGCGCGCCACCCGAGCCGGGCGAGAGTCGGCCCGGCGGATGTGAAAATCGCGGCGATCCCCCAGATCCCGAACGGGACCGAGAGTTCGATGAACCTCTTGGAGAGCATTGTCAGGAGCGCGTAGCCAAGGCCGACGATGAGGATGGTGACGAGGCGGGGGTCGCTCCTGTCAGAGACATGAGGCCAGAGCAAAACGGCGCCGAGCGCCAGCGTAACGAGCGGGATGTGCTCGAGGAGCAATGAGCGCGTGTCGGCCGGGTGAAGCTCGGCGGCCATCCCGAGGGCCGGCGCGCTCGCCGACCAGGAAGCCTGCAGGACATTCACGTTTTGAATCCACCAGCCCGCGAAAGTATCAGGGAAGTTCGGATGGACCACCCACCCGAGCATCCAGCCGGCCAGAGCCGCCAGAGGGAGCCAGGGGGCAAAGCGCCCGTCGCGCAACCCCACCGCCAACCAAAAAATGATCGCGTAGCCTACGGCCACATGGGGCGCCGCGTACCCAAGCGCGAACAGAAAGGTCAGGACTCCGACCCCAAGCGGCGAGCGTCGGATCACGAACAAGACCACCCACAGCGAGCAGATGATGGAGATGAGCTGGGGCCGGGCCACGTTGACCCGGTAACCCCAAAAACTCCCGGCGCAAAAGAGCAGAAGTGTCCAGAACCAGGCGTGGCGCACGCCGGAAAGCCTCAAGACCGCGAAAAAGCTTGTGAAAACGGCCGCGCCATAGGTGACCGCGGCCAGCTTGGCGCCCCCAACCAGATCGCCGCGTGTAAACGGCAACAACAGGACGTGGAAACCGAAATCCTTGTTGAACCATGCCTCCCGCCAGATGGAGTGCTCCGCCCAGGGGAAGTCCCGCAAGATCCCCTGGGTGCGCATCAGCCAGGCGGCCTTGATGTGGTAGTGGGGATCGGGCTCCGACAGATAGGGGGTCAAGAACTGAAACCAGTGGAGATAGCCCCAGGCCAGCAGGTACACCACCAGCGCTCCCACCGCGGTTTGAACGTGGGGGAGTCTTACGATTCGCCCTAGCAAGGCTGGAACTCGTAGCATGGCGTCAGGCATTGGCGCGTTCCATCCCGCAGGTTCAGGCTAAGCCACGACCAATGCGCCGGAGTGTAGGCAAACATCCCCCTCTCCGCAATCTCTCGTTCTGAGGAACGAGTGTGTGGAGACGCGTTCACTCTGGAACACTCGGTCCACGGACGCGGTGGACGATTATGGACGATTAAGAAACCCTTGCCCCCCGGCGTGACGATTTGCTATCATCACGAGGGCTGTATGATCGCGCAACTGATTGTCGGGGGGGTGGCAAACTCCACCGGGTCCGTGTTTTTGCGGGAGATGGGAGTGTTTCGTCATGCAAAAAAAACTCGTGGTGGCATTCTTGGGTGCCGTGTTGATGATCGCAGCCGGCTGTGACGACGATGGCACGACTATCAAGGCGACGCTGGGTGAGCACGGTGGGGTCCCCATCACGGTTGTAACCGAGGAGCCGCCGGGCGAGAACTGCGCCAACGGCGGGATACGGGTGGTGGTCGGCATCGACTTGGATGACAACGGAGAGCTGTCGGACGACGAGGTGCTCGACGTGTCATACGTCTGTGACGGCGAGCCCGGCCCCGGGGGCCCGGAAGGCCCGGAAGGCCCGGAAGGCCCGGAAGGCCCGGCAGGCCCGGAAGGCCCGGAAGGCCCGGAAGGCCCGGAAGGCCCGGAAGGCCCGGAAGGTCCGGAAGGTCCGGAAGGTCCGGAAGGT
>PWKZ01000078.1 GCA_003559575.1 Bradymonadales bacterium | reverse complement strand
TCTCGCGGCGCCAGGCCAACGCCCGCAGCGGCAAATACAAAAACGCGAGCCCCACCAGGCCCACCAGGTTCTCGGCGACGAGAGGGACTCCGGTCGCCAGCCGCCCGAGAGCAAAGGTGATGCTGAAAGCGAGCGCGAAGACCACCACCGCGTCGCGCAAGGGGGTACCCACAGGCTCTCTTCCGGTTAGACCGGCCGGCCGGCCGGTGCCGCCGACATCCTCTCCCGGGGGCGTGGCTCTCACGGAGCCGGTGCCAACTCACCCGGCGGGACGACCACGAAGAACGCGCGGTGCGCCATGAGCTCTCCCGTAGCATCGAGGACCTCGAGCTTGTAGCGTCCCGGCTCGGCCCCTTCGAGCTTCATGAAATCCCAAGTCCGAAAGCGTGGGTTTTGGTTGACATACAACGGCACCTCACGCAGCACCTCATCGCCGCGACGCCAACGGACAGTCACACCCCGGCGACCGAACGGGTTGTTGATGGTCAGATAGCCCCAGACCTCCCCACCGCCGCTCGGGAAGGTGAATCGAGGGCCCACCGGTTTGCGGCTACGAATCTCCTCAAAAAACCCGATGTCCATCACACGCACTTGTTCGTCATCACCATCTCTAAGGCGCTCGAACGGCGGGGCTTCCTGGGCCATGAGCTTCGGCGAGGTCGCGGCCTGAGGCGCCCGGTCATCCGGCGCCACGGGCTCATCTCCCACCGCGACACTCGTTGTGGTGTCGTCCTTGCCGCGACAAGCGACGAGAGCCGCCACGAGCAAACCCGAAACGAGCAAGGCACGAAGGATCGGCATTTCTAGTAGACTCCTCCACACGACACTTGCGTGAAGCGTCGCGGCGCGGTCCTCAAATCCAAAACAATCCACTCATCCGCCCGCCAACGGCGGCAACAGCGAGACCTCGTCGCCTGGTCGCAGTGGGGTACGTTTGAGCTTGAGCGCCACCACGCTGCGTCCGTTGACAATCACCTTGCAAGCCTTGAGCAAGGTCCCGAATTCATCGCCGAAACGCTCTTCGAGAATACGGATGAGCCGCCCCACCGTCGCGGCCTCGATCTCGACTTCGGCCGTGCCCGCCGCAGTGGCCATGTGAGACAACAGCTTTACAGTCGCCATGGGTTCTTCCTCCTATCAAGGCTTGCGTTCCACCGGCAGCTCACCTCGGCGCCGCCGTGCGAGCGCCTTTGAGCTGCTCCTGTACGCTCTCTTCCTCGCGCGCGCGCAGCGCCATCCGGCGCGCCCGGTGGGGCGAGTTGTCCACGCGAAGGCGGGTGGCCATGCCAAGCGCAAACTCCATCCCGAGCTTACGCAGCAGTCGCTCGCTCGGGATCCCGCGCGCGTCCCAGTCCCTCACCTTGTAGTAACGCGGAAGCATCACATCCAAGCGTACACGGGAGTCGGGGTTGCTCGGATCCTGCAATTCATCCGTCAAGCGTGGCGGTAGCGAGTCGTCGGCGGACACCAACCCTTCGCGCAAATTGAACAACCGCTCCAGGACAAAACCGCGCTCGCCGGCAGCCAAGAAGCGGCCCATGTGGATATTCTGCCCCATCAGCGCCGAGAGCGCCTTGGTGTGGGGCAGGAAGGGCGGATGGATGGGCAGCGCCCCCGGTCCCAAGCGCCCCTGAGACACGAGGACGAATCGCAACCCCTGAAACACCTTGTCCACCGCCGCCGCTGTGAGCCCGTGGGGGTTGTACCACCTGGGCGCCAACTGCGGGATGACCGGATAGCTCGTGAAAATGCACGATCCGCAGGCGCTGATGGCCTCCATCAGGTTCTGTTGCATGACCACGAGTTCGGGCTTGGCTTTGGTGGTGTGCGGGTCCATCGTGATTGGCCCGAGCGCCTCGAGATAAACCAGATACCCGCCGTTCAGATGACAGCCGCCCCGGTTGGCGGTGGCGTAGCCGAGCCCATGCCCCACCGCGCCACGCGGTTCATAGGCGGCAAGCTCGAGGCCCTTGGCGTGCATCGCTAACTCGGGCGCGCCATACTTTTGAGCCAGCCTCATCGCCCCCTCGGCGAGGTCGTTGCCGATGCCCTCACGCAAAGCGATCCGACGGATCATCTCGCTTATCCCCTCGGGGTTGCCGAACCTGAGCCCGTCGTCCTTCAAAAGGCCGCGCTCGGCAAGCTCCATCGCGCAGGCCAAGGTGCCGCCGGTGGAGATTGTGTCGAGGCCATAGAGATCGCAGAGGTAGTTCCACTCGATGACGTGCTCGAGGCTCGAGTTGCCGATTGCCGGTCCCAGCATACCGAGGGTCTCATACTCGGGGCCTTTGATCTCGCGCTTCTGGTATTCGACCACGCGGCCGCAGCGGATGGGGCACGCCCGGCAGCCGGAGTTCTTGACCAGCACATTCTCGGTCATGTACTCGCCGGAGATGGTCTCCCAGGACTTGAAGCTGCCCTTGCGGAAGTTCTCGGTCGGCAATGTCTTTGTGGCGTTGGTGCCGGTGAGCAGCCCCGCGGTGCCGTACTTGGGGAGCTGTTCGCCGGTTGTCGGGTGCGATTTCAGGATCGCGGTCCACTTCCGGATGCTCTCGCGCAGCCCGGTCTCATCGCTCGCCGGGACCTTGTGGTCGCCACCCGTGACCGTGATGAGTTTGAGCTTTTTTTGGCCCATCACCGCCCCGACCCCGGTGCGCCCAAGCGCTCGCTCGCCCACCATGATGGCGGCGTAACGCACCAGGTTCTCTCCCGCCTGGCCGATGGCCGCCGTGGCCACCTTGCGGCCCAGACCGGCCTGGACCTCCTCGGTGTTCTTACCCCACAGCTTGCGGGCGCTCCTGAGGCGAACCTTGGCGCCGTCGATCTCGAGATGAGTCGGCTGCTTGGCCGCCCCCCGTACGATCAAGCCGTCCCAACCCGCTTGCTTGAGACGGATGCCGAGGTCGCCCCCGCAGTTGGAGCTGGCGATGCCGCCGGTGGCGACGCTCTTGGTGGAGAGATTGAACCGCGCCGAACAAGGCGCGCCGGTCCCGGTCAGCGGCCCGGTGGTGAACACCATGATGTTCTCGGGGCTCAAGGGGCAGACCCCCGGCGGCAGCTCGTCCCAGAGAATCTTGGCGGCCAACGCTTTGCCGCCGAGGAAACGTTGCCGGTCGTCATCCGAGATCCAGTAGTTCTCCACCTTCCCCGTCGTCAGGTTGACATCCAGCATCTTGCCCATATAGCCACCGAGTTTCGAAGTCATGGAGTTCCTCCCGGCAATCCAAGCGCCACTAAACCGAGATAATCCCGGCAACATATTTTAACAGATTTCTCACGTTTATGGGTGTGTTATGGTGTGCTTTGGGTGGCGGCCTTTCAAGAGGGGAGTTGAGTTTGTTTGACTGTGCCCGGCGAGTGGTGGTCAAGGTCGGCTCCAGCACGGTGGCGCCGGGGGGCCGAGGGCTCGATCAAGCGAGGATGGACGCGTTGGCGACCCAGGTGGCCCGTGAGTGGTCCCAAGGGCGACAGGTCGTGCTGGTCTCGTCCGGCGCTGTGGCGGCCGGACGATCACTGCTCGCGCTCAAGGGACCGCCGCGCACCGTGCCGCTCAAGCAGGCTTGCGCCGCCACCGGGCAACGAGCCCTACTGGCCCACTGGGAGCGAGCCTTCGCGCCCCACGGACTGCGGACGGCCCAGATCCTGCTCACCGGCGATGTGACTCGCAACCGAACCAGGTTCACCAACTCGCGCAACACGTTCGAGACTCTGTTGCGCTTCGGCGTCGTCCCGGTCATCAATGAGAACGACACTGTCGCGGTCGACGAGATCCGTTTCGGCGACAACGATCAACTCGCGGTGCTGGTGGCCAACTTGATCCACGCGCAGGTCCTCGTGCTGTTGACCGACACCGAGGGGCTGTATACGGCCGATCCGCAAAAGGACCCCACCGCCCAACGCATCGCCCATGTGGCGCGCGTCGACGAACAGGTGCTGGCTCTGGCGGGCGACTCGGTCGGCGGCGGGGTCGGCAGCGGTGGTATGCGCTCCAAGGTGCAGACAGCGGCCAGCGCGGCGGCCTTCGGGGTCACGACCGTGGTGGCGCACGGCGCCGGGGAGAATGTGCTCAATCGCCTACTCGCCGGCGAGGACCTGGGGACCACATTCGCCGCCGAGGGAACGCCGCTCACCTCGCGCAAACACTGGATCGCGTTCTCCACCGAGCCGCGCGGCACGCTGGTGCTGGACTCCGGCGCGGTCCAGGCATTGTCGCGGCGAGGTTCTTCGCTCCTCCCCTCGGGGATAGTGGCCGTCTCGGGCGACTTCGGCCCCGGTGACACGGTCCGCTGCATTGGCCCCGACGGAGTCGAAGTAGCCCGTGGGCTGACCAATTACGGAGTTCACATGCTGGTTCGGATTTGTGGGTTGCGCTCCGAGGAGCTGCACGCGTTGCTCGGCGACGACGCTTGTGAGGAGGCCATCCATCGCGACGATCTGGTGCTCAGTGACGGACTGCGGCAAAACGGCGCGCCGGTGGAGCCCAAGGAATGCCGGGGGGACAATGAGCAGGACGATGAGTGAGACCGGGTTTGATATCGATGTTGCGCTCAAGCATGTCCGAGAGGCCAAGCGAACGCTCGCAACGCTCGGCCGAAGAGTCAAAGATCGCGCCCTCGAGGCGGCCGCCGAGGCCCTCGTCGCTGAGCGCGCGACACTCATCGAGGCCAACGAGCTCGACCTCGCGGCAGGAGGTGAGCGCGGCCTGTCCGAGGCGCTCCTCGACCGCCTGCGCCTGAC
This sequence comes from Bradymonadales bacterium, assembly GCA_003559575.1. Classification (GTDB taxonomy): domain Bacteria; phylum Myxococcota_A; class UBA9042; order PWKZ01; family PWKZ01; genus PWKZ01. The sequence goes on along the minus strand of PWKZ01000078.1, from coordinate 21,309 downwards.
GGAGGCGAGGATCGCGGAGATGAGCGAAGGAATGCGCCAGATAGCCGCGCTGCCCGATCCGGTCGGCGAGGTCACCTCCATGTGGCGCCGGCCGAACGGGCTCGAGATCGGTCGCTTGCGGGTTCCCATCGGTGTAATCCTGGTCATCTACGAGAGCCGCCCCAACGTAACGGCCGACGCAGCGGCGCTGTGCCTCAAGTCCGGCAACGCCGTTGTCCTCAGGGGTGGTAGTGAAGCCTTGCACTCCAATCGGGCCATCGCAAGCGTGCTCACGCGGGCGTTCGTCTCAGCGGGAGCGCCGGAGGGCGCACTCGTGCTCGTGCGCGATCCCGACCGCGCGCTGGTCGGCCGGTTGCTTCGGATGGATGACAGGATCGATCTCGTCGTCCCCCGAGGGGGCGCCGGCCTGATCCGCGCCGTCGCCGAGCAATCGACTATCCCGGTGGTCAAACATGACAAAGGAGTCTGCCACGTCTTCCTGGATGAGGCGGCCGAACCGGAGATGGCGCACGCCATCGCGCTTGACGCCAAACTACAACGGCCGGGGACGTGTAACGCGATGGAGACCTTGCTGGTGGACACCTCGCTGGCGGACTCGGTATTGCCTCGCCTGGCCGCGGCGTTTCTCGAGGCTGGAGTGGAGCTCCGCGGGTGCCCGCGAACGCTCCAAGCGCTCTCCGATCCGCGGGTGCGGGCCGCCACCGAGATCGATTGGGACACCGAGTACTTGGACATGGTGCTCTCAATCAAGGTGGTCGACGGGCTCGACCATGCCCTCGACCATATCGCGCGCCACGGCAGCGGACACTCCGAGGCGATCGTCACCACGGACTACGGCCGCGCGCGGCGCTTCCACGCCGAGGTCGACGCGGCGGCGGTTTACGTCAACGCCTCGACCCGCTTCACGGACGGCTGCGAGTTCGGCATGGGGGCCGAGATAGGGATCTCCACCAACCGACTCCACGCACGCGGCCCCATGGGGCTTCAAGAGCTGACGACCTACAAATACATCGTTTTCGGCGACGGACAAACGAGAACGGCGTCCAAATGAGGGGAAGCTGAAGCTCCTCCAAACGGAGCGCCGCGGACGAAACAGGGTGCCGGCGAGAGAACCGGGAAGTTATGAAAGGTGGCGCGCGACAAGCTCTTCGAAGAACTGTTTGTTCTTGCTTCCCACCACCTGCTCGACCGGGGCGCCGTCCTTGACCATTATCACCGTGGGGATGGCAGTGACACGATACTGCTGCGCCACAGCGATGTTATCGTCCAGGTTGACTTTGACCACCTTGAGACGGCCCTGGTGCGCGCGCGCGAGCTCCTCCAAGACAGGCGCGATGGCCCGACATGGAGCACACCAAGGCGCCCAGAAGTCCACGAGCACCGGGACTTTGGATTGCAACACCTCGGCTTCAAAGGTGCTGTCGGTTACTTCGATTAGATTTTCGCTCCCCATTTATGCCTCCATGTCGCTAGACCAAGAGTAATGCAGCGCCATGAGCAATCATGACCTGGCGCTGTCGCCCACTTTAAATGCAAGCCCGTAGCGCATGCCGGAGTCCGAACGGCGCCTCTCGAGCCGGTAGAGCGGCCCCTAAAGGACGGCGCCCGCGTATCGTATCACAAGCCCTCCCTCAATCCTCAATCCCCCACCCTTTTCCGGGATTCGGGAAGCGATTCGGGTGATTTTGCGGCGTCACCTTCACCAAATCGATGCTCGACGTAGGCGCTGCGTTTGACTGCGCTCGATTTGGCTTGTTTCCTTGCACTTGCACCCGCCTCACTCCCCTCGCTCCACGGACACGGTGGAGGATTGAGGCAATCACCCCCTTCCCCATCCGGGATTCGGGAAGCGATTCGGTCCACGGACGCGGTGGAGGATTGAGGCCTCCCCCCGCGGTTCACTCACTCGCGCTGCCCACTATACGACGGGACGGCCCAGCAGGCCACTTGGTGGCCGGGGGCGAACTCACGAAGCGGCGGAGCGTCACTCATACAAACGGCCATCCGGTGAGCGCAGCGCGGGTTGAACGAACAGCCCTCCGGGCGGTTCAGTGGGCTTGGGGCGTCGGTGGTGGAGGCGCCCCCCAGTGGGGCGCGTCGGCTGGGATCGGAGCAGAGCGCGGCGCCGAGCAAAGTCTTGGTGTACGGATGCTGCGGCGCGACAAACAGCGCGTCGCGACGCGCCAACTCCACCACCACCCCCAGATACATCACCGCCACCCTGTCGCTCATGAACTCGATCACCTGCAAATCGTGCGCGACGAACACCATTGTCAGCGCATAGCGCCGGCGGAGATCGACCAGTAGGTTCAGGATCTGGGCCTGAACCGAGACGTCCAGAGAGCTCACCGGCTCGTCGGCCACCAGAAGCCGCGGCGAGAGCGCCAGCGCGCGCGCGATAACGATGCGTTGACGCTGCCCCCCACTGAACTCATGTGGGTAGCGGGTCGCGGCCTCGGGCGAAAGCCCCACCTGGTTCAGCAGCGCGGCGACCCGCGCCGGCCTCGCCGCGCGCGGCATGTGGCGATGAATCGCCAACGGCTCGGCCAACTGGCGGCCGACCCTCATTCGAGGATCGAGGCTGGAGTAGGGATCCTGGAAGATGTACTGCGCGGTTGCACAAAAGCGGCGGGCGGCCGCCCCGCGAAGGTCGTGGACCGGCACCCGCCCCACCAGGATCTCACCGCTGGTGGGGCGCTCGAGGGCCACGAGGCAGCGCCCGAGAGTGCTCTTACCACAACCGCTCTCGCCCACCACGCCGAGGGTCTCGCCCCCCTCGACCATGAGCGTCACTCCGTTCAGGGCATGAACGGAGCTTCGCCCCGCGCCCCGGCCCCGTCGTTGCCGAAAGACCTTGTGGAGATTGGTGATTCGTACCGGAGGGGGGGCAATCATTGTGGTCAATTAATCCGGATGCCGAGTCGCGCTCGTAGTCGTAGATACTCCTCGGAGACCATGAAAACCTTGAGCTGGTCGAGTTGTTCCTCGAGCGGCAAGAGATCAGCGCTCCATCTGGCCTCCCGGATACATTCGGCGGCCACCGTGATGTCGTTGGCGAGTAGCAGCCCGGCGCGCAAGGCACACACTTGGCCGCGCGCCCGCCAGCGCGCGACCAGCTCCCGCTGATCGCCACGCTCGCGCAGCCGTCGCACCAGTAACTCGAGCCGGCGCCGCCCTTCCGGATCGAGTCCGCCGCGCAGCTTGGCCAGAAGCTCGCGAGTGCGCTCGTCGGCCAGAATGTCGGTGGACTCCGGGTAGGTGACGCGCACCGCCAGATCGAGCATTCGCTCCAGCGTAGCGCGCGGCAGGGAAGCTCCCAGGCACAGACGAGGGTGATGCCAGGCGAGGGCGCGCGCCAACTCGAAACGGAGCCGTTTGCCACGCCCGCTCGTGAGAGTGTCGCGTCCCACCGCCAACGCCGCCCGCGCCAGTCCGGTCGGCCGCACGCCATAGCTCTCGGGGCGCGGTTGAACGAGAGGCGGCGCGCTCCCGAAGAGTCGGCTGATGGCGCTCAAAATCTTGAAAAAGGCGGAGTTGGATTCCTCCCGCGCGATCTCTTCACCGCCGGTGTCGAGGAGGTGCGACTGCTCCTCGGTCAACAACGACGCGAACTCATCGCGCATGAACCCCATGACCTCCCCGAGCACACCGTCCTCACCGACAGGCGCCAAAACGAGTTCCCAATCCTCGGAGGTGAGCGCACTCACCTGGACTCGCAGCTCAGGGGTCTGAAAACGTTTGAAGAGGGTGGTCTCGCGCTCATCCGCGGCGTCGATGAGGACCAGCACCGACGCGGCGCACCACGCCGCATCGAAACTCTCGAGCTTGGAGAAGACCCGCCGCAGCGCACGGTAGGGCTCGGGATCACGTGGGCTGAGCTTGGTCAATCGGCGGTGCTCTGCAACGGCGCGCGGCAACGAACCGGGAGTCGTCTCCAGCATCTGCGCCAGCAACCGACGCGCCGCCGGCAGCTCCGGCGCGCGCTCGAGCGCCGCCTCGAGCGCGCGGATCGCCTCCTTCGGTCGGCTCGGCGCCAGAATCCGTCCAAGGGCGTAGTACAGCCGGGACGAGGCGGCGGTGTCATCGCCATCCGCCAAATGGTCGAGCATGCGCTCATGCAGCGCGACGCGGGCATCTTGGTCGTCCTGGTCCGCCAGGAGCGCGTCGAGGTCGGCGAAGGCCTGCGAGTGGTCGGGATCGCACTCGAGCGCCGCCTCGAGGTGCGCGATGGCATCTCGCGGGCGCCCAAGGTGATCACGGTTTATCCGGGCGAGTTTGTGTTCGAGCGCCGCGCGTCGCCTCGGGTCGTCGCTGAGTGAGCGCAAGGTGGCGATAGTCCGCACGGCGCCGCCGTAGTCCCCGGCGGCCGACTCGGCCTCCAGCAACGCGGCGAGCAAAGCCGGTGAGTCGGGGGCGCACCCCAAGGCCTCGCGGTAACTCTCGACGGCGGAGTCGTGGTCGCTCAAGCGTTGCGCTTCGATCTCGGCGGCGGCCACGAGGTGCTCCAAACGCACCTCCCGCTCCGTTGAGATCTCGGCCAAACGGTGGTGGGTGTCGGCCGCTTTGCGCCATTCGGAGAGCTCCTCATAGAGAACCAGAGCGCGCTCCAGCGAGGCCTTATCAGCCGGATGGTCACTCAACTCCTGCTCGAGTCGCGTGACGGACAAGACGCGTTGTTCACGCCGCCGCTCGATCTCCTCAAGGTCGCGTCGTGTCTCTAACAAGACGCGGGGGGGCAAGCCGGCGGCGGGACGCGCCGCCAAGCGCTCGAGCTCCACCCGCGCCTCCTCGTCGCGCTCCAGTACCAGGAGCGCCTGGGCTTTGCCGAGCAGCGACTCCGGGTCGCCCGGATCGAGCGCCAGCGCGCGCGAGTAGAACCCCAGAGCGGCAGTCGGATCGCCGATGCGCGCCGCCATCAAGCCGGCCAGGCGCTGCAACGCGGCGGTGTCACGCGGTTCGAGGTCGGTCGCGAGATCGAGCTCCAACTCGATCAGCGCAAGACTCTCCGAGTAGCGCTCCTCGGAGAGTCGCAAGGGTAGAAGCAGCCGCACCGCCGGTAGATGCCGCGGATCTTCGTCGAGCGCGCGCGAGAGCGCGTTGAGGCCGGCCTCGTTGTCTTTCAGGGCCAGGTGAAGCTCGGCCAGCCGGGTGTATGCGGTGGCGCGCGCGGTGCGCGAGCGAGAGGTCGCCGCCCAGTGGGAGAGCGCATGACGAAGCGCCGCGGCGGCGGGTTCAGTCGCGGTGCTCCCGAGGTGTTCGGCGAGCTTGCTCGTCAACGCCTCGTGCGCCTCATCCGACTCCGGACAACAGGCGACGGCCTGCTCGAGGGGCGCCAACACGTTCGCGGGCGCGCGCCCGAGCTGCTCGGCCAAGGCGCCCAGGCGAACCAACGAGGCCGCCCGCCTGGTGGGGTCCTGTTCACACTCGATGAGGTGCGTCAACACGCTCTCTTCGGCTGCGAAGTTGCCTCGCTCGCGGTGCCAACGCGCGAGACGCACCAAGACCGCGGCCGGATCGTGAGCCTCGCCCAGCAATTGCTCGAGCGAGGTAATCGCTTGTTCCGGGGAACCCAACCGATCATAAAACAGCTCGGCCCGCTCCAGCAACAGAGACTGGCGCTCGGCGGGGCTTTGTGGTTGCGCCGCGGCGGCGGCGAGCGCCTCCGCCCGCGCAGCCCAATTATCGTGGCGCGCGGTCCACTCGAGGAGCGCCTTGATCGCCGCGCGCCTCAATTCGACGATAGCACCCGTATCGTCTCCCGAGCGTAAAGCATCCTCCGTGTGGTTCAGCACCTGGAGGTGAGACGCGATGGTACGCGCGGGGTCCTCCAGGCGGACGCGGGCCACCTCGGCAAGCTCAGCCCAGACCTCGGCACGTTCGAGGGGGAGCGCGAGCCGCGGCGCAAGTTGTTCGAGGACTTCGGCCAACGAGGGCCACTCATGGGCGTCCCGATACAGTTCGGCCAGAAACATAAGCGCCGCGCGTTGAAGTTCGGGCTCCTCTTGCCGAATTGCGGCCGCGAGCGCCTCACGCGCAGTCGCGAGCGCACCCTCTCGGTCAATCGGTGGGCGGCGCTGGAGACCTGCAATGGCCAGAAGCCGCCGCGCCTCACCACCAGGGTAGCGACCTTTGAGGGCCGCGAGAACCCCGCGCTGCTCCGCCGGTCGGTCAAGCGCTGAGAGGACCCGATCCAGCATCAAGAGAAGCTCCGCGTTGTCCGGTGCGAGATCCCGCGCCACAACGAGGTGTTCCAGCGCGCGTTCGAGATCCTGATTGACCTCGTGGATTCGCGCGATCTGCATCCGACAGAGAAGCTCGGCGTCCGGTGAAGGATCCAGGGCGGCGCTCTTTTGCAGCGCGTCAATCAACTCTTCAGTACGTCCGAGGGCCTTGCAAGACTCGGTTATGAGCATCAGCACCAGCCGGTTCGTCGGCCGCTCTCTCAACGCGGCGAGGCTCAAACGGTAGGTCCGCTCGGGATCCTCGAGCGCAAACCACGCGCGCTCGGCGGCACGCACCAGGTAGTCGGCGCGCACCGCGGGCTCGAGCGCCTCGCATATCTCGCCCACGACATCGCAAAACAGCTCATGGGCGCCCGCTTCTCGGCACAGCTCCCAAAGCGCGAACCGAAGTCCGGGGTGGCGAGGATTTTCGCGCACGGCAACGGTCAGAAGATCGAGGGCCTCGTCGGGCTTTTCGAGCGCATGGGCGAGAGTGTCGGCCAACTGAAGTTGCAGGTTGGCCACGGCGGGAGAGCCCTTCTCCGTGGCGGCGATGTGCTCCCGCAAGAGCCGGGCCAACTCGGCATGGTCCGCGAGCTTCGCCGCAAGCGTGATGAGGCGCATCCTCAGCGCCGGCTGAGGGTGATCCGAGAGGGCGCGCGCCAAGTGGGAAAACGCCTCTTCGGGTCGTCGCAGGCGGTGCTCGAGGATGTTTGCGATCTCGATGTGGAGCAGGCCGCGTGATTCCGAGCCGGTTTCTAATTCGAGGAGTTTTTCGAGATACAGCGACGCCCCCGACCAGTCCTCCATGAGCTTGTGATGGCGCGCGAGCACAGCCAACGCGGGAGCAAACCGCGGCTCCTTGGCCAGTGACTCATTTGCCAGCGCGAGGCAGCGCTTCGAGTCGTACTCGGAGCTGGACCAGAGCTCCAGGAGCCGTTCGGACACCAACAGCCAGTCGCCCGGATCTCGTTTTTCGGCCCATTTGTGAAGCTCGGGCAAGATCGGAGCCAGGGACGGCAGCGCAGTGGGCCGCAGGCACAGGGCAAAGAGTCCGTCAAGCGCCTTTCTGTTCTTGGGTTGACGGGCCAGCACGGCGCGCCAGTGGTAAACGGCGCGCTCCTCGCCCGCGGGCTCGAGCGCGTGGAGTCGCGCCAGCCGAAGGTGGAGGCCGACTCGGGCCTCGCTCCCGACCGGGAGCGCCTCGAGCTGCTGGTGCAACAACGCCACGAGTGCATGAGAGCGCTCCTCGAGGGCCGCCAGCCGCTCGAGCGAATCGAGCGCCCGTTTGTCGTTGGGCAAAGTCTTCAGTACCCGGATCCAGAAACGAATCGAGAGGGAGCGATCTTGGAGCCCCTCTTCGGCGATGGTCGCCGCTGCCGCGATGAGCCTACCCTGGCGCTCGGCATTGGCCTCCACCCTCAGGCGCTCGAGGTGCAGAAGCAAAAGGTCGCTCCAGTTTCCAGCGTTGGAGAGTGAGTCGACGCGCCGAAACCAGATATCCTCGGTGGCAAAGCGCAGATAGGAAACAGTTCGCGGAAACGGCAACCTCTGTGCCTCCGGCAGAGTCTCGCGCAATCCCTCGAGCGCGGCGCGAAAATCCCGCACCTGGGCAAACCGCGCCGCGGGATTGGCCCGCAGCGCGCGCATCACGATCGCGTCAAGTGAGGCCGCCTCGTAATCGTCGTCGGTGTCCCCCTTGTGGTGTGATGGGGGACGTGGGTTGACCGCCGCGGGACATTTGCCGGTGAGCAAGCGATAAAGCAGGGAGGCAGCGGCATACTGATCGTCGGCCGGAGAACCGCCGCCCGGGGCACAGCCGGCAGAGAAAGAGTCTGCGAGCTTGGTGAAACCGTCTTCGGTGAAGCGCACTCAATCGGCCGTCACCGCGCCGTGGACATAACCCAGATCGTGGAGCGCTTCGAGCGCCCGCAGGAGATCGATTGTTACGTCGAGGGCACGTTGAGTCGAGCGAGTGCCATCGCGGATCTCATCCTCGGCCGCCCCCCCGTCGGTGGCCTCCGAGAAAAGAATGAGGGAGTGGTCATCAGCCGACGCCTCGAGGGAGTGGTGGCGCACCAAAACAGGGTGCTCGATTTGCATCCGCGCTCTGATGCGGCGCGCTATTTGGGGGAGGTCGTTGTACATCGCCAACGGCGGCGCGCAAAATGGCTGCACTACGATCTCGCGCTCATGGCGACGATCCCGGGCGCGCAGCGCCAGACAGCCGGAGGCGCTTGGGTGCGGCGCGATGATTTCAATGTTCTGTTGGCGAAGCAATTCGGCGGAGGGGTGGGGAGTGAGCCCCGCCCAGGCCGAGCGCTGTGGCGGTGGAATGTCGCGCAACAGGAACCACGGCTCGCCACCGTGGTCCGAGGTCCCCGGCCGTTCGATGGCGCGAAGTAAGACGTCGCCGATGGGGACCGAATCTCCGTGACTGTCACGAACCGGGAGTGGCTGGTATTCAAGAAACGCCGGAATGGAGTAACGCGCGAGGGTGTCGCCGCTGTCCGTGGGGATGGCGGCCAAAAGGGCCAAGCTCTGCTCTTCGTCGTCGGCGGTACCGCGGCCGGCTATCTGGAGCAACGGATAGAGCGACAGCGCGCGCGCTCCGTCGGGAGTTATCAGGAATGGTCGGTCGGCCGGCGGAAGAAAGTCATGGCCTCGCAGCAAAAGCGCCAGTTCGGTGTAGGGACCACGAAACCGGTTGATACAGACCGGTGGTTCGTCGTCGCTGCCCGCGAGACCGGCGATCACATATTCCCCAAAGAAATCCGCCACCGCGAGCAGCCCTTGATGTCCCGCCTCGCGCGCCTCAAGGTGCCTCTGGCAGTCCTGCTCGCACCAGGGCGCGCGCGCCTCGGCAAGCTCGGCGGTCAGAGTCAAGGAGCCCGCCAAATAATCACGGACACTCAGCCCCGGGCTCACCTCTTGGTCCATGAGATGGGAAATTTGAGGCACCACGGAGGGGGTCTCGCGGGTCGAGAGAAAGCTCCCCAGCTTGTCCAAGAGTGCGAGCCACGAGATCGCGTCTTCTCTGGTGGCCTGGTGGAGTAGGTTCGAGACCTCGGGCGCCCGCGCGTCGTCGCTGAGGTAGTCGGCGATTGCGATGAGGGCCGTGATCCGCAGCAAATCGGACTCCAGCGTAAGCTCTGCGGCGAGTCGCCCGAGACTGCCGAGGGCGCGGCCACGCCGCATGTGAGAGACGGCCAGCGGCGCCGGAAACCGATATTGGATCAGGACCGAATCAAACCCCATCGAGCGACTCCCTCCATCCGAGAGAGAACATCGCGGGCATTGAAGGACGGTAGGGCGTTGGCTGTCAACCGACGATTATGGAGAGAACCTCTGATAGCTGATACCTGGCAGCTGATAGCTCGCCTCCGGAGGCTTCGTTTCCGGAGGCGACAACGGCACCTAGAGAAGCTCGAGGAGAACCGCTTTTTGGGCGTGGAGGCGATTTTCGGCCTGATCGAAGACCAGTGAGCGCTCGTGGTCGACGACCTCATCCGTGACCTCTTCACCACGGTGTGCGGGGAGGCAATGCAAGAAGACGGCGTCCGGTTCGGCGCAGGCGAACAGATCGGTGTTGACCTGGTAGGCGGCCAACTCGATTTTACGTCGCTCGACCTCGGCCTCCTGGCCCATCGAGACCCAGACATCGGTATAAACGGCCTGAGCGCCGCGGAGCGCTTCGCGGGGGTCGTGGCAGATCTCGATCTTGGCGCCCGTCGCCGCGCCGTCGCGGCGAGCGGCGTCGACGATCTTGGGGTCGGGTTCATAGCCCGGGGGACAGGCCACCACCGCGTGAACGCCGAGTTTGGCGGCGCCGTTCAACAGGGAGTGAGCCACATTATTGCCGTCACCGAGGTAAACCAGCTTGAGCCTTTGAAGTGAGCCGAAGTGTTCGAGCAGGGTGAGGTAGTCGGCCAAAGCTTGGCAAGGGTGCAAGAGGTCGGACAGTCCGTTGATGACCGGCACCGTGCCGTATTCGGCAAGATCCAAGATGTCTTGATGGGCGTTGGTGCGCGCCATCACCCCGTCCAGATAACGTGACAGTACTCGCGCCGTGTCGGCCACTGTCTCGCCGCGGCCAAGCTGCAAATCGTCGGCGCTCAAGAACAGCGCCGCGCCGCCGAGCTCGAGCATCCCCACCTCGAACGAGATGCGGGTGCGAGTCGATCGTTTCTGAAAGACCATCCCGAGGGTGCGCCCCGTGAGCGCGGCGCGATACTCGGCCCGCTCAGACTTGATGCGAATGGCAAGTGAGAGTAACCCCGAGATCTCCTCGGAGCTCAAATCAGCCAGTGAAATCAAATGCCGCCATCTTGCCATGCTCAATACCCCTTGATCATTTTGACACGTGTTCCGATGGGCACCTCATGAATACTGCGGGTCAACACCCCCAGACTAGTCGTCTCATGGGGCTCGACTATCATCAACTCGCCCACGCGCTCCCACTGGAAGTCCTCGAGATCCCTCTCTCGCATCCGTCTCTTGGTGGGATCGCCGCGCGTCTCGATAACCAGTCTGTTGCCCCGCTGCACTCCGTGCTCGCGCCCGAGATCGATGAAAACGTAGTCGTGCTCACCAGCCATCGTCCCTTCGGCGAAATAGGCCGCGATGACCCCCTCTAGATCGACCTCATTCTCGCGCGGCGACAGGCGGCTCACCTGCTCGAAGACCGGGGTGACGAGATCACCGCGCTCAATCTCCTCGTAGGCTTTCGTGATCACCCCACCCGCAAGCGGCTTGTCCGCCGACAAGACGTTCAGTGTCCCCAGGAAGCGGACCCTGTAACCGAGTGCGCGCCGCGTGACGGGGTGCGACACCTCTTGCTCGACGCGGTAGATGGTGTACTCCTGGTCTGGGCGGATCGTGCGCACCGTGCTGAACCGGACGTAGATCTCGTCCATCGCACCGAGCAGCATCCGCTCTTCGCGACTCGCCTCGATCACCCCGGCCTCGTGGTGGTGTTCCTTCGGCAAGAACCCTTTGCGCCGTGCCAGGAAAGTGACGTCCCTGGGATCGGTCGCATAGCGCGATCCCGTCCACGTGACCTGCTCCACCTGCTCGTACTCGAAGAAGCGTGGTCGCACATGGATGTAGTCACCCGGAAAGATCCAGTGGGGGTTGGTGATCTGAGGGTTGTAGGCCCAAAGGGTCGGCCAGTACCAAGGATCGTTGAAGAACATCTCGCAGATGTCCCACAGCGTGTCACCCTCCTCGACGATATAGACCCGATCCTCCGTGATGGGCGACTCGACCGTCACGATCTCGGGGACATATCGTTCGTCGTGGATATCCATCTGCGCTCGCGCCGGAGTCGCTCCCGCCATGAGCAACAGAAAGACAGTCGCCAGGAAAAACGCCGCCGGCCGCATGCCCGGCCGAAGCGCATGCTGCGCTGCGGTAGGCCGTCTCGCCAAACCTCTCATCGCCGCCTTCCTCCTCGATTCTCAACGGATCAGGGGCGCTCGCTCCTTGGCCACCTGTGCCGCCGGACTGTGCGGATAGAGTGCTTTGACCTGTGCCAGCACACGCCGCGCCTGGTCCATTTGGTTCAAGTTCTGGTAGCAAAGCCCCGTCTTCAACATCGCGTCAGGGACTTTGTTGCCATTCGGATAATCTTGAATGACCCGCTGAAAAGCCTGGATGGCCTCCAGAAACATTTGCTGAGCGTACAAACACTCAGCATACCAGTAAGCCGCGTTATCGGCCAGGGTGTGCGTGGGGTAGCGCTCAATGAAGCGCTCGAACCGCTGCATCGCTTCGTCGTACTGTCCCTGTTTGGTAAGCTCGAGGGCCTCCCGATATTCACGCGCGGCGCGCTGCTGCTCACGCCGGCTCGCGCCCTGGGGTGCTCGTGGCGTTCTCCGCTCGCGCGAGACGGCCGCCTCGGCCCTGTCGGGCTCCGACTCGGCGCTCCCTTCGCTCACGAGGCGCCCGAGGCCGTCGAGCTGGTGATAGACGAACGGTTCGCCGAAGGAACCAGGCGCGTGATCATGCGGTTCGCGCTCCCGCTCCGGCTGCAACCTGACAGTGGGTAGCTCGGGCGCCGCGGAGTCGGACCAGCGGTCGCGATAAAGGAGGGTCTGGCGCGTCTCCAGCTCGTCGCGCAGCACCATCAAGCGATTCTCGAGATCCTCGATGCGCACTCCGATGGAGCGCTCCGTGCGACGCACATCGCCGAGCGCCACTTCCAGCGTTCGGACGCGCTCCTCGAGCGCGTGATCCTGATGGGCGCAGCCGTGCGACAACGCCATCAATCCGACGAGAAGCGCCGGCATCACTATCACTCGCACGCTCGATTTGGCTTTCGCCTTCCCCATCACCACGGCTCTCCCTCCGGGTACTTCGGGCCGGTGTCGGATCGAGTCGTACTTCCGGCGCCCTCATTCTAGGCCGGTATCGCCGGCTGTCAAAAAACTCTAAGGACCAAGCCGTTACCCGGCAAATTGCGCCCACGAAGTCGGTCACTTCAGAAGCGAACGAAAGATTATGATCACTTTTATGCTTTTTTCGCTCATTATTCACGACGACGAGTTCGCCGTCGGCACCGCAAATGTCCCAAAAAGCACAACATTTGGTGCCTGGAGGCCGCCCAGATACAAAATCTTGACAATTCCCCCAGAGCGCTTAACCTGACCGAGGTCTCGTTGCTCGATGCCGGAGAGGTATCAAGTCCGGAGCGCCGGTGAGCGGCATAGCCGCTACAGGTGTCTTCTGTGACTCCCTCGCCGACGCGAGCGCTGTTGGCGGCAACCACGGCGAATACTACAGCGGAGGCGTTCGATGGGTCCCTTAGAGGCTGAACGGCAGGGTGCGTCTGAAATGGTGCGTGAAAACGCAACTGAGAAAGCGCCTCAAGAAGAGAAACCGGCCTCCCAACCTCCACGCCTGAGGCGGCGGTTTTCGAAACACGGCTGCTGTCCGATGGAGCTGGTCGATTGGGAGAAGCGGCCCGCGCGAATCGTCGGCGGTGACGGTGAGGTAGTGTTCGAACGCGACTCGGTCGAGTTTCCCGCAAGCTGGTCGCTGATGGCCTCCAACGTGGTGGCGAGCAAGTATTTCCGCGACTCCGCCGATGGCCTGGAGCGCGAAGAGAGTTTGCGCCGGCTCATCGGGCGAGTCGTATCCACCATCGGACGCTGGGCCGAGCAAACCGAACACCTCATGGGGGAGTCACGCGAGACCTTCGAGTCCGAACTGACCCACCTCCTACTGCACCAGGCGGCCTCCTTCAACAGCCCGGTGTGGTTCAACTGCGGGATCGAAGAGCGCCCCCAAGTGTCGGCCTGCTTCATCAACTCAGTGCGCGACGACATGTCGTCGATCTTGAACCTGGCGCATACAGAGGGGATGCTGTTCAAGTACGGCTCGGGGGCCGGCACCAACCTCTCGCCACTGCGCTCGCGGAACGAGAAATTGAGCGGCGGCGGGCAGGCGTCGGGCCCGGTGGAGTTCATGCGCGGCTTTGACGCCTTCGCGGGAGTCATCAAGAGTGGCGGCAAGACTCGCCGAGCAGCGAAGATGGTGATCTTGAACGACCACCACCCCGACATCATGGATTTCATCCGCTGCAAGGCACATGAGGAGAGGAAGGCCTGGGCGCTCATCGACGCGGGCTACGACGGCAGCTTCAACGGCGAGGCCTACCGTTCTGTTTTTTTTCAAAACGCCAACCACAGCGTCCGAGTGAGCGACGAGTTCATGCAAGCGGTCGAGCAGGACGGCGAGTGGCAAACCCAAGCAGTATGCTCGGGTGAAGCGGTCAACGCTTTTCGCGCCCGCGAAATCTTTCGCGCCCTCGCCGAGAGCACTCACCAGTGCGGCGATCCCGGAATGCAATTCGATACGACCATCAACAAATGGAACACTTGCGCCAACTCCGGCCATATCAACGCCTCCAACCCGTGCAGTGAGTTCATGTTCCTGGACGATTCGGCGTGCAACCTCTCCTCCCTCAACCTGATGCGCTTCATGCGCCAAGACAACGAGTTCGATCCCGACTCCTTCATGCACGCGGTGGAGGTGATGATCAGGGCCCAGGAGACGCTCGTGGGGCAGGCCGGCTACCCCACGGAAGAGATCGGCGCCAACAGTCTGCACTACCGCCCACTAGGGCTCGGCTACGCCAACCTCGGCGCGCTCCTGATGGCGCGCGGGCTCCCCTATGACAGCGACGACGGGCGTGATTACGCTGCCGCCATCACCGCTCTGATGACCGGACAGGCCTATTTGACCTCCGCCAAGATGGCGGCCGAGCTGGGGCCCTTCGAGGGCTACGAATTCAACCGCGAGCCCTGCCTGCGAGTCTTGCAACAGCACCGCGCCGCGCTCGCGCAGATCGAGCCGGCCCATGTCCCTCTCGAGCTCATGTCCGCCGCGCGCCAGGTCTGGGATCGCGCCATCGCTCAGGCCGAACGGCATGGTCTGCGCAACGCCCAGGTGACCGTGTTGGCGCCCACCGGGACCATCGCGTTCATGATGGACTGTGACACCACAGGGATCGAGCCCGAGATGGCGCTCGTGAAATACAAGAAGTTGGTGGGCGGCGGACAATTCAAGATTGTCAACCAGATGGTCCCACGTGCGCTCGCGCGGCTCGGGTATGAGCCGGCCAAGGTGGAGTCTATCCTGGCGCACATCAAAGAGACCGGGACCATCGAGGGAGCGCCTGAGCTCCTCGACAAACACTTGGCGGTCTTCGACTGCGCGTTCACGCCGCTTCGCGGCAAACGATGCATCCCCCCGATGGGTCACCTGCGCATGATGGCGGCGGTGCAGCCGTTCTTGTCGGGCGCCATCTCAAAGACCGTCAACCTGCCGGAGTCCGCCACGATTGAGGACATCGAGCAAATATACCTTACGGCCTGGCACTTGGGGCTGAAATCGGTGGCGCTGTATCGCGACAAGTCCAAACGCACGCAGCCGCTGAGGCTCGAGTCCGAGAAACGCGCCGCGTCCAAGCCCCCCGCGCCGGCTCCGGCCGCCGCGACACCGAAACCCTACCGGCGCCGGCTCCCCGACGAGCGACGTTCGCTGACTCATAAGTTTTCGGTGGGCGGCCACGAGGGTTACATCACCGTGGGGATGTACGACGACGGCAAGGCGGGCGAGATCTTTATCGTGATGGCCAAGCAAGGCAGCGTGGTCAACGGCCTGATGGACAGCTTCGCCACCGCCATCAGCATGGCGTTGCAGTACGGAGTGCCAATCGACGTGCTGATCCGCAAGTTCTCCCACACCCGCTTCGAGCCCTCGGGGTTCACCACCAACCGCGAGATCCCCATCGCCAAATCCATCATGGACTACATCTTCCGCTGGTTGGGGCAGCGGTTTGGGAGTAGCGACGACACAATGCTCACGGACGAGTCCGCCGAGGAGCTTCCGCCAAGCACCGAGGCGAGCGAGGAGGCACGCTCCGTCCTCTCCGTGTTGCCCTCCGAGGACGGAAACGGCGCCAAGCCCAAGAAGGACGGTCAAGATCACGCCGGGCGAGTCTTTTTCCTCAATCAGCAAGACTCGCCGGCGTGTCCCGAGTGCGGCTCGATCACTGTGCGCAACGGAGCTTGCCACAAGTGCATGAACTGCGGCGCCACCACCGGTTGCTCCTGAACGCCCCGACTCCCCATCAAAACAAGGCGTGTATTTGAGACCGATGAATAGAAGGCGCGCGGCGACCGTCCAACCTCGGTGTCGGTGTCACACGTGACCGTCACCGGAGGCTTTTTTGATGCGTACGCTGCTCACACCACTGGTTGCCCTCATGCTTCTGGCGCTCCTGGCGCCCTCCTGTAGCCCGCGCGCCGCTCGATTCATGACCGGTGCCGCCATTGTCACCGCCGCCACGGCCTCAATGGTCCATCACGAACGGCGCGCGCGGCCACACCACCACTATCACGTGATCTATCGAGAGAGGGTGGTCGACGCGGATGGCCGGCGTGTTTCCCCGCTTTACTACTACGATCCGGACACCGGGCAGATGTACATCTACGATGGCCATGCGCCATGAGCGTCGGCAAATGGTCGGCTGCCCTGTTCCATTCTAATCTGTTGTCGCCTAGAGTGCGCATGCGGCAAGGGCCCTTGCCTTCACGATGAGGCGTGGGTCCTCTCGCGGAGATCTTTTTTCGGAGGCTCAGGATGGGGAACCAGGCCACTGGTTTCATAACGATCGTCGGGCGACCCAATGTGGGCAAATCGACTTTGTTGAACGGCCTGCTCGGTGAGAAGGTGGCGATCGTCTCACCAAAGCCCCAGACCACTCGCGACAGAATCCGCGGCATCCGCACCGACGCGACGAGCCAGCTGGTGTTCATCGACACCCCCGGTATTCACAAGCCCCTCAAAGCCCTGAACCGTGCCATGGTGGAGGCGGCGGTCTCGACCTTGGCCGAAGTCGATGTGGTGGTGTTGGTGATCTCGGCCCCCGAGCAGCTCAAATCGATCTCGCCGGACGCGCCCGCCGACGGATCCGGTCAGTCGGTGCCGCCGGCCGATGCTCACGTACTCGAGTTCGTCCGTGAGGCGGCCAAGCCCGCCGTGCTTGTCATCAACAAAACCGACAAGCTCTCCGACAAGCGTCTGCTGCTGCCGATCATGGAATTGTGGCAGCGCGCTCACCCCTTCACTTCGTTGGTGCCTTGCTCGGCGCTCCTCAAAGAAGGGTTTGAGCGCCTGCTTGGCGAGCTCGTGCCGTTGGTACCGGTCGGTCCGAAACACTACGACGACGATATCTACACCGACCGCAGCCTAAGGTTCCTGGCGGCCGAGACCATCCGCGAGAAACTGTTTTTCAACACCGAGCAAGAGATCCCATACTCTCTGGTGGTGGAGATTGAACGCTTCGAGCGCCGCCGCGCATTGACCGTCATCGAGGCGTTGATTCATGTGGAGCGCCCAGGCCAGAAAGCGGTGGTGATCGGCAAGGGTGGGGCAATGCTGAAACGCATTGGAACCGCGGCGCGCGCTGATCTCGAAGATCTCATCGGCCACCAGGTGCTCCTCAACCTACACGTCCGGATCGAACGCAACTGGTCGACTCGCAAAACGATGCTGCGGCGTTTCGGTTACCTGGAATAACATGTTGGGCCACAGATGAAACCGACACTCACCATAGTGGGCCGCCCCAATGTGGGTAAATCGACGCTTTTCAACCGCCTGGTGGGCGAGCGTCGCGCGCTGGTGGACGATATGCCGGGGGTCACGCGCGACCGGCACTACGGGGAATGTCGCGCCTATGAGCGGCCGTTCGTAGTGATCGACACCGGCGGCTTCGAGCCCGAGGCCAAGGACGATCTCTTGGCGCTGATGCGCGCCCAGGCCGAGCTGGCGATGGAGGAGGCGGACTCGATCCTGCTGCTTCTCGACGGCAAGGAGGGGCTGACCTCTACGGATCTGACCATCATAACGCTACTGCGCCGCTCCAAGGCCCGGGTGTTCGTGGCGGTCAACAAACTCGAGAGCAAGAAGCGACACCCCGCGGCGATGGAGTTCCTCGAGTTGGGGTTGGGCGAGGGGGGCGTCCGATTCATCTCCGCCGAGCACGGCCTTGGGATCGGCGATTTGATGGAGGACATCCTGGCCTCGTTCCCTCCCGAAGACGAGGAGGAGGAGGCTGAGCTCCGCGAAGACGAGCTCTCCGTCGCCGTTGTGGGACGGCCGAACGTCGGCAAATCCACTCTCATCAACCGCCTTCTCGGCCAAGAGCGCTTGCTTGCAAGCGACAAGCCCGGCACCACGCGCGACGCGATCGACTCTCTCCTGGTGCGACGCACCACCGCCGGAGAGCGCCGCTACCGGCTCATCGACACGGCCGGAGTGCGGCGCAAGCGCAGCATTGACGCCCGGGTGGAGTCCTTGAGCGTCGTCAAGGCCTTCAAGGCCATTGATCGCGCCCAGGTTGTCGTTCTGCTTTTCGACGCCACGGAACCTTTCGTCGAGCAAGAGGCGCGGCTCGCCGGCATGATCCACGAGAAGGGCCGCGCCGTGGTCTTGGTGGTCAACAAATGGGACTGCATCAAAAAGGACACGGACACCGCCGGCGCGTTCGTCAAGAGGGTACGCGAGCACTTGAAGTTCATGCCCTACGCCCCGGTTCTGTTTGCAAGCGCCAAGTCGGGCCAGCGGGTCTCGCGGCTGCTCGATCTGGTTGATCGGGTAGCCGCCGGCCACCAGCTCCGAGTGCCGACGGCGGCGGTCAACCGGTTCCTCGAGAAGGCGGTGACACGCCATGAGCCGCCTATCCACCGCACCAAACGGGTGCGGATCTTCTACCTGACCCAGGTGGCGGTGAGACCTCCCACGTTCGTGGCCGTCACCAACTACCCGGAGGCGCTGCACTTCTCCTACGAGCGCTATTTGCTCAACGGGCTCAGGGAGGAGTTCGGGTTCGAAGGCACCCCGGTGAGGCTCAAGTTCCGGCTCCGCACGCGCCGCGAACACAACGAGCGCGTCGCGCGCCGGGAGCACGACTAGCTCGCTCGCATCCGGAAACGAAGCGAGCTGTCAGCAATCAGCCAAGCGACTGGAAAAGGAATTTTCGGATGTAGACTGGCTCAGGCTTGCACCGCCCCCACCAGGATCCCGACCATCACCACCAGCACCGCCGCCGGCGCCACATAGGAGAGCAGCGCGCGCCAGAGCACGAACGGCAGCCGCGGCAGTTGCGCGGGCGGAAGCTCCTCGCGCAGCTCCTTCGCGGTCATGCGCCAACCGACGAATAACGCCACCAACAGCCCCCCGAGCGGCAGGAACCAGTTGGAGCACAGGTAATCGGCCATCTCGAACCACGACCGACCGAAAAACTGCACGTCCGCGAGCACGCTGAAGCTGAGCGCCGAAGGCAAACCGACCGCGAAAACCGCCGCGCCCACCGCGGTGGTGGCTTTGCGCCGCGACCAGCCGCGCTCGTCGATGAAGTAGGAGACCACCGTCTCGAGCAGCGAGATGGTGGAGGTCAGCGCGGCGAACATGATGAGTACGTAGAAGACGACGCAGAGATAAGTCCCGCCCGGGATTTTCATGAAAATGACGGGGATCGCGGTAAACAAGTTGCCGGCGCCGCCATCCTGCATGACTAGCCCGTAACTGAAGATCGCCGCGAAGATGATGATCGCCGCGATGATCGCTATCATGGTGTCCATCAACGTCACGGCGCAGGCCGCGGCGGCGATGTTGGTGCGTCGCGTCAGGTAACTCCCATAGGTGATGATGGCGCCCATTCCGAGCGACAAGCTGAAAAAGGCCTGGCCGAGCGCGGCCAACAGCGAGGCAGAGCAGAGCTGGCCCGCCCTGGGGACAAACAAAAACGCAAGCGCAGGGCCGGCGCCCTCGAGGGTCAGCATTCGGACCAGCAACACTATGAGCAGAATGAAAAGCAGCGGCATCAGAATCTTGGTCCAACGCTCGATGCCACGCGCCACACCGGCTATCACCACACCCACCGACAGGCACATGAAAAACAGCGCCCAGCCCACTTGCCTCAGCGGGCTCGCGAGAAATTCGTTGAAAAGCTTGCCCGGCAGGATCTCCTTCCTGAGCGTAGCGCTCAGCGCAGCAAAGTCGGGATCCAGGATGAAGGCTTGCCATAGCTCGGCGCGGAGCTCGGCTTCAAGCTCAGCGTAGGCGGCAGGGTGGGCGGCGGCAAATTGAGCCCAGGCGGCCGCCGGAGTCAGAAGAGCGCTCGTCGGCGCCGGCGGAGCGGGGAGCTGCGCCAAGGAGTCGGGGGTGGCGCGAAAATCGCTCCAAAGTCGATCGCGCAGATCGGAGTCGCCGACCTCCGAGGTGCGCGCGCTGAACTCGCCGCCGACCGACTTGACAGCGTACTCGACGGTCCAGCCGGCGACCACATTGTAGTAGGACAAGAGCAGAAACCCGGTGAAGACTCCGAGGGCGCCCACGAGTTTCCAGGGGGTGCCCGGACTCAGGGCCTTGAATGCTCCCACCGGGTTGCGGCGGGTACGCCGGCCGATTAAAATCTCCGCCAACATGATCGGGAGGCCCACCAGCAGCACCGCCAGCAGGTAGATCAGGACAAAGCTCCCGGCGCCCTGCTCATTGCCGCCTCCGCCACCGTTGGCATAGGCGGCGTAGGGAAACTTCCAGAGATTGCCGAGCCCGACGGCGCTCCCGGAAGCAGCCAAAATGAATCCCAGGCGGCTCCCGAAGCCGCCGCGCGCGTCTTGCGTCGCCAAGGGTGCCGAAGGTTCGCTCATCGGTTATGAATCCAACTCAAACGGAGTCCCGCGGTAATGACGGCCGGCAAGTCGTCGAAACGGTTGAATAGCGCGTGGAGCCAAACCTCGGCGCCGACCGCGAAGCGGCGGTGGCGGCGGTAGTCGAGCCCGACACCGAGCGCCGCCCCACCATCTAGTGGGGAGTCGCCTGGCACGAGGCCGTAAAGCCCCACCCCGAGCCCCAGCCAAGGGACCCACGCGAGGGCGTCGATGGTGTAGACGGCGGTGGCGGAGAGCGAGAGCAGGTGGCGCGGATCGCTGCCCGCGCCGGTGAGAACTCCGTAGCGCGCAATGGCCCCCACCGCGACGAAATCATTCAGCGCGTAGCGGTACTCGGCGCCCAGGCCACCCCCATGACCGGTCTCATCGTCGGAGGAGGCAAAGAGCCCCGAATATTCGACCAGGAGGCTCCAGGTATGCTCGCCCTGCGCGCCGTCCACCGGCCGTACAGCCAGCAAGATGAGGGAAACAAGCGCGAGCGCGGCGACAGCTCTCAGACGAGCGCGGAGGAGATCCTCATGCCTGCCAATCGCCTCATGCACAGCAGTCTCCCGGATGGTGAGCCTCAATCCTCCCACGGACGCGGTGGATGATTGAGGTGAGAGGCCGTGAAGTTGCCCTAACGCTTTATATCCATCCCCTCTCCACCCGGTCAACCCTAATTCCCGTTTCAAACCGAGCACCGAGCGCGTCCGAAACGGGGTGCGCTGCAAGCCGGTGCAGCAAAGGGAATTAGGAGTCTACCCCTAATTCCCCATCAAACCGAGCACCGAGCGGGTGGAGTCAGGTTCAAATGCAAGGAAACAAACCGAATCGGGCGCAGGCGTAGCAGCGCTACGTTGAGC
>PWKZ01000008.1 GCA_003559575.1 Bradymonadales bacterium | reverse complement strand
GGATTCACGCACATCTGCGGCGTCACCTGCACCGAATTAGTGCTCGACGTAGGCGCTGCGTTGGACTGCGCCTAAGAACGGTTTGTTTCCTTGCACATGCACGCGACTCCACACGCTCGCTCCTCAGAAGGAACCGACGATTATGGTCGGGAAAAAAAGTGACTCGCGAGGAGGATTGAGGTCGCCACAAGCAAGCCCGGCAAAACCGGCGCCGGGCGGCTGAGACCGACGAACTTCAACACCACCGCCACGCCCCCCCCTGCCAGAAGTGCGACGCACGCCGCGGTGTCCGAGATCCGGAAGCGACCGGTGAACCCCATCAAAATCGGCACCGGCGCGCCGGCGACAAAGATCGTGTAAGACCACCGCATGAGGGTCACAATATCGTCGTGGGCCAGCGCCACGACGGTGCCGACAGCGCCCATCAAGACGATGAACACTCGAGGGCTTGGCTGAGCACGCTTGGCGCCCCGGTCCTCAATCACTACCGCTGCATTCGGCCTCCAAGGCGTCGGGCTCAAACGCTTGGGCCCGCTGAGATCGATGTCGATGACAGTGGCGCCGGTGATTAGCACACTGTCGGCCGTCGATGTGAACGCCGCCAGAAAGGCAATCAACACCAGGGGCGCCAGCCATTCGGGCAGAAGCGCGCCAAGCATGGAGGGGAGCAAGTCGTTGCCGGTGGACAAGTCCGGCAACAAGATATGAGCGCCAAGCGCCAACACCGTCACGCTGGCGGCGGCCAAAAATTTCAACGCCGCGGCGAGGAAAACACCGCGCCGCGCGGTGCGGGAGTCGCGCGCCGAGAGGGTCTTGGAGTAGACATCGCCGCCCACCAGCGCGGGCAGTCCGAAGAGCGCGATCAACCCGATGACGTCAACGATGTCGAGTTCTCCGCCGAGCGGAAAGGAGAGCGCCCCGGGGGAGAGGCCCGCGAGCCCAGCGGTGTTGATCAGGACAAGGCCGGCCGGCAGCAGCAACCCGAGCCCCAGGAGCAGCACTAGCTGAACGGCGTCGGTCCAGGCCACCGCCGCCTGCCCGCCGATGGCCGTGTAGAGAACGAAGGAGAGCGCCAGCAAGATCACCGCCCCTCGCTCGGAGAGCGGGGTCAACGGGGCCAAGAACGGCGCGCCCGCCCTCACGAGAAGCGCAAACCATGTGATCGAGGCCAAAAGCACCAGCCACCCGGTGGCCAGACGAAGCCGCCGGCCGTAAAGTCGGCCCGCCAGGTGGGGCAGGGAGAAGCATCCAGTGGCCCGCACCCGTCCGGCGAGCAAGAAGGCAAACAGCACGAGCCCGAGACAGAGCGGCAGATCGAGCCAGATCCCGGCGAGGCCGTGGCTGTGGACGTGACGCGCGAGGACCACCGTGGCGCTACCGCCGATGGCCGTCGCCGCCAAGGAGGCGCCCATGAGACCGGTGCCGAGGCGTCGGTCGGCCAAGTATGCGCCCTCGCGACTCCGAGAGCGGCGACGCAGGAGCCAGCCCACCACAAGCAAGGCCGGCAGGTAGATCACGAGCGCAATGTAACTACCTGGTTCGAGGTTCATGGCGGGCTAGGAATCGAGAGCAACGGGCTGCCATTCGGCCCATTTGCCGTTCTCCCGAACCCGATAGCGCAGCGGCACAAAGCCCCGGTGATCGAGCTGGCGATAGAACTTTTCGAGCAGCTTTTCAAAAGTCGGGGCCTCGCGAATGATAAATTGGATCATGAAGTGATAGGGGTCGGAGCACTGTGTCTCGGCAAACAGTTTGGCGCGGTCGCGGTCGCGCTTTTGAAACACGGTGACCTGGAAGACGACGTTGCGCCCCGTCTTGACCGCCTCGAGTTGGAATCTGTTGAATTCGGTGATCAAGCCAATGATCCATCAGCCGTCGCCCGGCGGTGGGCGGAAGACCGCTCGGCCATCGACGGCGCAAGCCGAATCCCCTCACACGGCGAGCCGAAAGTATAGCTGAAGCACCAATGCTGTCAACGCTCTACCTCAATCCTCCACACCATCATGAGCCCCAACACCGATGGCATTGATCTCGAGGCGTGCCGCCACGTCCGCATTCGCGACTGTGACATCGAGACCGGCGACGACGCCATCGTGCTCAAAAACGGCGATGATGACTATATCCGCGAATCATATGACATCGAGGTCAGCGGATGCACCCTGTCCAGTTGGGCCAACGCATTCAAGATCGGTACGGAGTCGCGGCATGATTTTCGCGACATCGTGTTTCGCGACTCCATAATCCAAGCCTCGGTGGAGAGCAACCCGGGGACACGCCCGATGGGAGGCGTGACGCTCGTCTCCGATGACGGCGCCCACATCTCCAACGTGCTTGTCGAAAACATCCGAATGAGCGCTGTCCGCGCGCCGTTCTTCATCCGCCTACAGCGACGGCTACGTGGAGATCGCACCACGCCCGGCAGTATCGGAGGGATAGTTTTTCGCAACGTGGAGGTCGAAGACGCCGACTTACCCGCCTCCATCATGGGAATCGAAACCCATCACATCGACGACGTGACGCTCGAAAACGTTCGGATCGTCTCCACCGAGGGCGGATCCCATGATGAACGCGATCGCATCGTGCCGGGGCGCGAGGATGAATACCCGGACGCCATCTATTTCGGCAGATTCCCCGCCTATGGGCTGTACGCACGATATGTGGACGGGGTGTTGCGGTTCAAGGGCGAGGTTGCGTTTACAACGGCGGTAGATGACGGCCGGCCCGCGATTGTCTATGACCACGTCAGGGAGACGGACGACTCCGGGCTTTGTTCCGCGACCACCATCTACAACCGCACGCAGTCGCTCTAGAAATAGACGAACAGCGAACTCTCGAGCATGAACTGTGGCTCGGTAGCGGTTCGATCGTAGAGGTTGATGAAGGTCGAGAGCGCCCGGCCCGGAAGCAGCGCGACACCGGCCAGATGGAGTTCCAGGCGATCACGGTAGAGGAAGCGCAGGTGCAGATTGGTTTCGAAACCGGCGAACGAGGAGCCGCCGGTGTTGGCTTTCTCGAGCGAGAACGCCGTGCCGAAAGTGACCGACGGGACGAAGTAGTCGGTCACCTGCACGAGGACCGTCAGATCGGTCAACGAGAGACCGCCACGCAAGAGATAAAAGTTCTGGCGCCGCTCGCCCATTCGCTGGTCATAGTTTCGGCCCCGATCTCGAATCTCGTCCTCCGACAGCATCAGAGTGCGGCTGCGGCTCTTTGACGAGTAGAAGAACGCCCCGTTGTGGTTGTTGCGGTCATGCGTATCGTCGGGAGAGAGTACGAGCTGGTTCAAGTCGATCAGCACCGGAGTCCCGGGGATCAGGACGGTGGCATACGCCTGGAGCGCCCAGGCCAGGGTCTCCTCATCGCCGCCTTGCGCGCCGTGCTTTTGGCGCCCCCACTGGAAGGCCCCTTGAAGGCCCCAACGCATGAAGCCGCGGTCGCAGGAGGCGGTCAGCGTGGTGGTCAGAAGATCGAGCGGCCGCCCCACCAGCTGGGCGTCGTGCAGCCCGTGCAACCCCAGCGTCAGCTTGTAGTGGTCGCTCGGAGTCAACTCGGCCAGCCCGCCGTAGACGAAGGCGTCGCGGGTGAACTTCTCCTGCGAGTCCAACACCAACCCCTCGAACGTCTGATCGGGCAGCTGCCCGCCCATGATCTCAAGTCGTCCCCATGAGGTCTCGGTCCAAAGTCGAGCCGCTCCGATCCAGTGGCCCAGGAACATCGCGGTGGGGTCGGTGAAGTACTGGTAGCCCACCTGAAACCCCAAGAGCCCGCCCCACATCCGCCCGCGCGCATAGAGCTGGCGCTGCGAGAAGCGCAGCGAATTGGGATGCCCAAGATCGTACTGGTCGGGATCGTGAACACTCCACAAGCTCAACCCGAACTCGGAGTCCCAGACCACCTCCAGCTCGGGGGCATTGGCGATCCCCGCCAGGGGACGCACCGTGACCACCGGCTTGAAAAACGAGCCCATGATCCCGACGTGCTGCCCGCCTGGATCGTAGTAAGGCCTGGTGCGGTCGAAATCCGAGTCGTTCTGGTAGACGAACAACGTTTGAAAGATGCCCGAAAACGAAACGTGCCCCTGGCCCTCGGGGGCGGGGCGCCATATCCAGGGGTGCGCCACCCCCGGCACCCGATCAATGGCGGAGAGTTCTCGCTCATCGACCGGAGTCGACTCTGGGGGCACGCGCTCGGTGGCGTCCGCCGTCGAACCCAGAGACCACGCCATTGTCGCGGCGGCGATTAACAGCGCCGCGAGCCGGCGGTTCAAGCTGTAGCCGTTGGTCGCAAACATGTCCGAATCCCTCCGTCCTCCCAGTCCATCAGGACCCGGTCACAACTCGGTCGCCATGAATGAAATAGTCAAACCCCTCGGTCTTCTGGCCTTCGATGGGTGGCCGAATCCGGACACGATGCTCCCAGCCGGGCTTGTCGTACTCGGGGTGGTAGTACAGCTCCTGGTTCTGCGCGTCCCAGGCGGCCCAGCCGTCGGACAGCCAGACGTAGAACCCGTCGGGGTACTGCGCGGTGGGCACGAAAATGACGGTCGGCGCGTCGCTCTCCTTGCCGGCGAAGACCAGCTTGAACTCACGGCGCGGATCGGGGATCCCCTTGTCGGGATCGTAGTAGTGGAAGTCCGAGTTGAAGTGCGAATAGAGCGGCTTGCCCGACAACACCTTGGCATACGGACGCATCCAGGCCATGTGCCCGCGCGGGGCCATATAGCCCTCGGGGGCGTCGTCGGGAACCGGGACCACGTAGCGGGCCGGCAGCTCGCACAAAAGCTCCGTACAACGGTCGTGGGCCGGGAAGCCGTTGTCGTCCAGGTTGTCGGCTTGCGCTTCGGCCAACCGCAAACAGGCCGCGCGCCCTTCATCGAGGGAGGTCCGCAGACACTCGAAGCGGTTGGGCTCGAGGTCTTCACGAATGAACTCCACCAGCGAGAAGTCCTCTCGGTTCCAGCCGTCGCCGTCGAGCGGATGGTTATCCGTGGTGTAGCACCAAACGAAGTTGCCGAAACCAAGCTCCTCGAAGGCCTCGTAGTAGTTGTTGAGGATCTCGGCCGACAGACGATACTCGTTGCGGCGCGACTGGATGTAGCCGAACTCGGGCCACTCCTCGCCGCGGTATTTGTAGTTCCAATAAGTGCCGAACTCACCGTAGACGACCGGGATGTTCGAAAGGGAGTAGGCGGCGAACTCCGCGTGCCTTGCCAGCTCATCGGCATACTCGCGATAACGGACCTCCTCCACCTCGAAGTCGCGCTCCGGGACGTTGAGGCCGACGAACGGGTAGATGTCGGGATACCAGTGGGGCGCGTAGACCGCCTGATCGATGTTGGCCGGCATGGTCATCCAGGTGTCCCCCTGCAATCCGCTGCTGCCGGTGGTCACGAGCCAGATGACGGCGTCATCGTCTCCCTCGCGAATGGCCGCCGCGGTCCTCTCGAACAGCGGCTTCAAGTATGAGGTGTCGAAGCCGAAGTTGAGCCCCGCGGCAGCAAACGCGTCGACCCCATCCATGCCCCAGGCCTCGCGCGTCTCGTCGGAAGTGTCGGGCGGCAGGAGCTGCAAGAACTTGAGCAGATAGATGAGCTTGGTGACCGCCTGATCCCGGTCGGGATCGCGACAGTAATCGACACAAGTCTCGATTTGATTGCTCAGCAGGGCGAGGCAGCCGGCGCGCCGGGCGCTGCACTCGGCCACTTGGCGCCGGCAAAGATCGAAACAGGTCTCATCGGTGGTGTCGTTGTCCTCGTCGTAACAAAACGTGTCGCAGTCGTCTTCGCAGGGCGCGCCGCAGAGGTTCGCGGCGTCGCGCGCGCAGCGGTCCTCACACGGCCCCTTGGTGGGATCGGAGAGCGCCGGGAAGACACTGTCGATGATCCAGACGTAATCGCTGATGTCATAGTTGATAAGCGCGTTCAGGATGTCCTTGAGCGTGTCGTCGAAGCCGCCGAGTTCGAAGTACAACGCCACCACGGTCAACATCACCGAGGTGATCGCCGGCTCGTTGATGAGATCGTAGCCGATGACGTTCGGATACTTGCCGACCCTCGCGGCCACCTGCCCCCAGGCGTCGGCCCACGACGACTGCAGATAATCCTTGAGACTGTATGCCGAGTCGGGTTGGTCGGCCTCGGAGCGCCACTTGAGTTCACCGTTCTCCACCACCCGATCCGGGAAGACCTCGTCGCCGGCGAAGAAAGAGGCGTAGCAGCGCGAGATGTCGAGCGACAGGATGGTGTTCTCCCACCAGCTCGTCAGCGGCAGCATATCGGTGCTCTCGGTGTAATCGAACGGCCCCAGGACATCGAGCCGCGCTTGCATCTCGTCCAGCATGTCTGTGAACGCCTGACGCTTCTCCGGCGTACTGGTGTCGATTAGCTGCAGCTCGGTGTTGAGCGTGTCGAACAGCATCAGGACGTAGGACCAGCGCGCGCGCGGGTCCTGCTCGGCGAGCCGCCCGATGGCGTGATGCCGCCCCCAGTAGGGTGAGTCGAAGTCCTTCTCCGGGAGGCATAACTCGGTCGCCCACAGGGGCGCGCCGTCGCCCACCACCTTGCGCGTCAAGCAGCTCTCGGAGCCCTCCTCGTCGCCGGGCGCGCAGGGCAGCATGGCAAACAGCATGTGGTCGATGTCGCCGCGGATGCCGGGCGCCCGCTCGTTGAACAGCGCGTAGAGGTGACGGCTCCACAGGTTCTCGTGCAGGTTGAGCACCACGTAGATGCCCTGGCGGTTGGCCGCCGCCACGACCTCCTCGAAGTAGTCGAGGAAGTCCTCGTCCGGCTCGCCATAGGCGTCGGGGAAGACCGACTCCCACAGGAAGATGAGTCGAATGGAGTTGAACCCCAAAGAGCGGATGTGCGCCATCCAGAGGTCGGCCTCGCCCTCGGGGAACGGCCGGCCGACAAAACTCCAGTCGCGGCCGTTGTCGAGCGGCACATCCAGCATCCGCGGCACCTTCGAGGTGCCGCCGACGTTGATGCCGCGCAAATTGACATAGCGGCCGTGGCCGTCCTTGTAATAGGTCAGGTGCGGGCGCGCAGGGGTCAGTTCCGTCTCGAAGACCGGGGCGTCGCCGCCACAGCCCAGGAGCGCGGCGACCCCCATCATACAAAGAAGCGATAGAAGACGGCGCATGCGTGGGTTCTCCTTTTGAAACTCGAGCCACTGCTCAGCGACGAAACACCGTCAGCGCTTCGAGCAAGCGTTCGTTGACGGCCAAGGGAATGGTGGCGTATTCAGCGATTTTGACGCGTAGGGTGTCGAGATCGTCGCGGAAGGCGTCGGGGCGATCCCAATCGCCCTCGAGCCGTGAGACGACGCCCCAGGCGCTCGTGTCCCCCCATACGATCTCGTCGTGGGGATCGTCGATCCGCTTGTATGTCCACAGCGACCACGGGTAACCCTCCCGCTCGCACCACTCGACGATTCGTTCAGCGCCCTCGTAGGCCCACTCCTCATCCCAGATGGGCGAGAAGCTGCCCAGGTAGAACGGCACCCCGGTTTGCTCCTGGACCTCGGCAAACTGCTGCTCGTAAACGAGCAGCAGCAGCTCGAGCTGCGCGAGATTGCTCACGTTCCACTCGAACACATGAGTCGAGTAGATCACATTCTCCCAGCCGTAGTCGGCCGGGTCGGGGAATGAGGCCGGGCCGCCGCCCAGAAAACCGTCGTGGAGAATTATCAGGCGATCGTCCTCTTGCGCGCGCACCGCCTTGATCAATCGATCGTACATCTCGTCGCGCGCCTCGGCGGACGGCGCCGACATCGGCTCGGCCAGGAGACTATAGGCGGCCACTTCGTTCCGGTCGCGATAGCGAGCCGAGAGCATCTCCCACATCTCGATCGTGAGCGCCTGCATCTCGGGGCTGTCATAGAGCCGGCCGCGCTCGTGGGTGTAGGCGTTTTGTCCGCCGGGGGCCTCCTGGATGTCGAGCACGGCGTATAGTCCGTGCGTCCGGCACCAGTCGAGCACCTGGTCAAGGCGCTGCAAAACGGCCTCATTCCAGGTGAGTTCGGTCGGCTCCTCCGTACCCGGCCCGGTGGTGAGGGTCCGCCAACTCATCCCGATGCGCACCAGAGAGAAACCCTGGGCGGCGATCCAGGCGATGTCGTCCTCTCGAATCCAGGCCTCCATGAAGACGTCCTGAAGCTCGTCGCGTCCCTCCCAGCCGAAGCGCGCCTCGAGTTTGTCGCGCATGGGCAGATCGGTGTCGGAATATATCGTCGGCAGGTAGCCGTCGAGCTGCGCCATGAACGCGCTCGCATTCTCGGCGCCGATCTCAGCCTCCAACGCCGCGCCGAACGCCACGACCCATCCTGACTCGTCGGGATCCTCGAGGCTGCCCCAGATGGGCACCATCCCGGCGGCCACCAGAGGACCAACGACCTGCAGCGCGGCCGTCACCTCATCCTCGATCCCCATCTCCACGCCAAGCGCGTAGACACGCGACTGAACCGAATAGTCGAACAGGGTGATCCAGGTCTCGTGGAACATCCAGGCGCCGAGGTTCAGGCCTCTGAGCGGCACCGGCGTGCCGTCTTCGTCCACGATGGAGGTGCCCTCGGCCCTCAGCCTGGACATCTCCGGTGGCGGCGCAATAGCGTCGCCCTCGATCACATCCGCAGAAGGCTCGCGTGGTGCCTCCCCACTGTCGTCGGCGCAAGCATGAAATATCAAAAGAGCCGGCAACAAGACAAACGGCCGCAAAAAACAACTGCCCATAAGCCAGCCATCCTCCAGGCGCTGATTGGTCAGCTAATTACCTATAGAGGCACCACACTTGAATCACCGCAGAGTAATCTGCCACAAACGATTTCGGCCCGTCAAGTTGAGGGGTGGCCCTGGCCGAGTCCCGGATGGGGTGAGGGCCATAATCGTCGGCCCATCCTGGGATTCGCGCGCGGATCCGCGCCCATCTGCGGCGTCACCTGCACCGAATTAGTGCTCGACGTAAGCGCTGCGTTGGCCTCCGCCTAATTCGGCTTGCTTCCTTGCAAATGCACGCGCCTCCACACGCTCGCTCCTCAGAACGAACCGACGATTATGGTGGGCCCTGGCCGAGTCCCGGAGGAGTTGCACCTCGGTCGCGCTGATCGTAATCTCGCACCGCTTGGTGAACGCAACCAAACTCCCCCCCAAAGCGAGGGTGAATTGGGAGAACGTCGGATGAGAGCGCAATCGGCGGCAATGATATGCCTGATTTTCTTTGGGGGGATCATCGCGGGAGGATGCGGCGACAGCGCTCCCAGCCCACCGGCGGAGACGACACCAGACACCCTGGAGAGTGATGGGCGGCCCACCGAGGAGGTCACCGCGCCTCTCCCGGCGCCGGTCCCGAGTGACTGCCGGCCCAATCTCGCGCCATTTCCCGAGCGAACGCCCCCCACCACTCCCGCCACCCTCCCCTGGCTGCGAGTCGAAGGGACCGACCTGGTCGACGAAGACGGAGACCGGGTGATGCTCCGCGGCCACAACTTTGGGAGCTGGCTCAAGATGGAGACCTGGATCGCCGGTATCGGGGTCCTGTCGGAGGCCGAGCTGATCGAGATGGTGCCGGTCAAGGCGGCCGAGTTTGGAATAGCCGACCTCATCACACAGGCGCGGTACGTCAATATCCTCGAATGGACCTTCTACACCCGACCGCGATGGGTCATGGTGCAGGAGTGGCGCGAACACTCCCTTGAAAACGCCGCGCCGGAGCAGCGGGAAGCGGTTGAGGCGTTCTGGGAGTGGTTCGACTCCGAGCCGTGGATCTTCGAGGAGCGGAGCCTCTGGCGCTGGCTTGAACAGCGCTTTGGGTACGAGCGGATGTGGGAGTTGCGGCGCGCGTTCCTCGACAACTACATCACCGAACTGGACTTCGAGCGAGCGGCCGGGCTCGGGATGAACCTCGTGCGAGTCCCCTTCTGGTATCAAGCGCTGGAGACCGACATCGAGGGTGAGAACCACTTCGTCGAGGATGGCTGGCGGCGGCTCGATCAGGTGGTCGAGTGGGCCCGCCAACACGGCCTTTACGTGATGCTCGACATGCACGGCGCGCCCGGCGGCCAGAGCCCGTGGTGGCACCAGGGGCTCGAAAACGGCGGCTTCTTCTGGGAGACCCAGGAGTGTATCGACAAGACCGCCCGCCTGTGGCGAGCGGTGGCGGACTACTTCAAGGACGAACCGCACATCGCGATCTTCGACCTCCTGAACGAGCCGGCCGGAGCACCCGACGCCGAGACCTACGGCGCGGTCCAAGACCAGATCTACCGGGCGATCCGCGAAGTCAACGAGAACCATATCATCATGCTGGGTGACGGCTTCAAAAAACTCGAGAACTTGATGTCCCCAAAAGAGCTCGGCTGGGAAAACGCCATGATGTCGATCCACGACTACCCCGGGGGGAACACCCCGGAGGCGCACAAGAGCGCGATGAACAAGAAGATTGAAGACGTCGGCGAGCAGTGGGAGCGCTATGAGGTGCCGCTCTTCTACGGCGAGTTCAATGTCTACAATCCCACTGATTTCATGGCCACCGACGACCCCGAAAACCGTTGGGAGGTGGAGGCGATGGGGCTCGTCCTGGACCTCATGAACCGGCGCGGAATCCACTGGGCTCCGTGGACCTGGAAGTACTTCGACCATCCCAGCCTGTGGGGCGTATATCACCCGGCGGACAACCCGGGCCACCGAATCGACGTCAAGGACGCAACTTTCGACGAGATCCGGGCCGAGTTCGAGGCGCTCCACAGCCGCAACTTTGAAATCGACCAGCTCTACGAAGAGGCGCTCATGAGCCACACCGGCGCCCCCGGCGCACCTTTGAACCTCGGGCCGCTGGCCGAGCTGCCCGGACCTGCGCCCGAGGAGGCCCATTAGCCAATGATCGACGGTATCAAAGCGAGCTTTGACAACGAGCGCTACTTGCAAACCCAGTCCGACGCGATCATGGATCGTGTCGCCAGATTCTCCGGCAAACTCTACTTGGAGTTCTGGGGCAAGCTGCTCTCCGACATGCACGCGGCGCGCGTGCTGCCGGGCTACGATCCGGATGTAAAGATAAAGTTGCTCCAGCGGCTCAAGGACGTGGTCGACATAGTCTACTGCATCCGAGCCAAGGACATTGAGGCGGGGCGTATTCGGGGTGACTTCGGGCTGACCTACGACGCGGCCTCGCTCCGAACCTTCGACGACCTGGAAGACTTCGGGTTCTCGGTCTCGGCCGTCATAATCAACCGCTACAGAGGCGAAAAGAGCGCGACGCGCTTTTTGAACTTTCTCGAGTCACGCGGGATTCGGGTCTACACCCAACCCGAGATCGACGGCTACCCGGCCGATGTGGACAAGATCGTGAGCGACGAGGGCTATGGCCAGTGCCCTTTCATCGAGACGACCCGCCCACTGGTGATAGTCACCGGTGCCGGCCCCGGGAGCGGTAAAATGGCGACGGGGTTGGCGCAGGTCTATCATCACCAATCGCGTGGCCAGCAGGCGGGGTTTGCCAAGTTCGAGACCTTCCCGGTCTGGAACCTGCCGCTCGATCACCCGCTCAACCTGGCCTACGAAGCGGCGGTGGCCGACTTGAAGGATCGCAACCTGGTCGACCCCTTCCATCTGGAGGCGTACGGCGAGACCGTAATCAACTACAACCGCGACATTGAAAACTTCAGCATCATGCGCGCCATCATGGCGCAAATCGGCGCCCAAGGCCCCGGCGCCATGGACTATCGATCGCCGAGCGAGATGGGCGTCAACATGGTCAAGGCCGGGATCCTGGACGACGATACCGTTCGCGCGGCAGCCACGCGGGAGATCATCCGACGCTATTTTCGCTACTCCTGGGAGCACAAGCAGGGCCTCGAGTCGCGCGAGACGGTGCAGGTCGTCGAGAGGCTGCTGCAACAGGTGGGCGCCAAGGTCACAGACTACCCCATCGTCCCCGCGGCTCGGCAAGCGGCTGAGGAGGCGAAGCAACGGGGAAAAGGGGACCGCGGCATCTTCTGCGGAGCGGCGCTGGAATTGCCGAGCGGTGAGATAGTCACAGGGATGAACTCGACCCTGATGCACGCCGAGGCGGCGCTACTCCTGAACGTCATCAAGAAACTGGGGGGGATCCCCAAACAGATCGATCTGCTGCCGCCCTCGATCATCGCCAATGTGTGCAGCCTCAAGGAAGACATCCAGCAGCGCAAGACAGCGGGCTTGAACGTCGAAGAGATCCTCGTCGCGCTCTCGATCGGGGCCGCCACCAACCCGACCGCCGGCCACTGTATGCAGCAACTCAAGCTGCTCAAAGGGTGCGACATGCACTCCACTCATGTGGTCGCCAGAGGCAGCGAAAACGGCTTGCGCCTTTTGGGGATCGTGACGACCACCGACGGGCTGCCCGTCACACGCGGGTTCTACTACTAGCTCTCAAAAAAAGAGATGCCGCGGTGCTGCCCTGATCGGGCTAGAAGCGGAAAGATGGCAGACACAATGCACGAAACGGGCAGCGCACGAGAAACCACCCCCCTGACTCTTTTTCAGCAGCTCAGCTACAGCTCCGGCAACCTCTCGACGATGCTGATAAACCAGATCGTGGTCACGTGGGCCATCTACTTCTACGCCCCGAGCGAGCAAGCCGATCCGAGCGCCGGGGGGGTCAAGGTCGCCATTGATTACGCCCCTGTGGCCATGCTCGGATTCGCCATGGGGTTCGGTCGGCTCATCGACGCCCTGGCCGATCCCCTCGTCGGCCACTTGAGCGACCGAACGAAGACGAGGTGGGGCCGGCGCATCCCATTCGTGGCGCTCGGGACACCGTTTCTGGTGCTATTCTTCATCATCTTGTGGCGCCCACCGGTGGCCGCGGAGAGCTTGCTGAACGCCCTCTACTTCGGGCTCGTCCTCGGCTTCTTCTTCTTCTTCTTCACCGTGGTGGTGGCGCCCTACCTCTCGTTGATGCCGGAGATCGCCCGCGGCAACACGCAGCGAATGCGCGTGGCGACCTTGGAGGCGATGTTCGGGATAGTCGGCCTGTTGATAGCCGCCATCGCCGCGCCCCTGATCATCGGCGACGACTTCCAGTTCATGAAGATGGCGCTGGTGATGGGCGCCATCACGCTGGTTTTCTTCTATTTCTCGATCGGCTTCGTCAAAGAGCAGCGCCCGGACACGGACGCCCCACCGCCGTTCGAGTTCAAGCGGGCCGTGGCGGAGACCATGCGCAACAAGGCGTTCGTGAGCTGGGTGGCTTGCCTTTTCATGTTCTGGATCGGCTTCAACGTCATCGCCATGTCGACCCCATACTTCGTCACCCGAGTACTCGGCGAGCCTGAGAGCAAGACCGCTCTTTACCAGGGGGTCATGATGATCCTGGCCGTGCCGATGTTCGCGGTGGTCTATTTCGCCGGCAAGAGGCTCCCCAAAAAGATCCTCGTCGCCGGCGCGATGCTCATCTTGACCCTGGTGACGCCGCTGTTCTTCTTCATCACCGCGGTGCCGGAGCGTTGGGCCGGCACCTACGCGCTCGCGCTGTTCGCGGCGCTGTCGTTGCCGGTGGCCACGCTCCTCATTATGGCCAACGCGATCATCGCCGACATCGTCGACCTCGATGAACAGAAAACGGGCCGCCGGCGCGAGGCGATGTATTTCGGGATGCAGGGGCTCGTCACCAAGTCCGCCATCGCCATCTCGGCCATCGTCGGCACCCAGCTCATGACCCGCCTCGGGATGACCTCGGCCGAGCCCACCGGGATCCTGCTCGCCGGGCCGTTTTGCGCGTTGTTCACGCTCCTCGGTTTCGTGGCGATCACAAGATACCCCTGATCCCCCGTTTCAAACCGCAGCGATCTACCGGCCATTGAAGGACCGGGCCCGCTCTCACGTACCAGATGCCGAAGTCTACTCCCATCTCTCGCCGCGAGGTACGACGGCCTCTTAATCTAAGCCGCAGCGGCCGCAGCGCTCAGCGCCGCCTCAAAGGCCCTGAGCCCTCCGGCCCGGGTGGCGTCCGTTCGGCCGCGCTCCACCTCGCGCCCCGCCGCGCACAAACGCCGCTCGAGATCCTCGTCGCACCACAGGCGTTGCACCGCGGCGGCGAGCCCCTCGCGATCCCCCGGAGCGACCAATAACCCGGTCTTGTCGTGCTCCACATAGCCGGCGACGCCGGCGGCGGCGGTGCCCACCACCGGCACCCCGAGCCGGTGGGCCAGCGCCACCGTCATCTGGCCCCCCGCCTCGGGCCCCTCCAGCAGCGCCACCAGTACCGCGCGCGAACGCCTGATGAGGGTAATGAACCGCTCCACCGGCTGCGGCGCGAGCCACCTGACGTTTGCGAGATTTGCAAGCCCGTGGCGCTGAAGCAAATCGCGGTGGCGCTCGACATGTTCGTCCACCACCACAAACGGGACTTCGGGCAAACTGCGCGCCACCTCGAGCGCAATGATCCGGTCGCGCTGGCCCGAGCCGGCCACCAGCACCTCCCCCAAGGGCAAACCGTCCGTCAGCGCCGAGTCCAGCTCCCGCTCACGGTCCAGCAGCCGCTCGGCGTCGGGCAAAAGCAGCACAAATGCCTCGCTGCTGGTGGGGAAATCGAAGATCCGCGATTCGGGTACTCCCTCCTCGATGAGCTTCGCGGTGAGCCCTCGGGTGTTGACCACCCAGGAGATCCAGGGGCACGCGACGGTGGCCGGCCAGGGATCGCGCCCCTCGTTCGTCTCATACCAGCGCCTCAGGGAATCGACGGCGCGAAGCGCCTGCACCTCCAAGGCGCAGACCGCCACCGGAGAGCCGCCATCGGCCATCCAGGCGGCGTGGAGGATCATCGCCTCGGGGCTCTCGCAGAACACGAGATCGTATCCGCGCGCGACTTCTATGAACCGCCGCAGCCCCGCCTCGTCCACGACAGGGTAGTCTCGCGCGGGCGTGCGATAATCGACGAAATGTTTCATCTGGAGTTGCTCGAGGTGGATCGTGTGGCCTCCCCACTCGACCTCCCCCTCGTGCATCCGCCCCGGCACACCGCCGGCCATCATGACGCGCGCCACTCGACTACCCCCTCAGCTCTTCGGGCCGGCCCGCCGCCAGCAGACGGTCGTGCAGACCGCCGAAATCGCGCCCCGACATCAACACCACCACGTCCCCCGGGCGAAGGTCGCGCTGCAGACGCGCGAAGATCTCATCGAAGGAGAGATCCCCGTCGGCGCTCTTCCCACGCGCCCTGAGCGCGCGAACGAGCCGCCCGATGTGGAGCTGTTCGTCGGGCGGCAGACCGTCCGGCTTCTTGAGCGCCTCGGAGATCAGGATCTCGTCGGCGTCGTCGAACGCCTCCGAGTAGGCCTCCTCGAAGACCCGCCGCCGCGCCGTGTTGGACTCGGGGTGGTAGAGCGCCCACAGCCGCGCCCGCGGATAGCGCTGGCGAGACGCGAACAGTGACTCGCGCACGGCGGTCGGGTGGTGCGCGAAATCGTCGATGACGGTGACTCCCCCCGCCTCACCCCGCACCTCTTGCCGCTTACGCACTCCACCAAAAGAGCCCAGCGCCCGGGCGAGCACGTCCGGCTCCACCCCCTCGCGCGCCGCGACCGCAATGGCGGCGGCGGCGTTCTGGACGTTGTGGCGTCCGAACATGGGGCTCTCGAAGCGCCCGAGCAACCGCCCCTCGCGGTGTAAAGAAAACGAAGTGCCACGCTCGCCATACTCCTCGTCTCGAATGCTCCAGTCGAACTCCGGGCCGTGACCGTACGTCTCCACACGGCAACGCGCCGCGCGGGCCACTTGCAACGCCTCGCGCGCGTGCCCGCAGACCGTCAGCGTCCCCTCTCTCGGGATGAGCGCCACGAACCGCCGAAATGCCCGCTCGACCGCCGCAAGGTCGGGAAAGATGTCGGCGTGGTCGTACTCGAGGCTGGTCAAGATCGCGTGGTGCGGCCGGTAGTGAAGAAACTTGGCCCCCTTGTCGAAGTAGGCGGTGTCGTACTCATCCCCCTCGACGACGAAATAGGGGGGCCGCCCCGAGCTGAAAGCTTGCGGGAAATCGGCCGGTAGCCCGCCCACCAAGAACCCGGGGGACAACCCGGCGGATTCGAGCAACCAGGCCAACAGCGCCGCGGTGGTGGTCTTCCCGTGAGTCCCCGTGACCACGAGGGGTGTGCGATCCGCCAAAAAAAGGCGTCCTAGCGCCTCCGGAAAGGACACGTGACGAATGCCGCGGCGGCGCATGGCGACCGCTTCCGGGTTGGTGCGCCGGATGACATTGCCCACGATCACCAGATCGGGTGCCGAGCCGAGGTTGGCCGCCGAGTATCCCTCCAGCACCGGAATACCCCAGTCGGCCAGGGCGTCGCTCATCGGCGGATAGACCCCGGCATCCGACCCCTGGACCTCGAAGCCGTGCTGCTTGAGTAGCCCGGCGAAAGAGCCCATCCCGGTGCCGCAGACGCCCATCACATGCACGCGGCGCACAAAGTCGAGATCACAACTCGGGGCCATCCCCACCCTCTCCCTATACGCTTCACGCAGCGCCATTCAAAGCTGCCGGAGCCCGGCTCTCGGCCCATCGACAAGGCTAAGCGCTAATAGCAACTTGGTCCAGTGACCGCACTTGACGACCAGTGGGCTGCGAGCTAGGCTCGCGGGACCATTTGACGGTGGGCGCCTTCCCCGCCCGCCGCGCCGCGACTCTCTGAAAGAATGAACATGACACGAGTTAGCGACATAGGAGCAACTGCCGATGGCTGACAAACCGCCCTCAAAGCCCGACCTCAAGTCCAAGCTGGAGTTCGGACGCAAGAGCCTCATGCAGAAGAAGCGCGAGGCCGAGGAGCAAGCTCGCCGCGAAGAGGAAGAGGCGCGCCGACAGGCCGAGGAGGAGGCCCGCGCCGAGGCCGAGCGACAGCGCGCCGGCCAGTTTTCGCTGATGAACGGGGGGCCGCAGGGCTCCGAGGAGTGGCACGCCGAGGCCCTCTCCGACGAAGCGCTGGACGAGCTGACCGCCCCTCCGAAGGCCGGGCGGACCGGGCGCCTTATCGCCATCGCGGTCATTGGCATCATCGTGTTATCATTCACGATTGCCACCGGCTACTACTTCGGGCGCGCGTTCATGGGGCGCGCCATCGAGAACGCCAAGATCGAAGAGGCGCGCGATGTCCTCGACCAAATTGATCGCCAGCGTAAGAGATACTTCGACGCGATCGAGGCCCATCGCAAAGAGATCGCCAATGTGGTGCGCGAACTGGATCGCAAGGAGCTCGATCCCCGCTACGAGCTTAGAACTCTCATGGGGTTTCTCGATCATTGCGCGACGTTCATGCAGCAAAATCAGCCGCTCACCGTCCGCGAAGTGTTCGGCCCACGAGTGCACAACGAAGCAGTGGTGGGCGAGGCCGTGGCCTATATGGACGCACTCAACCGTCTGTTCATGGCCACCGAGCAGATGATCCAGGAGCGCAACCTGCTCGCGTTGATCGGCACCGGCGAAGAGGACGACGAGGAAGAGCCCGAGCCACGCCTGGCGTGGCTCGTTTACGAGTCCGATCCACGAGGTGATGAGATCCCGGTCCCATGGAATATGGGCGAGTTCGTGCAGCTCGCCGGAGAGATTGAAGCCACCGAGCTTGCGCCCGCGAGGGACGGGACCCCACAGTACTCGTTCTCGGTGCCCGTCATGAAAGCCGGTGAACCGGAGCCCGTGGAGGTGAGCACCGATCAGATAGTCGAGATCGACGCCTGGCCGATCATCCGACGTGAAGAGGGCAAATACCGGATGGCCTTGTTGGCGCGCGCCAAAGGAACCCTCGAAGACCTGCGCGCCCTGTCCGAGGCGGCCAGCCCGGCCCGCCTGCGAGCAAGATTGGAGGAGTACGCGACCAAGGAGCTTTACTTCACGTTCTAGAGAGTTCGCCGCGGAGCAACTGCCTGATGGCAAACTGCGTCCACACCCAAAGCACGAAGACCAGCGGCACCACCAATAATTCCGGTACCCGGGGGCTCAGTAGAATGTAATTGTAGAACCCGTGGTAAACCATGCCGAGGACAAGCCCGACTATCACGAGCGTCCTGCCGGCGCTGACCCCACGCGGGCCGAACCGCTCGATCCCGACCGCGTAGCCCCAGAAAGAAGAAAACAACGCGTGAATGAACGGGAGCGTCAGCGCCCGCGACCAGATCACCTCTCCCATGAGATTCATCGCGAACCAGTTTTCATAAGCCGCGAACCCGACCGCCGCCGCAGAGGAGTAGACGATGCCGTCGATCGGAGCGCTGATCGCCCGAAACCGATAGACCGTCGCCCAAACCGCCACGAACTTGAGCAGCTCCTCCAATGGGCCGATGGCGAAAACACTGTACGCGAAGATAGTCGACTCGGGAGCCTCGTGGGCCATCTCCAGCATCCCGTAGAAGTCGAGGACGGCGAGCAGCTCAAAACCGACTATCGCAATCGGAGCGGCCAGAATCCCGGCGGCAAAGACCCCGATGAGGAGACGCAAGGGCTCGGGCTGATCCCGCTCCTTCAAGGCGTAGAAACCGAGGAACACGAGCGAAGGCGCGAAACAGGCCACCACCATGACGACCATCATGGCTTCAAACCTCGAAAGGTAATCAGTACATATCCTGAAGGCGATCGAGGCGCTCTTCGTGTTGGCGGCGCTCGCTGTCCACCAAGCTCGAGAAGTCGGCGGTCTCGCGCACCCTGCCTGAAGCAACCGCCTCGTCGTAGAGCGCCCCGTACCAAGCGCGGTAGTGTCGGACCTGTTTCTCCAGCAGCAAGCGCTCGCGGAGCTGGTCGCGCTCCGCGGGATCGGCCTCGTCGACCGAGATCCGCTCGTCCAACTGGATGACGAAGTAGCGCGTGCTGCCGCCCCGCCCAAGCTCGAAGACCTTGTCACCAAGTGCCCCGACCTCGGGCAGCGCAAACGCCGCGCGCGCGATCTCCTCGGCATGCCCGATGAGCGGCACCGTGCCCCACGGCGCCCCCGGCACCTCGCTCACGAGCGCGAACGGCCCCGTCCATTGCACTTCGAGCATCGTCTCGCCGTCGCGGACGCTGAAGTCCCCGGGCGGGTCCTCGTTCCAGGCGGCGACAATCTGCTCGAGATCCCGCTCCTCTTCCCCGGCCTCCCGGGCGACGGCCAGAAACGCGTCGGCGATACGTTTCGTCTGCTCGACGACCTGATCCTCGAGAGCCAAAATACCGGCGATCTCTCTGCGGACCTCGGCAAGCTCGCGCCGCTCCTCGGGGGTCTTCTCCTCTAGCCGGATTATCCAGAAACCGTTGGGCGCCTCGAGGATGTCGCTCACCTCCCCGGGCTCGAGGGCGAAGACGGCCTCGGCCACACCGGGCCCGAACGGCCAGCTATCAAACGCGCTCTGCTCCTGCGGACGGCCGAAATCACCGCCATCGTCCGCGGTCATGAGATGCTGCGACCGCTCTCGCGCGAGATCCCCGAACCGCTCGCGCGACACCGTCGGCACCACCGGGGGGTCATCATCGGCGGGCTCATCGCCCGCCTCCTCGGCCGCGGCTCGCTTGAGCAGCGCAAGCGTCTCCTCGACCTTCTCGCGCGCCTCTCGCCACTCGGTCTCGAGTTTCTCGCGCTCTGCACCCTCGGCGGCTTCGAGTGTCGACCTCATCGGGGTCTGAATCAAAATCCCCTGCACATGCGCGCGCGCCTCTTTCTCGTAACGCGAGCGGTGCTCTTCGTAGTAAGCCTCGATCTCCTCGCTCCGCTCTTCCTTGACCGCCTGAAGTTCCTCCGGTGAGACCTCGAGGATCCGCTGCATGACGTCCGGATCAAACTCCACGAACGCCAGATCGACCCTCTCATTCATGAGGTGCCACTTGTAATCAAGCTCGGCACTGGAGAGCGTCACCTGGTTGGCCAACACCGTCACCACCTGCTCGCGAAGCATCTCGCGGCGGATGAAGTCCTCGAATTTGCTGGGGCCGACCCCCAAGGTGTACTGCGCGAAGTTGAAAAACCGTCGCTGATGGAATTGGTTGTCGTTGTCGTACCAGTAGTCGCGCAAATAACGGTTGCGATAGACCCGCTCGGCCAATTTGTCGTCGGGCACCGCCATCCCTTGCCGCTCTGCATATTGGGAGACCAAATAGGTCTCGATGAGATCGTCCATCACGCGCCGGTATTTGAGCGGCGAGAGTTCCTCGGGCGGCGGCATGAACGGCTGGATCATGAGATCCGAGTCGGCGCGCAGAAAACGGGTCCGCTCATAAGCCTGCCGGCGCTGAAGGTCCTGGGGGGAGAACCTCCCGGGCTCGGGAGGATCGATCGTCAGGAAAGACCCCATCCGCAACACCCCGGTGTCGATCTCGAACCCTCCGACAGTGGCCATCGTAACATTTCCGTCGCCCCTGCCACCCGGTCCCATCGTATTGAAGGTCAACAAGAAGGCCAGAATGATGATCCCGAACAGAACATAAATGATAGCGGATCGGGAGTGCTTGCGAAGCGCGCTCAGCATGGGTCCTCCATCGGAGAATCAAAACCCTCGGGAGGGGAGAGAACTACTCTCAACCACTCCCCGGAACGCCCAGCAGGAGCTCACTCGCGTAATTACCTGAAATCGCGAGCGAAAACGCCCCTGCAAGGCGTAAACCGCGTGATTCTACGAGAGGAGAGCGCCAAAGGTCAACCTTCAATGCCCAAGAGCCCTGGGTCCACAGGCGCAGATTCTTGAACAGGTCCCCGGTTCGTGCTAAAGAATGACCGGCGTGGCAAAGGGCGCGCAGGTGGCCACCGCAACCACCTGTTTGTGTTTGGCTTTTTCTCTGGCGCGCAACTCCCGCGCGAGCGAGACTAGATGTTCGATTGGCTATACGGCTTATTCTCCAACGATCTCGCGATCGATCTCGGTACCGCGAATACGAAGATCTACGTCAAGGGTAAAGGGATTGTCTCCTGTGAGCCGTCCGTGGTGGCGGTGCAGCGTGAACCACGCGGCGGGAGGCGAGTGCTGGCAGTGGGCAAAGACGCCAAGGAGATGCTCGGGCGGACCCCCGGAAACATCGTCGCGATCCGCCCCATGAAGGACGGCGTCATCGCCGACTTCGAGATCACCGAAGCGATGCTGCGCTACTTCATCACACGCGCCCACAACCGCAAGACCCTCGTGCGACCGCGGATCATAATCTGCGTCCCCTGGGGAGTGACCGAGGTCGAGAAACGCGCGGTCCGCGAGTCTGCCGAGAGCGCCGGCGCTCGTGAGGTCTATCTGATCGAAGAGCCGATGGCGGCCGCCATCGGAGCAGGCCTTCCCATCACCGAGCCCTCCGGCAACATGATAGTCGATATCGGCGGAGGGACCACCGAGGTGGCCGTAATCTCGCTGGCGGGGATCGTCTTCAGCAAGTCGACCAAAGTGGGCGGCGACAAACTGGACGAGACCATCATTCAGCACATGAAGCGCAAGTACAACCTCCTGATTGGCGAACGCACCGCGGAGAACATCAAATGCACAATCGGGATGGCTTTCCCCACGGAGAGCGTCATGACCATGGAGGTCAAGGGGCGCGACCTGAGGGGGGGGATTCCCAATACGGTAACGGTCAACTCCGATGAGATTCGCGAGGCGATGAACGAGCCCATTACCGCCATCGTCGATGCCATCCGTGAAGCGCTCGAGAACACTCCTCCCGAGCTCTCGGCCGACATCGTCGACAAGGGGATCGTGCTCGCCGGCGGAGGCGCCATGCTGCGCAACCTCGACGCCCTGCTGCGCGAGGAGACCGGGTTGCCGGTGATGACGGCTGATGATCCTATCTCTGCGGTGGTGCTGGGCTCCGGGCGCGCGCTCGACGAGCTGCACCTCCTGCGAGAAGTTACGCTCTCTGAACGATGATTCGCCTGCTAAAACGATACCGCGCGACGGTGGCTGTCTTCCTGGGCTTTTCGACCCCACTCTTCATCCTCTACATCCACGGCAAGGACCAAACAGAGACCAGCATCCTCGAGAGAACTCTCGCGAAAACCACCGCGCCGTTCCAGAACATGATGAACGACGGGATTCATTTCGTGCAGGGAGTCTGGGGTGACTACATCTCGCTCGTCGGAGTGCAAACAGAAAACGAGAGGCTCCGCGAGAGGGTCAACACGCTCGAGGGGCAGGCCATCGAGAACCGTCGTCTGCGGCTTGAAAATGAACGTCTCGTAGAGCTCTGTGAGTTCCGTCGGACGCACAGCGAGCTCAACGCCGTGGCGGCGCATGTGGTGAGCAAAGACCACTCGCCCTACTATCGGGTGGTGCGCATCGCGCTGGACGTGGGCTCGGAAGACGACATCTCGGAGGGGATGCCGGTCATCACCCATCGCGGTGTGGTTGGACGCATCGCGCGGGTCACGGACCGTTTCGCGGACGTGATGCTGAGTGTCGATCCTCGCAGCCGAATCGACGTTGAAATCGCGGCGCGCGGAGTGAGCGGGACCCTGGAAGGCCGAGGCGACAGCAATATTTACGGTGCGCGGTTCTTCTTCCTGCATCGCGGTGGTGCAATTCAAGAACATGACGTGGTCGTAACCTCCGGCCATGATCGAGTCTTCCCCCCCGGCCTGGTAGTCGGCTACGTGGCGCGCGACGAAGAGCGTCAAACGGGGGTTTATTACGAATACGACGTCGTCCCGGCGGTGAACTTCGCCACCCTGGAGGAGGTGCTGGTGGTCAGGAGCACACGCCCCAGACCTCCCGATTTCGACAGATTGCCCTGAGGAGCAGCCGAGTCACGTGCAGCGAGTCTTGACCATCGCCCTGACCTTCATGCTGTTGGTAGTCGCCTCACCGCTTCTGCACCAACTCGGGCTCTCGTTTTATGCTCCCGACTTCGGACTGATCGCGGTGCTCTATGTGGCCGCCGCGACTCCACTGACCTCCGGCATGCTGGTGGTATTCATCATTGGGCTCTTGAAAGACGCCTTCGCCCTCGGGAGCCCGATTGGGCTCTACACCCATATCGCGGTGGTGGTCTTTCTGCTGGCCCGCGGGCTCTCGGGCCGGATGAATATCCGCTCCCTCGTCACCGCGATCCTCGTAACGTTCTTCGCGAGCATTGTCTCGAGCGTACTGTTTCTCGGGCTGAGCGCGGTGTTCGACCGCACCTTCGACTCCTTTGACGTGATCCTCCGCATGATGCTGCCCCAGGCCATGGTA
Source organism: Bradymonadales bacterium (assembly GCA_003559575.1). Classification (GTDB taxonomy): domain Bacteria; phylum Myxococcota_A; class UBA9042; order PWKZ01; family PWKZ01; genus PWKZ01. Next base: position 3,015 of record PWKZ01000008.1, on the reverse strand, counting down.
ACCGCCCCGTTCGCTCCGATCCTCTTTGCCCTGTTCGACAAGGCCGACCGGGTGGTGTCACGAAAAGGAAGCAGAACCACCCTCTTTCGGTAGGAAGCGCGGGGCCATGACGCCACAGATTGCCCCGGCGCGGCCAAGGACTTTCCAGCCCCAATCCCCCACCTGCACCGGCATTCGGCTGCCGATTCAGGCACATCTGCTGCGTCATCTGCACCGAACTAGGGCTCAACGTAGGCGCTGCGTCGGCCTCCGCATAGGAGACCTCATGTCTTGCACCTAAACCTGCCTAGGCATCCTCAGTGCTCGAGTTGCAACGGGAATCAGGGCTAACAAGGGGCTCTGCTTTTTCGATTCGCGTGTAGTAGTCGATGATGGAGCGGACATAGTCCCTTTTCTCGGTGTAAGAGCCGGGAAAAAAAGAGCGCTTGAACCCATAAATGACAGTGTTCTTCAAGTCCGATCGAGACATCTCGAAGCTCTCGCAGGCGAGCTTGAGTTCACGCGTGACCGTCGTGTTGCACACCGTTCGGTTGTCCGTACAGAACGTGGTCGAGAGGCGCTGGGCGTGCATCTCTCGATAAGCGTGCTGCGAGATATCGGCCAGCTCGGGGTTTGTCTGCAGGTTGCTCGTCAGACAGACCTCAATGGTCACCCGACGGTCGGCGATGTATTGCGACAGCGCCCGCACGTATTGATCCCGGTCCGTAATCTCCGAGTGGCGAATTTTGGCGGTGTCGAGCAGGTAGTAGCCGTGCCCGATACGATCGGCGTGTAAGTCGGTGATGGCCTGGAAGATACTCTCGGGGCCATAGGCCTCGCCCGCGTGGACGGTTTTTTTAAGAAAGTTGCGGTGCGCGAAATCGTAGGCCTCCACATGGGCCTCAGCGGGATAACCGGCCTCCTGGCCCGCGAGATCGAATCCCGTGATCGGCATGCCGAGCTCGTCCCGCAGGTGGACGGCCGCCCGCGCAAGCTCGAGCGAAGCCAGCGCGAAGAGTCGGCTCCGCTCGGAGTACGAATGGATTCGCATCAGATCGCGGTAATAATCCGAATAGCCCGCCTCGAACATCCTGAGCGCGCAGACGATGATGCCGTAGTTATAAGGCGGCTCCAGTCCGCTTCTGATCTCCGGCCGAGCATTGAACTCGGCGCGCGCCCTCGACAAACCACGCTCGACCGCGCTCACCACCCCGGCGATGTCCATCCGTGTGCCGGCGTGGAGCTGCGGCGCGAAGCGGACCTCGAAGTAGCGCACTCCCTCTTCGAAGTTGTCCACGGCGAACTCGTAGGCGACGCGCTCCAGAGCTTGCGGAGTCTGCATCACCGCGCTGGTGTAGGCAAACCCCTGGAGATACTCCACCAGATCGCGATAGCGCTCCTTGAACACCATCTTCTTCAAGCCCTCGACGGTGTAGGAGGGCAACTCAACCGAGTGCTCCCGCGACAGATCGATTAGTGTCTCGAGGCGCAGCGAACCGTCCAGGTGCACGTGCAAGTCGGTCTTGGGGATCCGTCTCAAGAACTCATCCGTCCAAATCACTTGGGGCGTCTCCTTGAAGCGCTCACACGGCGGCGCGCTCGCCCTGGACACTACAAAACCCGCCGCAGCAGGGCGTCGAGCGCCGGCTGAATCGCCTGGCAGGGCTCGATGAGCCCGAAGTGCGAGGCGCCCTCGAGCACCATCAGCTCGCAATCGGTGATCTGATCCGCCATATCGCGCGCCGCCGCGGGCGGGGTGAGATAGTCCTTGCTGCCGGTGATGATCAGCGACGGGCAGGTTATCCGCGAGAGCATGTCATGTGCGTTGTGCCGCGCCAGCTCCGACATGGTCGCCAGATAAGCTCCATGATCAGCTTCGGCCACATCCTGGACATTGCTCAAAAATAACGAGACGACCGTCTCGGACGAGATGAAGCCCGCCCCTTTCAGGAGGGGGACTGACAGTTCGGGCAGCCACGCCGCCAACTTGACGAGCCCCCCGACCACTTCTGAGAAATCGCGCGCCACTCGAAAGAGTCCTTCGATAATTTCCGCCAGCGGAGCAGGTAGCCCCTTGTGAAATGGGCGCCCGTAGGTCCCGAACAGCGCCGCAAACGCGAGAACGGCGGAGGGACGCTGCCGGATCACCTCGAGGCCGACCTGAACCCCCATGCTCCACCCCACGATGGCGAACTTCTCGATCCCCATCGAGTCGACCACCTCGAGTAAATCAAGCGCGTGGCGCTCGATCGAGAAGTCCACCTCGCCGGCCGGAGGCGTGACAGTGGCGTGGGGCGGGTCCTTCTCGCCTGATCGTAATCCGCCGGAGCCATGCGAGCCGCGCCTCTGAATAGTCTGGTGCGCAAGGCCGGAGGCCCCTATCCCGCGGTAGTCCCAGGCGACCACACGGTAATTCTTGCGCAAATGCTCGATCTGCATCGCAAACCCCGGGAACCGAACCCCGATTCCGTTGGCGAGCACCACGGTCAAAACCGGCTCCTCACCCGTGGCCGGCGCGATGCGTGGCGGAAAAACCTGATATTGCAACAAGAACCCATCACTGGTGCGAACGGTGCCGTATTCAGCCGGCGAGAGAGCGCCCCAAATGGGCTCAGCAGTTCTGTCTACTTCCACTGAATCCTCGACCGAGCCTCTCAATCAACCTCGTACGCCCCTTTGTCGCGGCGTCGCAGGCGAGTGAAGCCCTTCTCCTTGATGTTACTGGTTGAAAGAACGTCCCGCGAGGTCGCGAAACCGGACGGCACCCGGCGCAAGGCAATGCCACAGCGCGGACAATGCGAGAGCGGCGGCGCGGAGCGCGACTCGAGGTGCTCAAACCGCGGCGTGCAGCCGCGCGGCGGCCGCGCGTCCTCGTTCAAGAGATGTTCATACTCGAAAATCGGCATTTGCGACTTCCATAATCGTCGGCCCATCCTGGTATTCGCGCGCGGATTCACGCACATCTGCGGCGTCACCTGCACCGAATTAGTGCTCGACGTAGCGCTGCTACGACTGCGCCTAATTCGGCTTGTTTCC
>PWKZ01000141.1 GCA_003559575.1 Bradymonadales bacterium | reverse complement strand
TAATTGCTCTATGCCTTGAGAACGGCTATTCTAGTCGTACTGACGGCTGGTTGCCGGTGGCTTCGCGTTAGCCGGCAGAGGTCCTTGGAGCCAGGAGTCGAAAATGTGGATTCGCTCGAGTTTGACAACCGCTGTACTGCTGGCCGCGAGCATTTTGTTTGCCGGGTGTGCCGGTGACGACAAAGAGGTCGCGCGGCCCGACGTGACTCCCGATGTGATTGGGCCTCCGGGGGACGTCTCCGGCGGTCAAGAAATCGCTCCAACGACCGATATCATAGAACTTTTGGACATCAAAGCCGACATCGAGGCCGACATCGAGGCCGACATCAAAGCCGACATCGAGGCCGACACGCTTCCGGATCTGTCCGATCTCGTTGACGGAGGGCCGCAAGACACGGATGAGACGCCCGACACCGATCCCGCGCCGACCTGTGAGGACGGCGAGCCTTGCGAGGACTCCGATCCCTGCACCGAGACCGGCGTCTGTGTCGAAGGGCGGTGCGTCCCGGGGCCGGCCGTCGAGTGCGAGCCGGACGGTAACATTTGTACCCAGGCGGTTTGCTCGTCCGTTAAGGGGGGATGCATCCAGGAGCCGCGGATCGGTCTGGCCTGCAACGACGGCGATCCCTGTACGACGCTGACATTTTGCGACGAGCACGGGGAGTGCAGCGGGGTCCCCAAGGACTGCGACGACGGGATCGCTTGTACCCTCGACTACTGCGATGACAACGGCATCTGCAGGCACGAGCCGCGGCACGACTGGTGCGACGACGGCGAGCCGTGCCGGGGGGACTACTGCGATCCCGACCACGGCTGCCTCATGTTCGGGGTGGTGGCCTCCGAGCCCACGCAGGACGGCGCGCTCGACGAGTGGCTCGACAGCGCGGTGGTGGCCACCAGCAGCGAGGATTCGCCGTGGGAGGGGGTCGCCCTCGAGAGCCTGGCGGTCCAGGTGAGCGAGACCGGGTTGCACCTGGGGCTCACCGCTGCCGTCCCCGACGGGTACGCCTGGTTGGTGGTGCTCGACCTCGACCACGCGGCCGACGAAGCCACCGGGATTCGCCGGCTTGGAGATCTCGACGGAACCGAGAGCGCGCTCACGGCGGTAGCGGCTGACATCGGGTTGCGCCTCGGGCGGTCCGATTTCGGGGGCGACGTACTCATCGGAGGCCTCGGAGCGGCTACCGTCTCCGGCACCGCCGACGAGGTGGGCTGCCGCCACATCTCCGCGCCGAGCGCGCCCCTGAGAATCGACTGCACGGTGGATGTGGACCTCGATGACGCCACCATCGAGGTCACGCTGCCCTGGGAGAGCCTCGAGGGTAGCGTGGTCGATCTCTCGGCCGCCGGTCCGCTGGCCGCGGGGTTCGTGCTGCTCGCCCGGGTGGCCGACGGCGAGATCGGGGGGCAGGTGTTGCCGGAGCAATCGTCACCGCTGCTCAGGCCTTTCATATTTCCGCTTCACGAGTCTTGCCTCGAGCCGTTCTGTGGTGATGGCGTGGTTGATCCGGGCGAGGAGTGCGACGGCGGCCCCGACGGCGAGAGCGAGGATTGTGTCGCTTGTCGCGTTGTTCTGCCGGACGAGCTGGCCGACATGGTGTTCGTCCCTGAGGGCGAGTTCATCATGGGCCGCGAGGTGTATACGGGCGAGCCCGAAAACATCCCCGAGCGTCCGGCGCACGCGGTCTGGCTCGACAGCTTCTATATCGAGCGCTATGAGGTCACCAACGAGCAGTTTGCCGAGTTTTTGAACGACCGCGGCTCCCATATGGGACCTCATGGCGGCCAGTTATACAAATGCGGCGATATGATGGCCGCGATCGAGTGCCAAGGCGGCCTGTATTCCGTCATAGAAGGGCTCGAGGACCACCCGGTGAGCTACGTCCCGTGGCGGGGGGCCTATGAGTACTGCAAGTGGCGGGGACGGCGATTGCCCACCGAGGCCGAGTGGGAGAAGGCCGCCCGAGGACCCGACTCCGGGGAATTCAGCATGTGGTACCCGTGGGGCGATGAGTTTGAGCCGCTCCTCTTGAATTGCCTGCCGTTTTATTGTCCGGTGGGCTACGAGTTCACGGCACCGGTGGGCTCCTTCCCGGGAGGGGTCTCGTACTACGGGGCATACGACATGGCGGGCAACGTCTGGGAGTGGACCAACGACTGGTTTGATGGGTCTTATTACTGGAGGAGCCCCTACGAAAATCCGCGGGGCCCCTGCGCCGATCAGTTCACCTGCGAGGTCGCTTCCAACCGCGTCGCTCGCGGCGGGAGCTATCGCGACGAGGATACTCGGACGCGCAGCACCTATCGCTATGAAGCCTCCGACGATTGCCCCAAACTAAACATCGGGATGCGCTGCGCCCTGAGCTACGAGCCGCAGTAAGTCTTGGAGAAACAAATAATGCCAGGTAATGGGCGGGAAGTTCTCGCGATAATTGATCGCGCCCTGGGCGAAGATCTGGGCCACGGCGATTGGACCACCGAAGCGATCGTGCCGGCCGATTCGCGCGCGCGCGCGCGCGTCGTCGTCAAGAGCGACTGCATCATCTGCGGGCTTGGGCTGGCGGAGCAGGTCTGGCATCGGCTCGGTGGAACGGTGGTCGTGAATGATGTCGCGAGGGACGGGGTTCGCGTCCGGTCGGGCCAGACGATCGCTCGATTCGAGGGGTCGGCGCGTGCGCTGCTGAGCGGTGAGCGGACGGTGCTCAATTTGGTCCAACGGTTGAGCGGGATTGCCACCATGACCCGCGCCTTCGTCGACGCGGTGGCCGGGACCGGCGCGCGGATCGCCGATACCCGCAAGACGGTGCCCGGTCTGCGAATGCTGGACAAGTACGCGGTTCGGGTCGGTGGCGGGCATAATCACCGCGCCGGGCTGGACGGGGGCCTGCTCATCAAAGAGAATCACATCGCGCTGGCGGGCTCCATTTCGGAGGCGGTGGCGCGGGCGCGTCGTACCGCCCCCTTCTCCCTGCGGCTCGAGGTGGAGGTGCGGACCTCGGCCGAGGTGGATGAGGCCCTCGCGGCGGGCGCCGACATCATCATGCTCGACAACATGGCGCTCAATGATCTGCGCCGAGAGGTGGCGCGTATCGCCGGCCGGGCGCTCGTCGAGGCCTCCGGCAATGTTGGGCGCGAGAATGTACGCGCGATCGCCGAGACGGGGGTCGATCTGATCTCGGTGGGAGCCCTGACCCACTCGGTCTCGGCCGCGGACTTGAGTATGCTGATCGACCTCTAAATCGGGAAAAAATAAATGCTGCTGGTTATCGACGTTGGCAACACGCAGACGGTGCTCGGGGTATTCGACGGTGAGGAGATCCGTGAACGGTGGCGGATCGCCACTGATCGGCGGCGAACCGGGGATGAATACGGAGTGCTCCTGGAGGGGTTGTTCCGGTTGGCCGGCTTGTCGCTGGCTGATGTGGATGGGACCGCGGTCTCCAGCGTGGTGCCGCCGGCACTCGAGGCCATCACACGTCTCGGCGAGCGGCACCTCGGTGGGTCTCCTCTGGTGGTGGGGCCCGGAGTTCGCACCGGCATGCCGATCCTATACCAGAACCCACGCGAGGTGGGCGCGGATCGCATCGTCAACGCGGTGGCCGCTTGGGAACTCTACAAATCGGCCGCGATCGTTGTGGACTTCGGTACCGCGACGACCTTTGACGTCCTCTCACCCGACGGAGAGTACCTGGGAGGGGCGATCACACCCGGGGTTCGGATCGCCACCGAGGCGCTGTTTCAGCGGGCCAGCAAGCTTCCGCGCATCGAGCTTGTGCGTCCCCCGTCGGTGCTCGGCAAAAACACCGTCGAGAGCATGCAGTCCGGCGTCGTCTTCGGCTATGTCTCACTGGTGGATGGGATGGTGGCGCGCTTCCGCGAGGAGATCGACTTTCCGGTGCGAGTGGTCGCCACCGGCGGGGTGGCGGGGCTCATCGCCGCCGAATCAAGAACCATTGAAACGCTCGAGCCCGATCTCACACTCCACGGGTTGCGGATTCTCTGGGTGCGCAACCGTTGAGCAGGGCAATCGCATCCAATTAAGCTATCAGCCGGCAGCCAGCAGATGGGCTTGAGCCATTCGCGCTGACGAGCTGAGGCGCAAAGCGCTGCCGAGTAGGGAAGCTCGAGGCGCGTAGCGCCGACACCCTCTCGAGGCCCTCAATCCTCCACCGCGTCAGCACCGAAACCCTCTCGCTCCTGGGGTTGACATCGGAGCGAGTTGTGGGCTAGTGGGAGACGCTCTGCTTGCGCAGAGTGCTCGCACAGGAAGAGTCCGGGTCGCCAAGGAGAGACGATGAAACACTACGAGCCCAAAGATGTTCGCAATGTTGGCTTCATGTCGCACGGAGGCGCCGGAAAGACCTCGCTCGGCGAGGCTTTCCTGTTCAACGCCAAAGCTACGACGCGACTGTGCAAGGTGGACGACGAAAACTCCACCTTCGACTTCGAGCCGGAGGAGATCAAGCGCCGGTCATCCATCAGCACGAGCTTCGCGACCATCGAGTGGAAGAAGCGCCGGCTGACCCTGATCGATCCGCCGGGCGACTTCAACTTCTTCGCCGACACCCGCAACGTCGCCACCGCCATGGACGCCGCGGTGGTGGTGGTGAGCGCCGTGGACGGCGTCGAGGTGGGGACCGAAAAAGTCTGGGAGCTCCTGGACGAGAACTCGTTGCCGCGGGTCTTGTTCATCAACAAGATGGATCGCGAGCGGGCCGACTTCGGAAAAGTTTTCGGTGAGATCAAGGACGTCCTGAACCCGAGTGTGGTGCCGCTCTCGTTGCCCATCGGCAAGGAAGCGGACTTCCAGGGGGTGGTCAATCTCGTCACCAAGAAAGCGCTGTTTTACGACAAGGACGGCAGCGGCGGATGCAAGGAAGGGCCGATCCCGGCCGAGATGGCTGACGAGGTCGAGGAGGCGTGGACCAGCCTGATCGAGGGGATCGCCGAGAATGACGAGGAGTTGATGAACCGCTACCTCGAGGAGGGCACCCTCAGCGTCGAAGAGATGTCGAAGGGGATGGCGCGGGCGATCGCCGCCGGAGAGTTCATCCCGGTGCTATGCGGCAGCGCGACTTCCAACATTGGGGTCGATGTGCTGATGGATCTCATCGGCGAGACTTTTCCGAGTCCGCTTACGCGGGGCGCGAGCAAAGGCACTTCACGCGACGGGGAGCAGGAGAAGTCCCGCCCGGCGAGCATCGAGGCACCGTTCAGCGCGTTTGTCTTCAAGACCGTGGTCGATCCGTTCGCCGGTCGCCTGACCATCTTCAGGATCCTTAGTGGCAAGCTGTCGAGCGAAGGAACGCTATATAACGCGTCGCTCGGCGCCAAGGAGAACTACAACCGGCTGTTCATGCTTCAAGGCAAGAAGGCCGAGCCGATTCAGGGAGCCGCGGTGGGTGATATCGTGGCCATCGCGAAGCTCAAGGAGGCCAAGACCGGCCACTCCCTGTCGGACGAAAAAGATCCGATCGTTTTCCCCGATCTTCCACGAATCCCGCCGTCCATCACCTTTGCCGTCACTCCTCGCTCGCAGGGAGATGAGGACAAGGTGGCAGTGGCGCTGCAGCGAGTGATCGAAGAGGATCCGGCGCTCGAGCAGTCGCGCGACGAGCGCGCCAAAATGATCCTCATCTCGGGAACCGGCCAGATCCACATCGAGGTGATAGTCGAGAAGATGCGCCGCAAGTTCGGCGTGGAGGTGGATCTGTCGTTGCCCAAGGTACCTTATCTGGAGACCATCAAGGCCAAGGCCACCAATGTCGAGGGGAAACACAAGAAACAGTCGGGCGGGCGCGGGCAGTTCGGCGTCGCTTATGTCGACATGGAGCCCCTACCGCGCGGTGAGGGGTTCAAGTTCACAAACGACATCTTCGGCGGCTCGATCCCGAAACAATACATTCCAGCGGTCGAAAAAGGGGTTGTCGAGGCCTCCGAGCGCGGGTATCTGGCCGGTTGCCCGGTAGTCGACTTCCACGTCCGCCTTTTCGATGGGAAGTTCCACGCGGTGGACTCCTCCGAGATGGCGTTCAAGATCGCGGGCTCGTTGGCCTTCAAGGCTGCCATGGAGCAGTGCAAGCCGACGCTGCTCGAGCCCATCTACACCCTCGAGGTAGTTGTGCCTGACGAGTACATGGGCGACATTATGGGGGATGTGAGCTCCCGGCGGGGCAAGATCCTCGGTATGGAGCCCAAGGGGCGGATGCAGGTGATCAAGGCCCAGGTGCCGCTCGCCGAGGTTCAGAAATACTCCGCCGACCTGCGCTCGATGACCGGCGGGCGAGGCGTCTTCACGATGGAGATGTCACACTACGAAGAGGTCCCCGCCGAGCAGCAGGAGAAGATCGTGGAGGCCTATAATTCGGAGAAGTGATGGGCGCGCGGCGTCAGTTTAAGATTATTACTCCGAGTGTTCCTCTCGAGATTGTCCCCGAATCGCTCCGGCAGCGGGTCTCGCCCGACTCGTCCGAGACCGTCCGCGGCCTGGTGGCGCGGGCATTAATCCCCGCCGAACCTTCCGAGACATTGGTGGCGCTCGCATACCTGGGCGCCGAAGCGGGCGGCACCCTCGCCACCACGGCGCGCCAATCGATCAAGAATTTGCCGGAGCGGTTGTTGTTGCCGGTCCTGCGGGAGCCGCTTCACGAGAGTGTCTTGGCCTATTGCGCCACCGTCCTGAAAGACAACCCCGAAGCCATCGAAACCATCGTGCTCAACTCGGTCACGCCTGATGACGCGGTGGCGTTTGTCGCCTCCACGGGCAGTGGGCGTGTGCTCGAACTCATCGCTCGCAACCAGGTGCGGTTGTTGCGGAGCGCCGACATCGTCGAGGCGATCTACTTCAACCCCAACACAGGGAACTCGATCGCCTCGTCGGTGATGGAGACCGCGGTGCGCGGTGGGCTCGATATTTCCAATATTCCGGGGCACGAGGAGATCAAGACCTCGATCCTCGGCACCACCGAGCCCGACTCCAAGACGCAAGAAGCTCAGGGCGAGCCCCTGGATGACACCACCTTCAGGGTGCTCGCGGGGTTGGACGAAGATCAGGAGGTCGGGCCGGCGCTGTTTGACGAGCTGCTGCGTGAGGAGTCACGTCGGAAGAAACCGGCGCTCCGTGAGGCTAGCTCCACCGGGGCCGGGTCCGACGAGGACAGTGGGGTGCAGGACCTCCTCGACAGCGAACTCGAGGAAGCGAGCCCCACCGGGATCAAGCTTGGCAAGGAAAAACTGGCGCTAGGTCAGGTTTTGAGGGAGATGAGCGTCGCCCACAAGACCCGGATGGCGTTGATGGGTAACGCCTCGGCGCGCGCAATGCTCATCCGCGATCCGAAGAGAACCGTGGCGATGGCGGTGCTACGCAGCCCGGGGCTGACGGACAAGGAGGTCGCCTCTTTCGCCCAGAACAAGTCGCTCGCCGACGATGTAATCCGCTATATCGCCACCAAGCGGGATTGGACCAGAAACTACGCGGTGCGCCGCTCCCTGGTCGCGAACCCCAAGTGTCCACCCGCCGCCGCGCAGCAACTCTTGAGTTCGCTCAGGTCGGCCGACTTGCGCTCGCTCACGCGCGACAAGGAGGTCCCCGCCTATGTGTCACGCGCCGCCAAACGGCTGGTGGCCCAAAAGGACGGAGTCGGTCGGTGACCACCGACTCCTGCATCACCCTAATTCCCCACCTGCACCGGCATTCGCGCGTCGCTACGAGGCCATCTGCGGCGTCACCTGCACCGAATTAGTGCTCGACTTAAGCGCTGCTACGCCTCCGCCTAAGAACGGCTTGTTT
>PWKZ01000153.1 GCA_003559575.1 Bradymonadales bacterium | reverse complement strand
GACGGAGACCGAGACGGAGACCGAGACGGAGACCGAGACGGAGACCGAGACGGTTAGCCCGGATGCCGCGGAAGAAGAAGCCCCGGGAGACTCGGGAGAGGCCGTCGAGGACGCCCCCACGCAACCCAAGAACGACTAGCTGAAAGACGGCTCGTCAGGAGAATATCGGGATGTCGAGACCATTCTTCGTCAGAAAAAAGCGTCGCGGCCTACAGCGACGGAAAGTCTGTCCGTTTTGCGCCGACAAATCCCTCGTGTTGGATTACAAACACGCTGTGGTCTTGAAGCGCTTCATCACCGAGCGGGGAAAGATGGTGCCCCGCCGGATTTCGGGCACCTGTGCCAAACATCAGCGGCAGCTCACGGTGGCTATCAAACGAGCCCGCCAGCTCGCGCTGTTGCCGTACACGAGCGCCGTGAGCCCCTGAGGGACGCGCGCACACCCAGGAGGTGATTAATGCAAGTCATCTTGAAAGACGATGTGCCGAACCTCGGCAACGCCGGCGACGTTGTCACGGTAAAAAACGGATACGGGCGTAACTATTTGATTCCTCAAAATCTCGCACTACTCGCGACGCCCAAGAACATCAAACAATTCGACCACCAGAAGCGAATCGTCGCCTCGCGCGTCGACAAGCTCCGCAAAGCAGCAATGACCGCCGGCGAACGTCTCCGGGGCTACGCCTGCACCATCACGCGTAACTCCGGTGATGGAGATCGACTGTTTGGTTCGGTCTCGGCCAAAGACATCGCGAACGCGTTGGCCGATGACGGGATCGAGATCGCGCGGCGCAATATTTTGCTCGACCGACCGTTGAAGCAGCTCGGCATCTTCCCCGTGGAGATTCACCTCCACGCCGAGGTCCGCCGCACCATCAACGTCTGGGTCGTCGCGAGATAGCGCCCCCCTTGTTGAGGCCACGTCGCCCCCACCCCGGTGAACGCCATGGCGAATAAGCCACCCAGCCAAACCCTCAACCGAAGCGCTGTGGTCGATCCCGCAGGCTCGAGGGGCACTCGCCCGCCTCCGCCTCAGCGAACTCGCGCTCCATCCAAGACATGGGTGCGGCTCTCGGTGCTCATTCCGTGCAGCGCCGAGGAACCTGTCACCGCCGCTTTTCTGCAAGAGGAAATGGCCGGCCGCGCCACCGGAGTCGTGGTTGAAGATAGCCACGTCGGAGTGTTGACCACCGATGGCGAGCCCATTGACGCTGGCCGGCTAAGATTGAGCACCTACACGAGCCCCCCGGAGGCCGAGGCCGTGGCCGCAACCCTCCGCGCCCGTTTGGAGCGACTCGTGGCGCTCGGTTTGTTAGACCAAGCCCCCGAGATCCGACAAGCCAAGGTCGACGACGAAGACTGGCGCGACCGCTTCAAAGAATTTTTTGACGTCGTGCGGGTCGGCCACCGGCTGGTGGTGCGGCCTCCGTGGCGCAGCTTCACGCCGGAGCCCGAAGACATCGTTCTCACAATCGAACCCGGGATGGCGTTTGGGACAGGAGGCCACCAAACGACACAGCTCTGCCTCACAGCGCTCGAGCGCGCGTTCGATTGCCCCTCACCCCCTCGGGAGATCCTGGATGTTGGGTGCGGTAGTGGAGTCTTGTCCATCGCCGCACTCTGTCTGGCGGCAGAGCGCGCCGTGGCGCTCGACGTGGACCCGGCGGCGCTCGAAGCGACCGAGGAGAACGCGGTGCTCAACGCGGTCTCCTCGCGGCTCGAGGTGTCCCTCACACCCGTCTTTGAGCTGGCACGAACCGACAGGATCTTCCCCCTGGTGGTCGCCAATATCATCTCGTCGACGTTGCTGGAGTTGAAATCAGCGCTCAGAGCGGTAGTGGCGCCGGGAGGGATCATCATCCTCTCAGGGCTGCTTTGCCAAGAGGAGCAGGAGTTTCGCACCACGTTCGAACATGACCCGTTGGAACAGAACCGGTCGTGGCTCGAGCTGGAGAGACGCGACACCATGGACGAGTGGCTGGCGCTGAGCTATCGATGCCACAGAGAGAAGCGCTGAGATGGCGCGGCTGTTTCTGGCCGGCTACGACCTCTTTGCCGGGCAAACCGTCACCTTGACGGATGAACGCCACCACTATTTGGCCCACGTCCTGCGAGCCCGGCCGGGCACTCCGTTGGAGCTATTCTCCGGCGACGGGCGCTGCCACGCAGCCTCAATCGTCCATGTCGCGCGGCGCCGGACCGAACTCGTGGTCGGAGAAGAGCGCCCCGCCCTCCCCCCCTCGCGCCTGCCGGTTACTCTCTGGCAGTCGGTCCTCGCAGGCGGCCGTACCGAGTGGGTGGTGCAGAAGTCCACCGAGCTCGGGGTCGCGGCGATCAACATCGTCTATACGGCTCGCTGCAAGTCTCGTCGCCGCCGGCTCTCACGACTACAGGCGGTGGCGGTCGAGGCCGCCGAGCAGTGCGGGCGCGCCGAGGTCCCACCGGTCGGCGGCCCCTTCGACCTTCTCGACCTGCCGCCGGCGGCGGCCGCGGCGGCGCGCTTCATTTTTTGGGAGGAAGCGAGGGCGCAGGCGCCCCTCTTGAGCGCGGCGCTCGAAAAATCCCCGCCGGAGGGCGGTGTCGAGCTAATGAGCGGCCCCGAGGGGGGGTTGACCGCGGCCGAGGTCGAGCATTGCCGTGCCGAAGGGTTTGAGGTGGCATCGTTGGGACCAAGAGTTCTGCGTGCCGAGACCGCGTCGATAGTCGCTGTCACAATCGCGCAAACCGCCCACGGGGAGCTCGGCCGTTAATCTTCGCTCGGAGGCGCCGGCCGCCTCCGCGGCGCGCCCAGCTCCTCGGCGGAGACGAGCGCGGGGCTGGAGTCCAGCGTACGCACCCAATAGAGCCCCTCCGGCAGAGGATTGTATTGCGCCCCCCCCTCCGGCAGAGGCTGCCCCAGGGCCATGCGTGTCAACAACCAGGGGAGGTTGAGGCCCGCCACCGTATAGAAGTGATGCGTGGTGCCGAACCTCCCGGCGTTGATCTCGGTCAGCTTGGGGCGCCCTTCGGCGTCGCACTTGAAGTCGAGAAAAGCGACTCCGTCGAGTTCGGGATCCAGGACCGTTGAAGCCTCGACCCCCAGCCGGTTCAAATCGTCGCGCCGGACAGTGTGGGAGATGGCCGGCGCCCCGGTGACCCCGCTTGGGCTCACATGGGGGATTATGTAGGCGTCGCGCTGCCGTCCCTGGCTCGTGATCAGCTCGCCGCCACGCCACAGCCCAATCCAGGTGAGGTTGTCACCGGGCAAGAACTCCGAGGCGATCATGCCGCCCCAGCCGCCCCAATAGTCCACCCAGGCCGCCGCCTGTTCCGGCGTGCGGCAAGGCAGAGAGGCGACCCCGATCCCCTTGCCGGGGATGCCGGCCCCTCGCACCCAGACCGGTCGGGATTCCACTTCTCTGAATACCGCCACAATATCGTCGGGCGCCTCGATCAAAAAAGTGCGCGGCACGGGCAACCCCGCCGACCGCCATAGAAGATAGGAATCCCACTTGTTGTTGGCGATAGCGAGGGTGCGCGGCCGGGGCAAAAACACCGGCGCCGGCAGGGCTCTGCGGTTTTCAGACAAGACCAGGGCTTCGATGCTGTTGTTGGGCAGTATTAGATCAATACGCCGCGCAACGACGAGCTTGCTCAGGGCGGCCAAATACTCATCACGCCGGTCGGCGCGCGGCACGAGGTGACGCTCGTGAGTCTCGGCCAGGTGCAAAAAATGCGGGCCGGCATCGCAGCCCACCAGATAGAGAGGCTCGGGCGCCATCATCAGCGAACGACACATGTTGATCGCACCGGCCCCCCCGGCGCCGGTGACCAAAATACGTTTCACACTCCCTCCGGTGTCCCCACGGAGTGCCCCCCGTCACTAGATTGCGTGAGCCAGGAACGCCCAATCCGCTGTTCTCCGCGCGGACCAGGTGGGCTCACAAACGACAATACTACAATATTGACTTGACAGTGGATCGACCATCGGTAAGATTGCGCGTCCGTTCGGACCGTTTGCCGCAAACGGCAAGCAGAGAAAATGAGGATTGGTGATATGACAGAGACCGAAGAGAAGGCTGGCGGAGCGCCGGAAGAGAGCGCCAAAGAGCACGACACGAGCGCCGACGATGAGACCCAACGTCGAGAAAGCTCCGACCGAAGCCGAGCGGATCAGAATGCCGACCGCGGCGACCGCTACGACCGCGGCGACCGCTACGAGCGCGGCGACCGCTACGAGCGTGACGGTGACCATCGGCACTCGCGCTCCGGCGGTCGAGGCCGTGACGACGACCGGCGACGTTCACGCAGTGGCAGCGTGCAGGAGTTCAGGCCGCTCGAGGTGCCGGTGATCAACGGCAACCTCGAGGGTGCCATCCGCGCGCTCAAGCGCAAGATGAACCGCGAAGGGATTTTGAAGCAGCTCAAGCTGAAGCGCTTCCACGAGAAGCCGAGCGTGCGCTGCAAGCGCAAGCGCAAGGAAGCCGAGCGGCGGCGGCGGCGCCTCATGCGGCGCCTCGCCAAGCGCGCCCACCAGCGCCGACGCTAGTCCCCCATCACGATCGTCTCAATGATGGCGTCTCCTTCGAGAGTGGTCGTCGCCCCTCCGGCGAGGGTCAACTCGATCTCGGCAGCCGCTTCCATGCGGTAGACAATCGGGTTGCCGGCCACCATCTCCGCGACCAGCCGCTCCATCCGGCCGAGGTTCTCCATGAACGCCTCACGGTCGAGCTTGCGGCGTCGTTCGACCGTGCCTTTGAAGCGCACTTTCGGATCCTCATAAGACAGCCGGTAACGAGTCTCATAGCGGTGCCCCTTCGGATCCGCGATCTCCCCGCCCACCTCCAAACTCATTTGGTCACTCGCCGCCAGTAGCTCATCCTTGCCGGTCAGAAGCATCCGCATCGCCAGCTCGCCACCAGCCTTTTCCGGAGTCCGGAAAGCGATGAAGGACAACGAGTGTTCCGGTGTAAACAGCCGCATGGTCCACCAGCGCTCCGAGAAATCAGTGGAAAGTTTGTTCTGGACTGCGTGGTCGGAGTACGCATCCCCCGACCATTTCGCGCTCTCACCGTTGACCACCAATCGAGCGCCAAAGCTCCCCCGAGGAATATGGAAGAAGGTCTGCATCCAGTGTTCTCGGCGCTCGTCCAAGTACAGCCTCCCATCATGAAACTTGACCCCATCAACGGCGCCCTTGATCTCGGCGTCCAACTCGAAGTCACTCTCCCGCAACCTGAGCTGCAAATCGCGCCCTCTGAGTACCTTCGAGTTAGGTCCGATGACAATGCGCCCGGTGGCCGGGTTCTCTCCGTAGTCGCGGGTGGCGTAGGTATAGCGGAAGTGCCTTGACGGTCTGCCCGCCGGAATGTGAACGATGTTGACCGCCGTGTTGCCCGAGATCACCCCGATGTTGGAATAGACGAAAGTGACGAACAGGGTGTCGCCTTTTGTGGAGCGCAAGATAGTAGTCCAGGACTCGGTGTAGTAACGCTCGCGCTGTGGATGGCGCAGCCAATCGCGTGGCGTGGTCTCGACGATCCCGGGGCCCTCGCCCGAAACCGAAAGCCGAGCGCCGGCCCGCGCGCTCTCGAGTGACACCCCGGCCATCAGCACGAAGACCAGGGTGAACGCAATCAATGTGACTCTCATCATCGTGCCGCACTCTCCTCCAAGGGCGCAATCTCGACCCTGAACGCTTCAAAACTCCCTGACGCCCGCCATGAGTCGTACTCGCCGTCGCCGTCGAGATCGAGGTCGGGCGGTGACTGCAGATTCTCGAGCAGCGCCCCAAGAGGTTGCCCCATGGCTCTTATCGCCGCGGCCGCTTCCCCGGTCAACACCGCTGCAAGCTCACCGGAAATAATCCCCCCGCCGTCGTCGACTATCTCGCCCGAGAGGTTTATGTCGGTGAGCGGAAGCTCGGCGGGCTCCAGCACCCCCTCCCCCACCGGGATCGCTAGCTCGGCACCGGCAGTGGTCTCAAGCCTAACACCGCACAACCGCATGCTGATTGGCGACGGAACGCCGGCAACGCGGTGAGGGGCCCCTCCCGGCTCACCTGTAATCAGCACCCCCTCGAGCTCGTGCGTCTCGCGCTCATCGGTCTCGACCAGCAACAGAATGTTCGTCTGCAGGGAGTCCAGATCGTCGGCGAGGAACTCGTTGACCGGCTCCTCGAACAGCTCAGGCAGCGGCCGACCGATCTCCAAGGCGGTGAAACGAAACGTCGCGCCGGCGAGACTCGGCAGCGAGGACTCTTCGCAGTCTTCGGCCGGGGGCTCCCCGGGCGAGCCCCCGACGCACTCGCAAATGACGTGGCCGACGCACTCGTCCGAGGTGAAGTTGGGATCCCCGGGCAGCGCTCCGTCGCCCATCCCGGTGTAACTGTGTTCAAGCCCGCAGGATCCGGCGGCAACCGTTAGCAGAACCGCGGCTCCAATCAGAATGATCCGCCGGACTCCCCGGTGTGAAGCTGTATCCATCAAACTCCTCGCGATCCTCTCCCACGCCCAAAACTTACCGCCGACCGACGGCGAAGCGATTCTACACCCTGGCGACCCTCAAGGCACCTCAATTCCCGTTTCAAACCGAGCACCGAGGATATCGAGGCAGGCGCCGGTGCGAGGAAACAAAGCGTTCTTGTGCGCAGTCCAACGCAGCGCCTACGTCGATGACACCGCGGCACCCGAAGTTGACGTGTTCTCGTCGCAATGCTGAGATGCGCGCCCGACGGGTTTTTTTTTGGGCCCGCTCCGAATGGAGTTAGAGACAAGTCATGCTGGTCATTCGCGATCTCGCTCGCTACCGTCACGAGGGACCTCCGCCGGTGGTCACGATCGGCAACTTCGACGGGGTCCACCTGGGCCATCAGCGGCTGCTCACCAGGCTACTGGAGCTTGCAGAAGAGCACTCTCTCTGTGCCTTTGTCGTCACCTTCGAGCCCCATCCGGCGCACGTCCTCGCCCCATCTCGGGCGCTGCCGCTCATCAGCTCTTACGAGGAGAGGCTGCGGATCCTCGAACGGTTCGGGATCCACGGAGTGCTGGTGATCCCTTTTGACCGCGAGTTTGCCGCCAAAGATTCAATCACTTTCGTGCGCCGTATCCTGCTAGAAGGCCTCGGCGCGCGCCATGTCCTGGTGGGACCCGACACCCGGTTCGGTCAGGATCGCGGCGGCGACGCCGACTCGCTCTCGTCGCTGGGACGCCAGATGGGGTTCGAGGTGACCGCCATCGCGCCCATCACAGTGAACGGACACCCCGTCTCCAGCTCGGCTGTCCGCAAGCTTGTGCTCGCGGGCGACGTGGCGACCGCGGCCCATCTTTTGGGGCGCTTTCACCGCCTGCAGGGCGAGATTGTGCGCGGCCGACGCCGGGGCCGAGGGATGGGCTACCCCACCGCCAACCTGGCACCCAGCACTCAGCTCCTGCCCGCCGACGGAGTCTACGCCGGCCGACTCTGGCGCGGCACCGCAAGTCACGACGCCGTGATCAACGTCGGGCGGCGGCCCACTTTCGGGGCCCGAGAGCGGACTATCGAGGCCCATCTGCCTGGTTTCTCGGGTGATCTCTACGGGGAGAAGGCAGGACTCGATCTGGTCGCCCGCTTGCGTGACGAGCGCCGATTTCGCTCCCAGGCAGCGCTGGCGGAGCAAATCGCCCTCGATCTCGAACACGCCCGAGAGATCCTGCGCTGAGATCCCGGCTCGACTGGATCACTATCAGCTGACGGATCCTCAATCATCCACCGCGTCCGTGGACCGAGGGGAGGATCCCTAATTCCCCATCAAACCGAGCACCGAGCGGGTGGAGTCAGGTTCAAATGCAAGGAAACAAACCGAATCGGGCGCAGGCCAACGCAGCGCCTACGTTGAGCACCGATTCGGTGCAGGTG
>PWKZ01000138.1 GCA_003559575.1 Bradymonadales bacterium | reverse complement strand
GCGAACAAACGCCGCACCAGGAAATCGCCGTCGATCAGTGTGCCGCAGAGTTGGTCCTGCTCTTCAGCGGTGGCCTTGAGCTCATTGTTTGCGGGCGTTCTTTTCAAATCAAGCCTCTCTCGAGCCTCAAAAGGCTTCGCGTCGTGAGCCTACTAGCCCACGACCGGCCGTGCAACTCTGTGATAATGTGGTTGGGCCGAGCTTGGTCGCGCCCCACCGCGTTCATGGGCGCGGGAGGGCGCCGTGCTCGTTAAGGTTTCGGTGTTTGCTACAGTCTCGACGAGGAGGTGTGATGCGGGAGGTTCTGGCGCTGGTGCTCGCGGGCGGGCGGGTCGAGGAGCTTTCAGTCTTGACCGGGAGGCGGCCCAAATCGGCGGTGCCGTTCGGGGGGCAGTACCTCGTCATCGATTTCGTGCTCACCAACCTCGTTTTGAGTGGTGTGCGCCGGGTGGGTGTGCTCTCCCAGTACCGCCCCACGGATCTCATCGAGCACATCGGCGGCGGTGAGTCGTGGGGTTTGTGGGGGCGGGAGCGCTACGTCAAGATCCTCCCCCCTTATCAGGGGACACACACCAGCGAGTGGTATGACGGCACGGCCGACGCCGTCTTCCAGAATCTCGACTTCGTCTCGAGTACACCGGGTGAGCATGTCCTGGTCCTCTCGGGTGATCACATCTACCGTATGGACTACCGGCCGTTGTTGGAGCGCCATGTGGCACGCGACGCCGATCTGACCTGTGTTTTCACCCGAATCCCGGGACAAACCGGGGCGCCCAGCCGGTTCGGAGTGCCTGAGATCGACTCCGACGGCCGACTCATCGGGTACGAGGAAAAACCGAGCGTCGCCAGGAGTGACCTGGCGTCACTGACCATCTATCTGTTTCGCAAACGAGCGCTGATCCGGCATCTCAAGAATAACTCGGTCTGCGGGACCACTCACCAACTCTACGATGAGGTGCTGCCCGCGCTGGTGGCGGAAGGGCGCTCTTACGGGGAAGTGTTCGACGGCTATTGGGCTTACGCGCGCACGGTCGGCGACTACTATCGCGCCCACATGGAGACGTTGGACGATCCCACGTTGTTTGGTTCCGGGGTGCTCACCAACGAAGAGACGTTGGGGCTCGCGTGGCGTGCGCCCGCCGCGTTCGGGCCGCGCGCCGAAGTGCGCAGCTCCAGTGTAGTGCCCGGCGCCGTGGTGGACGGCAGTGTCAGCGGGAGCGTACTGGGGCCGGGAGTGCGCGTGGAGGCCGGGGCGGAGGTGGTGGACTCGGTGTTGCTGCCCGACTGTGTGGTCGAGCGCGGTGCGCGACTCGAGCGGGTGGTGTCCGACGCCGGGGTCGTCTTCGGGGAGGGGGCACGGGTCGGGGGCGCGGGTGAGGTGCCGGACCACGGGCGCGACGGCGGATCGCTCTCGGAGGGAGTGACTCTCTTGGCCCAGGGGGTGGTGGTGCCGCCGAGGTGTGTTATCGGGCGCAACTGTACTGTCGCGGACGGGGCGCGGTTGACTGAAGGCGGTCGGGTCGAAGACGCAGGGACTGTCTCGAGGTGAGGCCGCAGATGTGCGCGAATCCGCACGTCAATCGCCAGGATGGAGCGACGATTACGGTGGAGGTTCAAGGATGAGAGATACTTTGGTCATGCTCTTGGCCGGGGGAATGGGGAGCCGCCTCAACGTTTTGGCTCAAAAGCGCGCCAAGCCGGCGGTGCCGTTCGCCGGAAGCAACCGGATCATCGACTTCACCTTGGCCAATGCCTCCCGCTCCGGGTTGTGGCGAGTAGGAGTCCTGACCCAATATCGACCATTCTCGCTGACAAGTCACCTCGGCAACGGGATGGCCTGGGATCTGTGGGGCAAAGAGCGCGCGCTTAGAATCTTGCCTCCCTTCAAGGGGCAAAAAGATCACGACTGGTATCGCGGCACCTCCGACGCGGTTTACCAAAACCTCCAGTTCATTCGCAAGTATGACCCCAGGAGGGTGCTGATTCTCTCCGGCGATCACGTCTATCGGATGGACTACGGGAAGATGATTCGCTTCCACTGCGATCGCGGCGCCGAGTTGACCATTGCGACCATGAGCGTGCCTTGGGATGAAGCGTGTCGTTATGGACTCCTGGAAGTTGACGCGGAGCACAGGGTGATCGATTTTCAGGAGAAGCCGGCGGTGCCACGCTCCAACTTGGCGTCCATGGGAATCTACATCTTCGAGTCGGATGTCTTGGAGCGTGCGCTCGAGGATTGCTGTGAGGCCGGCGAGTTCGACTTCGGCCAAGCGGTCATCCCCCATGTGCACCGAGGCCGACACAAACCGGCTACCGGCGCTGATGAGGGTGGGCGGGTCTTCGCGTATCCGTTCAATGGCTATTGGCGTGACGTGGGGACTATCCATAGCTACTGGGAAGCGAATATGGACGCGCTCGACCCTGAGAGCGGTCTCGACCTCCAATCCTGGGGGATTCGCACCAACACCGAGGTCGACGGGCTTGACGAGCTTCCTCCGTTACGAATCGGGCACGCGGCGGGAGTGCGGCGGGCGCTGCTGGGGCGTGGTGGCGTCATCGAGGGGACGGTGGAGCACAGTGTGCTGTCGCCTGGGGTTGAGGTCGCTCGTGGGGCGGTGGTGCGCGACTCCATTGTGATGCATGGCACCACCATCGCCGAGGGTGCCGTCGTCGATCACGCGATCATCGATAAAGGGGCGAGGATCGGCGCCGGCGCACGAGTGGGTGTCGGCGCGGAAGGCGCCCGCCCAAACCACGACTTCCCGACTCATTTGGACTCAGGGCTGTCGCTGGTCGGCAAGGGCGCGACCGTTCCCGACGGCGCCGAGATTGGGCGCAACTGTCTCGTTTTCCCCGGAGTGGAGGCGCGGCAATGGGCCTCGCTCCGGCTGGCTGCCGGGGCAACCCTGTGGGGTGAGGAGGGGGGGCCGTGACTCCTGTCATGCTGTGGGTGTTCATCGGCCTGGGCGGGATCGTTGTGGTCGGTGCCTCTCTCGCGGCCTCGCGACTGCTGCAAGGCAGGATCTTCGATCACAAGATCCGGGTCTTGTTCGAGACCGGGCAGCACGATGTGGGGGCCGCCAAGCTCGTGAGCTGTGGGCGATACAGGGAGGCGGCCGACAATCTGGTGCGTTGGAGGAAGCTGGATGGGGCGGCGCAGCTTCTGGCCGATGCGGGCGATTATGAGGAGGCCGCCGCGCTCTACACCCGCGCGCGCCAATGGGGGATGGCGGCGCTTTTGTGGATGCGGGCCGGCCTGCCGCGAGAGGCGGCGCGTTGCTATGCGAAGGACGGGCAGACGGAGAAGGCGGCCCGGCTCTATCTTGAGCACGGCGCACCGGATCAAGCGGTGCGGTTGCTGAAGCGTGTCGGATCTTTCGAGGCGGCGGCCAATATCCAGCGGGCGACGGAAGGAGATGAGGCCGCGCTCGAGACTTTGCGGGAGGGTGGCCTGCACGCGCAGGCGGCACAACTGTTGTTCGAAATTGGGCGCGACGATGAGGGGCACGCGTTGCTCGCCGAGTGTTACGACAAACAGGGCGACTGGGACGCCGCGGCCAACGCCTATGAAGCGCAGGGGCGACTCGAGGAGGCCCTCGCGCGCTTCATCAAGGCCGAGAAGTTTCTGCGGGCCGGGGCGCTCGCCGAGCAGTTGGGGCGCGATGAACAAGCGCTGGATCTGTACCGGCGCGCCAAGGGGCATGACCGTCTCGGGCAGCTGCTGGCGCGGCTGGGCCGGCATCGCGACGCGGCGCGGGCTTATCTTCTGGCAGGCCGGACTGAGGCCGCCGTCGAGAACCTTCTCGAAGCCCAAGATGTACTCAGTGTCGCCAAGATCTACGAGCGTACCAGGCGCGAGGGCGCGGCGCTGAGCGTGTTGGAGGTGGAGCGGGATCATCCCCAGTTCAGAGACGCGCGCCTGAGGAGAGCGCGATTGCTCGAGCGGCGCGGCGACATCAGTGCCTCCCGCGCCGAGTTGGTAATGCTTGTCACCCGGCTCGGCGTGTCGCGCGAGACACTCGACATCGTCTATCGGGTGACGGAGCTATATGTCCAACAGGGAGACGCCGCCAACGCGCTTAAGGTTCTCGAGCGAACCAAACGGCGCGGGCTGAGCGATCCGGAACTCGACGAACGAATCGTGCGGTTGCGCCAAGCGGTCGATCGAGCGTTGGGTACTAGCCGGTCGAGTCCCGCGCTCAGCATTGCGGCGGCGCTGCCCCAGAGTGAACGCTATGAGTTCTTGCACAAGCTCGGGGAGGGCGGAATGGGGGCGGTCTACCGGGCGCGGGATCTCAAGCTCGGGCGGTTGGTGGCCATCAAGCTGCTGCTCGAAGGGGATCTGCCGACGGATCAGGCCAAGGAGTATTTCTTCCGGGAAGCGCGCACCGTCTCGCAGCTCTCCCACCGGAACATAGTGGCGCTGTTCGACTATGGTGAGATGGGCAGCCACTCCTTCATCGCGATGGAGTACGTCGAGGGGCAGGATTTGGAGCAGATGGTCTCCGAGGGGCGCAAGCTGCCTCTGCGGCGGTTTTCCTCGATCTGTGTCCAGCTCGCCCAGGCGCTGGACTATGCGCACCAACAGAATGTGATCCACCGTGACGTGAAGCTCGCCAACGTCATGGTCACCGAGGATTTGGTGGTCAAGTTGATGGACTTCGGGCTTGCCAAGGCGGTTACCGAGTCCCCCGACCGCTCACTGGTGGTCATCGGCACCCCGTACTATATGGCCCCGGAGCAGATCGCCCAAGAAGAAGTCGATCATCGTACCGACATCTACGCGATGGGGATCGTCATGTTCCGTTTGTTGACAGGGCATCTGCCGTTCGTGGAAGGCGACGTGCTACGCGCGCAACGCTACGAGCCGCCCCCCGATCCCCTCTCGCTCAATCCCGATCTCCCGCGACCACTCGTGCGCCTGGTGTCGCAGTGCCTGGAGAAGCGTCGTGAGGACCGGCCGGCGCGGGCTCGCGATCTCGCCGCCGCAATCCAGGCTGTGTGTCCATAATCGTCGGCTCATCCTGGGATTCGCGCGCGGATTCACGCACATCTGCGGCGTCACCTGCACCGAATTAGTGCTCGACTTAAGCTCTGCTACGACTGCGCCTAATTCGGCTTGTTTCCTTGCACATGCACGCGCCTCCACACGCTCGCTCCTCAGAACGAACCGACGACTATGGTGTGTCCCTATTGAGTTCGTCCATCTGCGCGAGCGCTGTCGTTGCGTCGCGGCACGCGATCAGGCCCTCGACCTTGAAGCTGCCCACTCCGATGACCGGCTTGCCGGCCTTGAGCCCGAGCCCGATCTCGGACAGAGTACCCGGGCCGCCGCCCACGGCCAGTAAGAGGTCGGCGGCTTGGGCAATGACCGCGTTTCGGGCATTGCTAAGCCCGGTCGCGAGTGGAATGGCGACCCACTGGTTTGCCCCGGCGGCGCTTGCTCCGGGCAACAGTCCGACCACGACGCCGCCCGCCTCGGCGGCGCCGCGACATGAAGCCTCCATCACCCCCGTGCGGCCCCCGGACAGCAAGACGAAGCCGCGCTGAGCGATGCCGGCGCCGATTTCATAGGCCACATCATACTGAGACGGTGTGGCGTCGGCTGTCCCAATGACTGCGATGATTTTCTTGTGCATCTCCAGCATTCCTTTTGACACGAGCATACGCGGTTGATAGAAAAACGACAATGATCCCCGGCGTCAGGGCCTGTGGGCCTTGGTGGCCCTCGTGATCGTAGTTGTAATCGCCGTATTCTGCCGAAGGCGGAGGAGGTGCCGGTCACCCTGGGGAGGCCACCCCGGGGAGTCTCGGTCTAGTTCGGACGGGAACTGTAACCCAAAAAAACGGCTGTGACCGTGGACCGCGGCCGTGGGCCGAGGCGCGGAGCGCCGCATCCTCTCGTTGTGAGGCGTGGGTCGTGACCGTTGGCTGTCTTTAGGGGGGTGGGATGTCGACTTTAATCGAAGGGCGCCTTGGAGGCGTCGTGGCTCTTGTGCTGTTGACGGTGGCTTGGGGCTGTGGGCGCAGCGCCGATAGACTATCCGAGGAGAGTGTGATGAGTGATCGCTTGCCGGCTCAGGTGCCGCTCGAGGTGTTGGGGATGGAAGCCGAGAGCGAGGCGGATCTCGCCCGGTTGGGTAGGCAGTATGCCCCGGTCCCAATCGAGTTCGATGACTCGCGGCTCACCCCGCGCCAGCTGCGAATGCTCGTGCATTTGTTCAACGCCGCCGACATCATGGACGATCTCTTCTGGCGCCAGGCCTCAACGGATGGGCGCGCGATCTATGAGACCCTCGCCGATTGGCCTGATCCTCCTTCGAGGCATGTGGAATTGCTCCGGCGCTACGTTCGGATCAACTATGGGCGATTCGACCGGCTGGGTGGTTTCGCGCCGTTTATCGGCGACAGCCCGGCGCCTCTCGGCGCGGCCTTCTATCCCCCCGAGATGACGCGCGAGGACCTCGAGGCGTTCGTCGCCGCGAACCCCGAGGTCAAGGATGACTTCGAGAGCGAGTTCACGGTCATTCGAGGTGATCGCGACGACGAGGGGCGGTGGCGCCTGCGGGCCGTGCCCTACAGCGAGTATTATCACGAGGAGCTGACGGCCGCCGCCGCCGAGCTTCGCGAGGCGGCGCGGCTGTCGGACAACGAGAGTTTGGCGCGGTTCTTGCGGAGTCGCGCCGACGCTTTTCTCAGTAACGACTACTTCGCCTCCGATCTCGACTGGATGGATCTCGAAGGCAACTTGATCGACGTCACCATCGGCCCCTATGAAGTCTACGAGGATCGGCTGCTCAACTCCAAAGCTGCTTTCCAGGCTTTCATCACGATAAACGATCCGAAAGCGGCCGCCGCTCTCGAAAAGGTCACGGATCATCTCTCCGAAATGGAGCGCAACCTCCCGATCCCCGATGAGCACAAGAGTTTCGAGCGCGGTGAGGAGTCCCCAATTCGCGTGGCGGACGTCATTTATACCTCCGGCGATACCCGCGCCGGAGTGCAGACCCTGGCGTTCGTGCTCCCCAACGACGAGCGCGTGCGGGCCGCCAAGGGAACCAAGAAGGTTTTGTTGCGCAACATCTTCGACGCCAAGTTTGCCAAGATCCTCGAGCCGATAGCCGAACGGGTGGTAGCGGCCGATCAGCTCCGATACCTCTCGCACGAGGCCTACTTCAACCACACCCTGATGCACGAAGTGTCGCATGGATTGGGGCCGGGCAATATCGTCACCGCCGACGGCACCGCGACCACCGTCAACCGAGCGCTACGGGAGCTGTACTCGCCCATCGAGGAGGCCAAGGCCGACATTTTGGCGATTTACAACACATTCTTCCTGATCGATGCCGGGGTGCTGCCGCCCGAGCTGGAGCGCCAAATGGCGGTGACCACGATGGCGGGGACTTTTCGGTCGGTGCGTTTCGGGGCCACCGGCGCTCATGGACTGGCCAACATGATAGTCATGAGTTTCCTCATGAACGAGGGCGCCTACCTCTATGGCGAGGAGAGCGAGAGGTTCCGGGTCGACTTCGATCGCCTGCGCCCGGCGGTGGAAAAGCTCGCCCATGAGATCCTGATGGTGCAGGCGCTGGGTGACTACGAGGGAGCGAAGCGGCTGATCGAGGATTATGGCCGCATGCCGCCGCCGATGGTGGAGGCGCTTGAGCGGCTAGGTGACATCCCGGTCGACATCCAGCCGATCTTCGCCGCCGAGGAGCGCTTCTTGTAAGCTCCATAATCGTCGGCCCATCCTGGGATTCGCGCGCGGATCCGCGCCCATCTGCGGCGTCACCTGCGCCGAATTAGTGCTCGACTTAAGCGCTGCTACGCCTCCGCCTAATTCGGCTTGCTTCCTTGCACATGCACGCGCCTCCACACGCTCGCTCCT
>PWKZ01000062.1 GCA_003559575.1 Bradymonadales bacterium | reverse complement strand
CGCGGATTCACGCACATCTGCGGCGTCACCTGCACCGAATTAGTGCTCGACGTAGGCGCTGCGTTGGCCTCCGCCTAATTCGGCTTGTTTCCTTGCACATGCACGCGACTCCACACGCTCGGTGCTCAGAACGAACCGACGCTTATGGACTCTCTCTCCTCAGCGCACGGACGGGCCCGTGGTCGACACAGCGCCGGCCATTTGCCCCCGCGTCCCCCCCGCCACCGAGTGCAACGGCTTGGGTGGTGGATTGCGAGTGGGCCGCACCGCGTACTCGAGCGCCGCGGTGGGGCAAAACTTTGCGCACGCCGGATCGCCGCCGCAGAGATCGCACTTGACAATCTCCCGCATCGCCGGTTCGTCGTGGACGTTGCCGAATGGGCACGCAACGACACACATCATACAACGAACGCAGCGCTCTGTCAGCACCTCGATCGCACCGCTGGCCTCGTTGCGCTGGAGCGCCCCGGTGGGACATACCGCCTGGCAGGCCGCCTCCTCGCACTGCAAGCAAACCACGGGCACATGGCGCTCGGCGCTCATGGGGAATGTCCGGATGCGGCTCTTGCCGGGTTGGTCACTCGGCCGATGGCCCCCCGGCCGCCGAACCGGATGCGCGAACGCGCAGGCGATCTCGCAACCTCGGCAGCCGATGCAGCGGCCCGGAGTGACGAACAAACGCTTGGCCTCACTCATGACGTCCCCTCACCCATCACCTGTTGGTCAAAGGCGCGCGCGGTGTCCAGTTTCGAGCACGCATCACAGCGCTCGAAATAGTCACGCGAGAGCCCACTCCTGGCGGCAAAGTGGTCAAGCTGCTCCGGGGTCCCGAGAGGTGCTCCGCAGCTCGCGCACTCGACTACCCGGAATGATCGGCCCCAAATCTCGCGTCCCTGAGCGTTGTTTTCATAACGGATATGCCCGGTGGGGCAGATCTCGGCACAACACAGGCATCCGATGCAGTCACCGGCAGGCGCCAGACCGGGCGGCCGCTCGAAAGAGGGCGGCGCGTAGGGCGGCCCCACCTGCTTGTGCACACCACGATCGGCCCCGGCAATGGCGTGCGCCCCCACCGCCGCGCAGACCCTCACGCACAGGCCGCAGAGGATGCAGTCGTCGGGCTCGGCCCGCGGCGCGAGGGAACTCTTGGCGAGCCCGAAGTCGCGTCCGAGCGCGACCGTAAACGGCGTCTCGGGACAGCGGGCCAGAAGGAGATCGACCACGTTGCGCCGCGTGCGCGAGAGCCTCTCGCTCTCGGTGGCGACGATCAGATCGTCGGCGGCGGGGAACTCGCAAGCCGAGACCATCCGCCACCATCCGTCCCACTCCGCCCGCGTCACCTCGACCACGCACAGCCGGCAGCCACCGTGGCTCTCGAGCCCCGGGTGGTGGCACAGGGTTGGGATCGGAACTTCATTCGCCCGCGCCACCTCGAGCAGAGTTTGCCCGGCCTCGAAGTTCACCAAGCGCCCATTGAGTTGCATCGAATGCATCGCCTACTCCACCAAAACCGCATCGAACGCGCAGACCGCCTCACATGCGCCACAGCGCGTGCACAGCGCGTCGTCGATCACATGCAGAACCTTCTTCTCCCCCGTGATGGCTCCGACCGGACAGGCCTTACGACAGGCCTCACAGCCGGTACAGGCCTCGGTGATTCGGTACGTCACGAGGGCCTTGCAGACCCCTGCCGGACAGCGCTGTTTCTCAATGTGTTGGAGGTACTCGTCCCTGAAATACGCGAGCGTGCTCAACACCGGGTTGGGCGCCGAGCGGCCGAGAGCACAGAGACTCGCCAACTCCATCGTCTCCGCGAGCGACTCGACCTTGGAGAGGAGCGACTCGGAGCCCTCCCCACGGGTCACCTGGGCGAGTAGCGAAGAGAGCTGACCGAGCCCTTCACGGCACGGGACGCACTTGCCGCACGACTCGCCCATCAAGAAGTCGATGAAGTACTTGGCCACGTCGACCATGCAGGTGCGCTCGTCCATGACGATCATGCCACCCGAGCCCATCATCGAGCCTGCGGCGGTCAAGGTGTCGAAGTCCACCGGCAAATCCAGCTTCTCGGCCGGCAGGCAGCCGCCGGAGGGGCCGCCGGTTTGCACCGCCTTGAACGCCCTGCCCTTCTGAATCCCGCCGCCGATCTCGAAGATTATCCGCCTCAAAGTGGTCCCCATCGGGACCTCCACCAGCCCGGTGTTGTTCACCTTGCCCACGAGCGAGAACGCCTTGGTGCCGGGGGAGCGCTCGGTGCCGATTGCGGCAAAATGGGCCGCGCCGTGGTCCACGATGTAGGGCACGAGCGCCCATGTCTCCACGTTGTTGAGCACGGTGGGTTCGTCGAACAAGCCGCGGTCGGTGGAGTGAGTGTACTTGGCGCGCGGCTCGCCCGGTTTGCCCTCGATGGATCGCATCAGCGCGCTCGACTCGCCACAGACGAACGCGCCGCCCCCCCGAGTAAGCTCCAAGTCGAACGAAAAATCGCACCCGAGGATGCGCTCTCCGAGCAGGCCCGCGTCGCGCAACACCGCGATGGCCCGCTCGAGACGGCGCACCGCCAGCGGATACTCGTGGCGCACATATATGTAGCCGCGCGTGGATCCAAGGGCGAAGGCGCCGAGGGCCATGCCCTCCAGCACCGCGAAGGGATCGCCCTCCATGATCGAGCGATCCATGAAAGCCCCGGGATCGCCTTCATCTCCGTTGCAGATGACATGCAAGCGACTGTCTGGACGCGCCTCGCGCGCCCGGAGCGCGCTCCTCCACTTGCGCCCGGTCGAAAACCCGCCGCCGCCACGCCCGCGAAGACCGCTTTGCTCCACCTCTCGGAGGACCTCCTCGGGAGTCAGCGTGTCGAGCGCCGTGGCCAAGGCGCAAAACCCGCCGGTGGCCAGGTACGAGTCGAGGCTCGCGGGCGAGACCTCCCCGCAACGCGCCAGAACGACCCGCTTTTGATGCGCATAAAAACCCATCTCGCCGTGCCCTTGACGCGGCTCCTTGCTGACGGGATCCTTGTAGAGTAGCCGATCGATCACTTCGCCCGCGCCGAGGGTCTTCTCGACTATCGCCGCGGCGTCCTTCGGCCGCACGCGCGTGTAGAGGATGTCGTCGGGCAGGATGTGCACGAGCGGCCCCAACTCGCAGAACCCATGGCACCCGCTCTCGACCAACAGAGTACCGCCCGGGCCATCTCGATCCGCACACGAGGACAGCTCGAGCGAGACATCGAGCGCGCTCTCCTCGGTCGCTTGCGTGAGCGCCGCGTGCACCTCGAGCGCCCCGCCGGCGACACAGCCGGTCCCGGCGCACACGAGCACGCGTCGCTCGAGGCCCGCCCACAGCTCGCTCAACTCCGCTTGGCGCGCGCGGAGCGCCGCCACGCTTTCAATCAGCATCGCTTAACCCCCAACACCTTCCGAACGCGGTTCGGCTTCACCGCACCGTGGTATTTCTCCCCCACCACCACCACCGGAGCCATGGCGCACGCGCCGACACAGTTGACCACCTCGAGCGTGAACTCGAGATCGTCGGCGGTCTCGCCGGGGCGAAGGCCCAGCAGCCGCTCGCACTCGTCGGTGATGAGCTGCGCGCCGCGCACATGGCAGGCGGTCCCTTTGCAGACTCGCACGATCGTGCGGCCTTTGGGCGTCAGGCTGAATACCTTGTAAAAGGTCGCCACGCTGAAAACCTGCGAGTGCGGCACCTTCAGCTCATCCGCCACCTGCTGAAGCGCTTCACAGGGCAAGTAGTTGTAGGCCTCTTGGATGTCCTGCAAGAGCATCACGAGACTCGCGGGGGCCTTCGGATAGCGAGCGAGGATCCCTTCGAGTTCTGAGAAATCATGGTTCATCTTCGCCTCGTGCGAGCACCCCGCCAAAGGGGGCCGGTGTTCGTCATGCGTCCGCCGCCGGCGGCTCAAAGCGTGGTTTTTCCCGCGCGACCTCGGCCCCGCGCTCGAGCGCGGCGAGGTTCATCCGGGCCACCTCGGCCTTGCGTTTGAACTCGCTCTCGATCACCTCGCAGAGGGTCTCGAACGGCACTATCGCCGAGCGCGCCGCGAGCGCTCCCAAGGCGACCATCGAGGCCGAGCGGACGCTGCCGATCTCGAGGGCTATCTGATTGCACGGCACCTCGAGGACGTCGACGTCGTCACGCGGCACGGAGACCGGAATGAGCGAGCTGTTGATGATGATCACGCCCCCCGGGCGTACCGTGGGAGCAAACTTTTCAAGCGAGGGGCGGTTCATGGCCACCAGGCTGCCCGGGGTGTTGATAATCGGCGAGCCGATGGGCAGGCCGCTTATCACCACCGTGCAGTACGCCGTCCCACCGCGCATCTCGGGACCGTAGCTCGGGATCCAGATGACTTCCCGCTCGGCCTGAAGCCCCGCGAGCGCCAGGAGGCGCCCGACGGTCATGATCCCCTGGCCACCGAAGCCCGCGAACTTGCATTCGTCTTGCATTACAGGCCCTCCGTCAAGCCGGCCACGGAGTCATCTCCCGGTGTCTTGAGCTCGCCGAGCGGAAAGTACGGGATCATGTTCTTTTCGAGCCACTCGACCGCATCGCTCGAGGTCTTGCCCCAGTTGGTGGGACAGGTGGCCAACACCTCGACCAGGCTGAAGCAGAGGCCCTCGGCTTGATACTGAAACGCCTTGCGGATGGCTCGCCGCGCGGCGACGATATCGTGCGGCCGGTGGGCCGAGACCCGCGCCACATAGGCCGGGGTCTCGAGCGAGGCGAGCAGCTCGGCGACTCGAATGGGGTGCCCCACGTCGCTCGTGTCGCGCCCCATCGGGCAGGTGGTGGTGACCTGCTCCGACAAGGTGGTGGGCGCCATCTGGCCCCCGGTCATCCCATAGACCGCGTTGTTGACGAAGATCGTGGTGAACTTCTCGCCGCGGTTGGCGGCGTGAACGATCTCGGCCATCCCGATGCTGGCGAGATCGCCGTCCCCCTGATAGGTGAAGACGATGAGGTCCGGCCGCACCCTTTTGATCCCGGTGGCAAACGCCGGCGCCCTCCCGTGGGCCGCCTCCTGAAAGTCACAGTTGAAGTAGTTGTAGGCCAACACCGAGCAGCCCACCGGCGCGACCCCGACCGCGCGCTCCCTGAGCCCAAGCTCATCGAGTGTTTCGGCCACCAGGCGATGGATGATGCCGTGGCTGCACCCCGGACAGTAGTGTGTCGGAGTCGCGGTGAGCGCCTCGGGGCGTTTGAAAATGACCTCCATTGGTCCTCCCACTAGCTGGTTTCCATCCAGAAAGCCCGGCTCCCGCGGGTGCTATCAGCTTTCAGCGCAGGCCCCGTGATTCCAGCAGCTTGGCTGGTTGCTGACAGTTAGCTAGCCAATAGCTCAAGCTCTCGCACGACCTCTTCGGGCGCCGGGACGATGCCCCCTTGCCGCCCGAAAAACGAGATCGGTTTCAAAAATCGAGTCGCCCGTTCCACATCCTCGAGCATCTGCCCGTTGCTCATCTCAACCACAAGAACATTGCGGGTGGCCTCATCCCGGGCGATCGCCAGCAGCTCCTCGTGCGGGAAAGGATAGAGGGTTATCGGGCGCACCAACCCCACCTCGTGCCCCTTCTCCTTGAGGAAGTCGATGGCCGTCTTGCAGATTCGGGCCACCGTCCCGTAGGCGACCATCACGGTCTCCGGGCGAGAGTCCATGTTGTAGCGCTCGAAGCGCACCTCGTTGGCGCGGATCTCGCGATACTTGGCGGCCAGCTTGCGGTTGTGGACCTCGAGCGCGGCGGGGTCCAGGAAGAGCGTCTTGACGAGGTTCGGATCGCGGTCTTTGCAGCCGGTGGTGGCCCAGGGTCGCTCCGGCGGCGGGTTGACCACTCCCTCCTTGAACTCCACCGGTTCCATCATCTGCCCGATGAGTCCGTCGCCGAGGACGAAGACCGGCGTGCGGTAGGTCTCGGCCAACTCGAACGCCGACATGGTGAGATCGACCGCCTCCTGGACGCTCGCCGGCGCCAGCACGATGCAGTGGTAGTCGCCGTGGCCGCCGCCCTTGGTGGCGTTCAGGTAGTCGCCTTGCGCCGGCAGGATTCCGCCCAGGCCGGGGCCGCAGCGCATGATGTTGACGAACACCGTGGGCAGCTCGGCGGCGGCGATGTAGGAGATCGCCTCCGACATGAGCGCGATCCCGGGTGACGACGAGGAGGTGAAGACCCGCGCGCCGGCCGCCGCGGCCCCAAAAAGCATGTTTGACGCCGCCAACTCGCTCTCTGCCTGCAGAAAGACCCCGTCCACCTCCGGCATTCTCCTGACGAGATATTCGGCCACCTCGGTTTGTGGCGTGATCGGGTAACAGAAGTAGGCGCGGCAGTGCGCTCGAATGGCCGCCTCACCGATCGCCTCGGCACCCTTCATCAGCCTTTTGGCCATGAGCCTCGCTCCTACTCCTCGAAGAAGTTGTACTGTGCCCCGGAGACTCCGATCTCAATGGCCACATCGGGACAGGTCAGCGCGCACATCCGACAGCCGATGCAGCGCGGCGGCTCGACTACCTTGGCGTAGAAGTAGCCTTTGAGGTTGATCTCCTTGGACATCGCCAGGATTCGCTGCGGGCAGGCGGCTACGCACAGCTCGCAGCCCTTGCAGCTATCTCGCTTTATCACCACTCGAGGCATCGCCTCCTCCAAATCCACGGGGACGACTCGCGAGAAGTTTCCGAGCGTCCTCAAACCTTGCCGCACAGGCTGAAGGTGCTGCTCCCTGTTTCGGTCTTCCGTCGCCAGGGCGGCAGGAGCCGCCGCTGCATTCGTAGTAACGACGCGCCTCCGAGCCGCGCGCTCTCGAGGGAATCGGCGACCTCTTCCATCACCGCGACGAACCGCAGCGGGAGAGAGCTTAGCGCACTGACCTCGCGGGTCAATGCGAGCCCGGAGTAGACCGTCTCCGGAGTCGTCTCTTCGATCAGATGAGCGTTACTGACGAGCCCTGTGATCTTTAGCTGCGAAGCGCGCTCGATCTCGTTCATGATCTTGAGCACCGCCTCCGCCGTCTCGGTGAACGGGCGCCGCTCGTTGACGACCATGAGCAGCTCATGGCCGCGATCTCGAAACGCCGGCGCGAGGCTCGCGAGGACGGTCGCCCCCACGTCGTCGCCGCCCACGTCCAGAACGCTAAACCCCTCCCCGTGCTGCACCATCCCTTTCACCTCGGGAGTCAGGATGGGCAGGTCGGCGTGCATCATTTCCTCGCTCGGGAGAACCGAGGCGACTCCGTGCGCGGCCAGCAGATCACGAGCCTCACGACACCGAAAGTAGGGGTTGACGAGATCGAGATCGGCGATGCGAACGCGCGCGCCACCGTCCGCGAGCGCGATGGCGTAATTGACGGCGACTTCGGTCTTGCCGCTGCCATAATTGCCGACGAACAGAACCACCGGCGGTGGCTGGAGATCGAAAGCCCGTGGCTCGGCACTCACAAATGATCTCCTCGCGCCCCCAATCCACAGGGGCAGTCCGGGAGGGGGAAGCTCCACGCGCGAGCTTCGAGTGATGTCGCACCCAGGCGGACCACGAGTATGAGTAGGCCCGCGTGGCGCGCCACGATACGCCAAGTCGCGCCCCGGATCAACGATTGAGGATTGAGGATTGAGGATTGGGCCCATAATCGTGCCCGAGCCCGAGCCCGAGCCCGAGCCCGAGCCCGGGCTCGGCCAGAACCGTAGCGCCTAAGACGGTCGGTTGAACCCGACCGCGGATGAGGTGCTCCACCCCAGCTCGCGGGCAAAGCCCGCGACCAAAAAATAAGATGCGGTTGCCCCCTCAATCCTCCACCGCGTCCGTGGACCGAGGGGAGTGAGGCGGGTGCAAGTGCAAGGAAACAAGCCAAATCGAGCGCAGTCGTAGCAGCGCTACGTCGAGCATCGATTTGGTGAAGG
>PWKZ01000024.1 GCA_003559575.1 Bradymonadales bacterium | reverse complement strand
G
Source organism: Bradymonadales bacterium (assembly GCA_003559575.1). Lineage (GTDB taxonomy): Bacteria > Myxococcota_A > UBA9042 > PWKZ01 > PWKZ01 > PWKZ01. The sequence continues at coordinate 26,586 of PWKZ01000024.1, read as the reverse complement.
TTCGTTCTGAGGACCGAGCGTGTGGAGTCGCGTGCATGTGCAAGGAAACAAGCCGAATTAGGCGCAGTCGTAGCAGCGCTTAAGTCGAGCACTAATTCGGTGCAGGTGACGCCGCAGATGTGCGTGAATCCGCGCGCGAATACCAGGATGGGCCGACGATTATGGTACGATACTGAAGAACAGCTGGAGCGGCTCATATAGGGGGTTGCCTTCCGAGTCCTCCGGATCGGCAAACAGAGTGATGCCGTAGGTGGTGAACGGCATGAAGTCGTCGTCGGCGGTGAAGCGGACGACGGTGCCGCCGGCCTCCAGGCTCACCACCCCGGTCACCTGGTCGCCGGTGTCGGCGTGGAAGATCACCACCGTCTCAGCGAGCAGCGATGCCTCGGTGACAGGCTTGCTCAAGTGGATGTCGGCCAGGCGGTCGGCGGCCACCAGGGGCAGCTCCGCGCAGAGCGCCACCGGGCCGGCGGAGTCGCCGCCGAGGGTGTTGAAGTTGAAGGCGTACGTCCCGCCGTCCAAGGGATTGCCGGCCCGGTCGGTGACGAGCCCGCTGATGGCGGCGGTGAACTCTTGTTCGTCGATGAGGTGGTCGGGGTGCTGTGGCGCGAACCGGACAACTCGCCCGCATGGCTCGAGTGTGACACAGCCGAAGAGCTCATCGTGGAGGCCGGCGTTGCAGGCCGGTGGAAGATCGAAAGCGACCGTGAAGGTGCCCTCGCGCCACATGGTGGCGCCGAAGAGCGAGAGTGGATCCATTCGCTTGTCGAAGGTCGCGCTCAGCACATGCGCGACGCTGACTCCGCCTGCGCCGTGGATAGGTGAGGTGGCCAGGAGCTGGGGGGGAGTGTCGTCGACTGAAAAGTCGACCTGCTGCAACGCGGCCAATGGAGTGCCGGCCTCATCGGTGACTCCCGTGGTAACCGTCAGTGCGTAGGGGCTCAGCGGGTGTCGTAGCGGCGCCGCCGGCGTGATCACCACCCGGTTGTCGAGGACGGTGTGGGCGAAGCGCACGAGCCCCCCGAGGTCATCGTGCAGGAGCACGGTGGCGTGGGAGATGGAGTCTCGGGCGATGGCCTTGTCGAACACCAGCACTATCGCGGTGTCGGGCACGACGTCGGTGGCCGCCTCGAGCGACAAGGCCGGGCCCGCCACCCGGTCGCCCAGCACCTCCAGCAGCTCCGGCGCCACCGCCTCCACCGTGTAATCGTGCTCCGCCACGGCGTCCAGGGCGACCTGGTACTTGCTGGCGATTTTGGCCCCGTCAAGCGTGAGCCGCACTGTCTTGCCGGCCTGCATGGATTGGGTGGGGACGAGGTCCACCGCGCTGCTCCCGTCGTCGCCCGACATATAGGCGACCTCGTAGTCGATGGGCGCGAGCAGCTCCCACCCGAGAGCGGCTTCGCCGGCCTCGAACGTGGTCGCGAGCGCCACGACCGTGGGGTCCAGGACCTCGTCGATCAGGTAGTAACCGTCATTGCCAGAGGTGGAGCCCGCGAGCCTCACGACCCGCCCCTCGTCGCGGCCGGCCAGAAAGACTCCCGGCGAAGGAATCTCGAAAAGCCCTCCCCCGGCGAAGACGGTGCCGCCGGTGCCCAGCTCTTCGCGCTGCAGGAGGCGGGTCGAGTCCTGGTGGATGGTCGCCGGGATCACGAGGTTGCGGCCGCCCGGCGCGGCCGGCCAGGCCAGTCTGAAGATCCGGCGTCCGGCGATGATGCCGCCCGTGGGGGTCACGTGGGGCATGCCGGTGGGTGTCAGCTCCTCGATCTCCGGAGTGCTCGCCACCGCACCGAAGTCGTGCACGACGGCGTTCACCGGGTTGCCGCGGAAGTCCCGCACCCCCTCGGTGACCGTGAGCGTCGCTTCAACTCCGGCTCTGAGTGCCGGCAGCGGGGTCAGGAGGACGGTGTCATCGCGTTGCGGCGAGTAGCCGATCATCGCCGGTACGCGCTCCCCGGCCTGGCTGAAGAAGGTCGTATTTTCGTCGATGCTCGCGAACCGGATCCCGCGCGAGAAGAGCACCGACGGGCTCATCAGGCGATGGAGTGCGTGCCCGGAGGCCGGTGTCGGCCACACGAGCGTCTCCGGGCTCGTCGTGAACCGGAAGCGCCGCATCCCCGCCAGAGGGTCGCCGTTGATGTCGGCGATGTAGTTCTCCGGCGCGGTGGTACTGCGGCCCACCAGCACGAGCTCATGGTAATCCGACTCGCCCTTGATGGCCCAGGAGAGATCGGACTCGGTGGCCGCGAACGCGGGGCCGTCCACCACCACCTGTTTGTCGTCCGGCAGGATCGCTGTGATACGCCTCCGCCGGGTGTTGCCGAGCGCTGAGCCGGTGAGGGTCAAGTGGCGTCCGAGGTCGCGCTCCGATCGAAAGCGGAAGTGGGACCGTGTCGGATCGAGGCTCACCACATTGGTGCCCTCGACGACGGAGGCGTGGCGGCCACGGTAGTCCGCATGGTGGGGAAGCGCGCTCGACGGTTGAATCCGCACACGGGACCCGCCATTCGTCGCCTGGAGCGTGTAGTCCATGCTCCGGCGCTCCCAGTGGAGCTGCGTTGCGTCGCTCGTGAACGTGTCGCTCATGATCAACGCGACCATCTGATCATTCCAGACGCTGGCGATTCGATAAACGCCGTCGGTCACACCGGAGCCGCGGATGGCGATCCGTTTCCCCTCGTCCCGCCCCACAACGAACGTGCCGGGTGTGGTAACGCTGAAGAGTCTCGTGTCGCTCATGACCTGCCCGTCCCGGCCGCGACCGTCGGCCAGGTAGATGGTGTGGGTACTCAAGGTCTCCGAGTCCACCGGTTGTTTGAGGTGGAGGTCGAACCAGGCGTTGACCGGCACCTCGTCAGCGTTACTGAGCTGGTTGGGGCCCACCGCCTCGTTCGAGTAGGTGACTCCCTCGAGCAACGTCTCGCCGCCGGTGATGAACTGCTGCAGGAACTCCCGGTGGCCGGGGCTCGGAGTCACGTTGGCCGTTCCGTCGGCGCTTCTTATCACGGGGGAGAGGTGGGCGGTCATGAGGCTGTTTCCCGGCAAGGCGTTGGAGGTGAGTGTCAGGCTCCACGAGAGATGTTCCTCAGTCGCGAACCCGGTGCCGTCCAGCAGGGCCTTCCCGGCGCTCACCGCGTCGATGCGGAAGCTGCCGTTGTTGGCGATGTTGTGCCCGCTCTCCACGTAGACGTATTTGCCCCGGTCGGCGGTGGTGAAGCTGTAGGAGTCGGCGGCGAAGATCCGCGAGCCGCTGCTCAAGACGCCGTCGTCGGCGGTGTGTTCGGCCGCCAGCGGGCCGCAGGCGAACAAGGCCATCAAATCGGGCACGAGAGTGGCCTTGTCGCAGTTGAGGTTGCCGGTCGTCGCCGGGTCGCAGACCGCGGCGGTGCGGCTGCCGACGGTGACGGTGGCGGGCAAGAGCGCCGTCGCGCCGAATTCATCCTTGTGGGTGAGATAGAACGTCCCCTCGTGGAGGCTCGCCACGTTCACGTCTTGCCCGAACAGCGCGGTCAGGTGGAGGTTGTTGACGTCGTCTTGGTTGTGGACCACCACCCCCGCCAGGAAGCCGGCCGAAGCGGTCTTGAAGCTCGAGGTGTGGAAGCTCGACAGGCGCACCCCGGTCACGTCCTCCACATCGGTGGAGACCACCAGGGTGTAGAAGCTCTCCGGATCGAGCGCCGTCGCGGGGATGACGGTCACCACGCGGTCGGCCTCGGAGAACTCGTAGCCGGCCAGCGGCACCGCGTCGGGCGACTCGCAGTCGGTCTCGTTGCGACCTTGGACGAGACAGATGTTGGGCACCACCCCGTCGGGCTCGGGAGAGAGCGGGTGCGAGGGCGGCAGATCTTCGGTCACCGTGGCCTGTACGATGGAGTTGCTGAAGGTTACGGTCGGTCGCTCGAGCGTCGAGATGAAATCGGTGTTATGGGGCGGATAGAGAGTAGCCGCGAGCTGTGGGACCTGCTCGGTGCGGAAGCTGTAGGTCGCTGAAGGCGACGGCAGGCAGCCGTCGTCGGAGGGATCGCGCGCGTCCTTCTCCGGCACGCAGATGCCCTCGGCGCCCCCCACCAGCGTGAAGGTGTAGGCGGTGTCATAGCACAGCCCAAAGCCGTCGCAGCGCAGATCATCGGTGTCGTCCACCGGCGCGAGTTCAACCGTCTCGGCCGCCTCGCCGTCGCAGTGGAGCGTGGCCTCCAGCCGGTTGGCGGGATCTTCTTCGAGCCCGCGGTTGATGAAAAATGTCTCGGAGGTGACTCGGGCGCAGTCCACCTCCCGATCAAACGCCACGATGATGTTCCGGCTTCTGGCAAACCCCACCGTCCCGCCGGCGTTTGTGGCGAGGATTTGCAGCCGCCGGATGTGCTCGGTGCCGAACCCGAACCGGTACTCGGGAATCAGTCGCCCCTGGGCGTCATCCAGCTCGTTGACCGCCGCTCCTTCGGCGCGCGCGTCGACTATCTCACTCGACAGCGTCACGAGGATTCTGCGGCCCCAGCCAAACGGCTCGGCGGCGGTGAAGGTCACCGTCGCGTCGTCTGTGAGGCAGCTCCACGCGCCCTCGATAACGCCGCCGCCGTCCAGCGGGTCGGTCTCGAACACGCCGTCGTCGTAGGAGACCGTCGAGGTGGCGCCGTTGATGGAGGCGCAAGAGGGGGGGCGCGCGAACGTGACTTCGAGGCTATCGGTGGTGTGGGGCACAGACGCCGCCAGGTGGCCGGGGGAGGTGTGCCTCACATACAGCTCCGGCAGCCTCTCGATCCCCATCACGACCACGAAATCTTGCGGTAGTCGGCCGCCGAGCGCGGTGGCCCGCTCGGAATGGATCGCGGGTGTCGAGGGGTCCGCTTCGCCGCGCAGGGTCAGGCGGAGGCGCGTGCCGTAGGTGAACTGCGCGGTGTCAGCGGAGAAACGCAGCACGTCGCCGGAGGTCCATTGAACGCTGCCCGGGATGGGGCCGTGAGCCGGCGCGTGGCCGGGATCGGGGAGCCCCGTGACATCCTCCACCAGCACCGTCGTGCCCAAGACCGCGCTCTCTTGCGCGACCGGTTCCGTGAACACGACGACGAGGGCGTCATCACGCAACATCGGTTGCTCGCCGCTCTCGCTCGCGACGACCGTGATCCCCAGCGGAGGGGGATCGAGCGTGCTGTAACTCCCCGTCCAACCGCCGCGCAAGTGACCTTGCAGCGGGTCACCGTATCCGTTGACGTTGATCGCGGAGAGACTGCGCACCTCGGACTCGAGCGCGATCATGACGTCGCGGCTGTACTCGATGGGGTCGTCGGGGGTGAACACCGCCGTGGTCTCGCCGTCGCTACATATGAGTTCTCCGGCGATCAACTCCCCCGGCGCTTCGTCATCACTCTCGGCGAAGCGCACGGTGAGGCCGGTCGCGACGCTCGCGCACTCGACCCCCTCGGAGAAGGTGATCGTGATGGGCTGCGCGAGCGGGATGTTTTGCTCGTTTGCTCCGGGTGACACCGAAACCACCGTGAGATCCGCGAGCTGCTCGACCTCGAGGATGTGGCGCTCGGTTGTCGGCAGATAGCCGCCGCGCGTCGTGGCCCGATCCGACTCGAGCCAGACATGGACAGGTGGGGCGTCTTCCACCTCGTACCCCTTGAGGGTCACGCGGAGCCGCGTCCCCCACTGCCAGGGCGCATGAGGGGTGAAGATCACCGAGTCGTCGGCTCCGATGAGGGCGCCCTCGTCACGCCACTCCAGGTCGGGGGCGTTCCAGACGAGCCCGCCGGGGATCACCCCGTTGCTCATCCCCGACTCGAGCTGGCTCTCGTCGAGGCCGGTGATGTCCTCCACCACCAGACGATCCAGCATGGCTAAGAGAATCTCTTCGCCCTCAGAGTCGAAATAACGTCGCACACCCTCGGAGAAGCGTATCAAGAGCCCCTCGGGGACCACACTCTCCGGATCTTCGTCGAGGTCGCGCCGCAGCACCGCCGACCCGGTGCTCCCTTGCACCGTCAACACCATCAGCGGCGGTGGATCGATGGTGCGATAACCGCCCGCCCAGCCGTCGCGGAGGCGCCCTTGCAGCGGATCGGCCTCCGGGTGGGCGTTGACGGCGCGAAGCCCGCGGACCTCGGAGGAGAGCTCTACCAGCACGTCGCGGCTGTACTTGAGAGGCGGATTGGGGGTGAAGACTATTTCAGTCTCACCGTCGAGGCACTCGAGCTGTCCCGGGATCGAGACCCCCGGGAGCTCGGGATCGGTCCCGGCGAAGCTCACCGTGAGGCCGGTCTCAACGCTGGCGCAATCGACTCCCTCGGAGAACTCGAGCGTGATCGGCTGGTCGAGTGGGATTCGTTCGGCGCCGTCTCCCGGCGACATCGAGACGACGACCAGATCGGAGAGCGCGGCGACACTCAGCGCGCGTTGCTCGGTGCCGTCCAGTCGGCCACCGCGGGCCGTGGCCCGGTCAGACTCGAGCCAGCGGGTGTTCGGCGCCCCCGTGTCGTCGAGTAGGCCGTTGAGGGTAACGCGCAGCTCGGTCCCCCACAGCCACGGAGTGGCCGGGGTGAAGACGAGAGTATGGTCGGCGCCGATCAGGCGCTCCTCGTCGGCCCACTCTCGATCCGGGGCGTTCCAGGCGAGGCTTCCGTCCACCACCACGCCGCCGTCGGCGCCGCCCGCGTCCGCGGTGATGTCCTCCACCACCAGCCGCTCGAGGAGGGCGGCGTGATCCTCGCCGCCGCCGGCGTCGTAGTAGCGCCGCACTCCCTCGGAGAAGCGCACCACGATCGCCTCCGGCTCTTCGCTCGACGGGTCCTCGCCCACGTCGCGCGCGAGAATTGTGCGACCCTCCCGGCCCTTGACCGAGCGGACCTGAAGAGGTGGTGGATCGATGGTGCGATAACCGCCCGCCCAGCCGTCGCGGAGGTGGCCTTGCAGCGGATCGGCCTCCGGGTGGGCGTTGACGGCGCGGATCCCGCGGACCTCGGAGGAGAGATCCACCAGCACGTCGCGGCTGTACTTGATGGGCACATCAGGAGTGAACACCACCGTCTCGTCACCATCCTCGCAGGCGAGCGCGCCCGCCACCGGCGTGTCGGGGGTCTCGGGATCGTTGGTGGCGAAGCGCACCTCGAGGCCGCTTGCGACACTCGCGCAATCGACCCCCTCGCTGAAGGAGAGTTCGATGGGCTGGTCGAGCGGAACGCCGGTGGCCTCGGCGCCCGGCCGCATCATCACCACCACCAGGTCCGGTAGTGATTCGACCTCGAGGAGGTGCCGCTCACTCTCGGGCAGATACCCGCCGCGCGCCGTGGCGCGATCCGACTCGAGCCGGACGGCGTTGGGCGCTCCGTCGGCGCCCAGGCGGCCCTCGAGGGCCACCTGAAGCCGCGCGCCCCATGCCCAGGGGGCGTCGGGAGCAAAGACCACCGTATGGTCGGCGCCCACCAGCGCGTCCTCATCAGCCCACTCCAGGTCGGGCGCGTTCCAGGTGAAGCTCCCTGGGACCGCCTCGCCGCGTTCCCCGGCCGCTGCCCCGGTGATGTCCTCCACCACCAGCCGCTCGAGGAGCGCGAGGCGGCCCTCCTCGCCGCCCCCGTAGCGTCTCACCCCCTCGGAAAAGTTCACGACGACTGCCTCGGGAGCCTCGCCCGAGGGATCTCCGCCCACATTACGCGCGAGGAGCGCGCCGCCTTGACTGCCCTGGACCGCCCGCACTTGAAGAGGGGGCGGATCGATGGTGCGGTAGCCGCCGGACCACCCTGTTCGCAGGTGGCCTTGCAGCGGATCGGCCAGGAGATGCGCGGGATCGGTGATCGCCCGTAAGTCGCGGACCTCGGAGGAGAGCTCCACCAGCACGTCGCGGCTGTACTTGATGGGTGCCTCGGGGGTGAACTTTGCCGTCGTGTCCCCGTCGCTGCAGGTGAGCTGCCCCTCGATGGGGAGCCCCGGCGCCTCGGGGTCGCTCGCCGCGAACGCGACAGTCAGTCCGCTCGCGACGCTCGCGCAGTCCACCCCTTGCGAAAAATGGATCTCGATCGGGTGATCGAGTGGGATCCCCACCGAGTCGGCCCCCGGCAGCACCTTGGTGACCAAGAGATCGGGCAGCCTCTCGACCTCGAGGAAGTGGCTCTCGTCTTGCGGCAAGGCGCCGCCGCGCGCGGTGGCGCGATCCGACTCGAGCCAGACCGGGTTGGCGTCGCCCGCCACGTCTTCCTGGCCCTTGAGCGTCACGCGGAGTCGCGTTCCCCACGGCCACCCGGCCTCGGGGAAAAACCAAACGGTGTCGTCGGCACCGACTTGCGCGTTTTCATCTCTCCAATCGTGGTCGTCCGCGTTCCAGACAAGGTCGCCGTCCATGACGCCGTTGCTGAGCCCGGCGGCGAGGGCGCCTTCGTCGAGCCCGGTCACGTCGTCGATCACAAGCCGCGCAAGGAGGGGCGCAGGATCACCCGGGTCGTTTGGGTCTCCCGCGCCCACATAGCGGCGGACCCCCTCCGAGAAACGGATCTCAACTCCCTCGGGCTCGCCGTCGACGTCGCGCAACAGGGTCGCTCCGCCGGCGCTGCCCATCACCGAGCGCACCTCGAGCGGCGGTGGATCGAGGGTGCTGAACGTGAGCCGGTGACCGTTGGCGAGGCGACCTTGCGGCGAGGTGGAGTGCGGGTTGGCGTCGCGCCCCCGCAAGCCGGTCACCTGATCGCTCAGGGTCACTTCGATGTCCCGGCTGTACTTGAGATCCGGGGAGGGGACGAATGTCAAAAGCGCAACACCCTCGACGCAGTCCGGCAGGAAGGAACCCGGCACCGGCGCTCCCGGCGCCAGCGGGTCGGTGGCGGCGAATGTCACCCCAAACGTCTCGTTGTCGACGCCGCGCGTCAGGGTCGCGCAATCGACGGCTTCCGAGAAGCGCACCATCACCGGCGTGTTGAGGGGGGCCGCGTCCTCGTCGGCGCTCGGTTGGGTCGAGACCACGCTCAAATCGGGGATGGACTCCACCTCCAAGAGGTAGATCTTGGTGTCCGCGAGCCGGCCCCCGCGGAAGGTGGCGCGGTCGCTGAGCAGCCCGGTGGCCTCCTCCTCCTCACCGCGCAACGTGACCCGCACCATTGTGCCGTAACCAAGCGGGAGAGACGGCTCGAACACCAGCGTGTCGTCGGCGCCGATGAGATCGCTGCCCGGCGGGGCGTCCCCGGCGTTCCACTCGAACAGGCCGTCGATGGGGGAGTGAGCCTCGCCCGCGCGCGGATCGTCAAGCCCGGTGACGTCCTCGAAGGTCACAAGCCCGAATTGGGCCAGATCGTCCTCGCCGCCGCGCGCGACGCCTTCGGTGAAGACCACCACGATGGAGTCGGCCGCCTAGTCGTACTCGCGCCGAAGCGGCACCTGGCCGCTGCCTGACGTGACCAATTCAACGCCGAGCGGCGGCGGGTCCTCCAGGCGTAGCTCGTGGATGATGGTTGCGGGGAGCCGGCCGCCGTGACGTGTGGCGCGATCCGAGAGGACCACGGCCTCCTGCGGCTGTGCGGTGGGATCTTGCTCGCCGCGGATGGTCACGCGCAAGAGGCGCGAGTAGTCGGGCAAGTCCACCGGGGTCAGCTTGAGGGTCACGTCGCGGCCCACGAGATAGTTCGCGGGGTTGGCGGTGAAGGGAGGGGCATCCTCGGCCGGTTCTCCGTCGCTCTTGAACCACTCGACGTGGCAGGCCACCGGAACGGGCGCGGGCAGATCCTCGCTGATGTCTTCCACCAGAATGGCGCCGCCGTCCGTCCCATCGAGCAGGCCGTCGCCGTTCATGTCAATCGTGGCTTGTTGCACGCCTTCGCTGAAGGTCAGCACGATGGGTACAGCGATCCCCGAGCCCGGCATTGTCTCGCGCGGTGCGCCGCTCCCGCCCGGGGCGGCGTGGATCAACGCCAGCGGCGGCGGGTCGAGTGTGCTAAACGGGATCTGCTTTGTTGCGGCTAGAGCGCCGCTCGCCTGTGTCGCGAGCGGGGTGCGAATGTCGGAGGTGAGAGTCACGAGGAGGTCGCGGCTGTAGCCGTATGGCGCCTGCGGAGTGAAGGTCACGGTGCGAGCGTCGTCGCTCCAGACGAGCCCGTCTTCGTCGATGGGCACCTCGGCCGGGGCCACCGCCGTCACATCATGGACGGTGAACGACTCCCCATAGGCCACCGTCGCGGTGTCCACCGGGTGGGAGAACACGACGCGCACCGGCTCGGCCACCCCCACCCCGGTGCTCTCGCTGCCGGGGTGGGTCTGCACCACCCGGAGCGTGTCCGGATCGAGGGTGCTGAAAGCGGCCTCGATTTCGGTCGCCAGATGGCCCAAGGAGGAGCCGCGCCGGCCCTTTTGCAGGATGGCGGTGGTGAGCGAGACTGCGTAGGTGGACGAATAGGCCCAGGGCTCGGCGGGGGTGAACACCGCGGTGTGGCGCTCTTCGTCGTAGGCGAATGTGCCGGCCACCCGGCTCGGGTTTTGCGGGTCGGTGATGTTGCGGACGAAAAACCCTTCGCCGCCGGTGACCGACTCGGCCACCACGGCCTCCGAGAACACCACCTGGACGGGGGTCTCGAGCTCGACCCCGGTGGCCCCGTCGGCGGGGGACAGGTGCACCACGAGCAGGGGCCGCGCGCGCGAGGAGTCGGCTTCGCAGGCGGCCAGTGCCCAGGAGAGGAGAAGAAGAGTCGCCGCCTTGAAGACCGCCCGAGTGTTCATTGTTACCCCCTGCCGATGTCTGCAACCTCTCGAGAAGCATTCTAAGCGCGGGGGCGTGGGGATGTCGAGAGTCAGCAATCAGCCAACCCACTGGAATCAAGGGGCTCTGAGCGGCCATTTTTGTTGAAAAATCAACGCTATTCGCAGGCCCCTGGTTGTCCGGGTGGAAACTAGCTCGGATCGGAAAGCCGGTGGCCGGCCTCGGTTGCTTGGGCCAGATCCTCTTCGGTGGGCGCGAAGATCACTCTCAATGGGGGGGAGTCGATGGTGGTCATCTTGAGCGCGGCGGCTCTCTCGGTGAGTAGCGAGACCGCCTCGCCGCTCCAGCCGTAGGAGCCGAATGCGAGGAAGCGCTTGCCCTTGGCGCGGTGTGGATCGAGCCCGGCCAGCACCGCCGCCGCATGGGGCGCCGGGCCGCCGTTCAGGGTGGGAGAGCCCACCGCGATGATGTCCGCCTCCCAGCTGGTGTGGAGCACCGTCCACGGATCGGCTGACTCCAGATCGAGGAGTGTCGTGGGCACACCGCGCTCCTCGAGCCCTCGCGCGACGGCCTCGGCGAGCTGTTTGGTGTGGCCGTAGATCGAGGCGTAGAAGACCACCGCGAGCGGCGCGCTCCGTGGTGTGGCCCAGTCGCGATGCAGCTCCACGAGCCCCTGGACGTCGGCGCGACGCACCGGCCCGTGGGAGGGACACAGCATCGCGAGCGTCAGGCCGTCGAGCTTGGCGAGCCCCTTTTGCAGATGGCCGGCAAACGGCGCCATGATGGTCAGGTAGTAGTGCCGCGTCGCCTTGTGTAGCGCTTCGGTCGCGATCCCGGGGGCGTCGTCGGTGATCACGCCCGGTGGGGGGCAGAAGTGCGCTCCGAAGACGTCGCCGGAGAACAGGATGTGGTCCTCTTCGAGATAGGTGAACATGGAGTCGGGCCAGTGTAGGAACGGGGCCGGCACGAAGCTCAAGGTGCGCCCGCCCAGATCGAGCGAGTCGCCGGCCTTGACCTTTGTGATTGCAAGCTCCCGGTTCTGTTGTTCGCCCAGGAAGTGGGCCCCGCGTCCGGTGGCCACCAATGTGGCGCGGGGCGCCGCCTCCAAGAGCGCCGCCAGCGCCCCGGTGTGGTCGGGCTCGGTGTGGTTGCAGACGATGAAGTCGATCTCGCGCGGCTCCATCACCTCGCGGATGTTGTCCAAGAGCGACGCTTCGAACCCTTGTTTGACCATCTCGATCAAGGCCGTGTGTTTACTGCCGCGCACCAGATAGGCGTTGTATGACGTGCCGTGCTCGGTGTGCATGATCAGGTCGAAGAGCCGCATCTCGGGATCGCGCGCCCCGACCCAATGAATACCGTCCCTCAATTCGATTGATCCCCGCCCCATGCTTGATGCCTCCTTGGCCCATGAATCACTACGTCGCCCTAATTGTCGCCCCACAGGTTGCGTGTCGGGCACAGAGAGCGTATTGCAAAACGGTGGGTTTGGGCAACGGCAGGGGAGATAGGTTTGCAAGAAACAAGCCGAATTAGGCGCAGCGCGGCTTTGCGCGCGCGCTTCGGGGCGGTGTTCGGGTCGGGTCCCGGGGTGGCTTTGGCCTCCGCACCCGGACGGGTGAACCTGATAGGCGAGCACACCGACTACAACGATGGGTTTGTCCTTCCGACGCCCATCGACCGTCGCATTGAGGTGGCCGCCCGCCGGCGCGCCGACGAGCAAGTGGTGATCCACTCGGTTGATTTCGATGAGACGGTGCGGTTTGAGGTGGGCGCCGTGGAGGAGCGCGACTCTGCCCGGCCCGGTTGGAGCGACTATCCCCGCGCTGTGCTGTGGGCGCTCGGCGCGCGCGGGGTGCCGCTGACGGGGCTCGAGATGGCGGTCGCGGGCGATGTGCCGCTGGGGGCCGGGTTGAGCTCCTCGGCGGCGCTCGAGGTGGCCACGGCGCTCGCCTTGCAGACGTTGTGGGGGTTCGAGCTGGACGGGCCCGCGATGGCGTGCCTGTGCCGGCGCGCCGAGAACGACTACGTGGGGGTGCGCTGTGGGATCATGGATCAGTTCGTCGCGCGCATGGGCCGCGAGGGCCACGCCCTGCTGCTCGACTGTCGCAGCCTCGAGCACCGTCAGGTGCCGCTCGCGCTCGGCCGCCATTGTCTGCTCGTCTGCAACAGTCGGGTGAAACATTCGCTCGTGGACTCGGCCTACAACGAGCGGCGGCGCCAGTGTGAAAAGGGGGTCGAGGCTCTCAAGGCCCTCGATCCCACGCTGCGGGCGCTCAGGGATGTGGCGCCCGCCGGCGCGCTGCTCGAGACCGCCCGCCCGCAAATGGGCGAGGTGGTCTACCGCCGCTGCCGGCACGTGGTCAGCGAGAACGCGCGGGTGTCGGCGAGCGTGGTGGCCCTCGAGCGCGGGGATCTTGTGACGTTCGGCGCGCTGATGAACGCGTCGCACGATTCACTCCGTGATGACTACGAGGTGAGCTGCCCTGAAATCGACCTGTTGGTGGACTTGGCGCGTGCCCTGCCGGGCACGTTGGGGGCGAGGATCACGGGGGGTGGCTTTGGCGGATCGACCGTGAATCTCATGAGCGAGGAGGCCGCGCAGGGGTTTGTGGAGGGGGTGGTGGTGCCGTTCGAGCGCGAGGTGGGCCACCGCCCGGAGTTCCTGGTCCTCCGCTTGACATCAGGGCGCCGGCAGTGCTAATGGCTTTCGGCCCGCGCGCCGTCCCTCAAGGACGGGCGTGCCGAGCGCAATCACCTTGGAATCCCGCGCCGCGCGGTGTGTGATTCTCGAGCGGGAGCGGAGAAGGATACAAGACGATGGGATGTTGCAAACTTACGGGTAAGCGGTTCAACACGGCCAACAAGGTCTCTCACGCCAACAACAAGAACAAGACCAAGCAGAACCCGAACATTCAGCGCAAGAAGATCTGGTTCGCGGAAGAGGGGCGGTTCGTGCGTTTGCAGATTAGCACGCGCGCCCTTCGCAGCTTGAACCGGATGGGGCTGGCGGCTTTCGCCAAGAAAAACGGAATCGACCTGAACACCATACGCTGACTCGTGACGAGCACCCCGCTCAGCACTCCGCTCGTTCGGCTTGTCCAGGCATTGGCGCTCACCGCGCTGGCCGTCGTGGGTGCCAATGGACTCGTTGGCTGCTCCCCAGCCGTTCACGCACCGGATCTTCCGCTCGCTCGCGCCGCCCCGCTGCCGCCTCCTCTGGTCGAGAGGCTCGTGCCCTCCGCGCGCGGCGCTCAGGCGCTGGCGCTTACCCGCGCCAAGGGACGTTACAGTCTGCTGCGGGTCAGGGTGGATCGAGAGGCCGCCCTCCCCATGACCATTTTGTTGGAGTCCGGCTCCGGTGAGCGGTTGCAGGTGCGCCTCGACTACCCCGAGTCCGCGCCGCCGTTTCCGTTCGCGCCGGGCGACGACGTGCTCCTGCGCTATGCCGTGCGTCACCAGGAGGGTGGCGCCGGGTGCCTGCTGGCGTTGTTGGATTCGGGCGAACGCCTGCGGCTGATTCTGGTCAGGCGCTCGCCGGACACGCCGCCGTGGCCGCGCGAGGAGGACTTGCCGGGAGGGCTGGAGTTCGTGCCGGGCATCGAGGAGAGCTACGCCGAGTCGTCTCGCCGGCCGTCGTTTTGTGTCTGCCGCATGTCACACCTGGGCGGGCGCTTGCATTACGAGGGGGGAACGCGGGAAGTGTGGCCCGGCGAGTGGGTCGAGGGGGCCACGAATGCGGGGGAGTATGTCTTTCATCTGGCCGAGCTTCGGCGCCCGAGTGATCCCCCCTGCCCTGAGAGCGCCCCGCTCCTCTCCTACCTGCTTTTCTTCGATTCGCGTTAGAAACCGTGCATCTCCTGCGGCAAGGCCGCGACACTGCCCTCCGCCTCTTGCATGCCCAAAAGGATTTGCGCGCCGGCTTCGAGGGTCGCCGGGACCACCCCCATCAACGCCAACATGGTGGTGACGTTTGCCGGGCTCCGGAGGTGGTCGAACGGCACGCCGAGACTGACATGGACCAGCGGGAGATCGAAGGACTCGGCGAGCGTGTCCAGGAGCGCCTGCTGCTCCAATGAAAAGTAGGAGTGGAAGGTCGCCATCACCAGCACATCGCTCTGCGTGACGAAGTGCTGCACTCGGTTGAAGATTTGAGTCACATCCGGCGGCTCAAAGAACAGGACCGACTCGAGGCCATCGGGTTGCAAGTCGGCGAGCGCGTCACAGAACGTCTTTGTAAGCAACCAGCTCCATCCCGCGGCGGCGTCGTCGAGGATCCTGTTGGGCGCGATACAGAGTATTCGTTTGTCGAGGAGCGGCAGCTCGTCGCCGGCGGCGAGCATGATGGCCGCTCGCTGCGCTTGCGCCACCGTGCGGTCGTAATCCTCGGGCCGCGCCAACTCTGTCAGCAGGTCTTCCCACTGATCCGGCGTGGGGCGATGCGGCTCTTGGAGTAGGCAGTACTTCTGCTTGTATCTGAGGATCCGTTTCGTCGAGGCGGCGAACTGATCTTCGGGATAGCGGTCCGCCGCAAGCTCGGCCTCGATGCGCTCGTAGAGCAGCTCAAGCTCGGAGTTCTCGACTGTCACGTACAGCAGGAGGTCGGCACCCGCCTTGAGCGCCTCGACCGCGGCGATCTCGTCGGTCTCGATACCGATCTGGACCCCCTCCATATGAAGGTCGTCGGTGACCACCAGCCCGTCGAAGCCAAGCTCGTCACGCAGAAAATCGGTGGTCACGGCGCGCGAGGTGATAGCGGAGCGATTGGGATCGAAGGCCGAGTAGGCCGCGGGGATGGTCATGACACCGTGCGCGCCGAAGTCGAACGCCCGTCGGAAGGGGCCAAGCAGGTTCTCTTCCAGCTCCTGGCGGGTGGCTTCATTGCGGAGCTTCACATGATGGGTGTTTTCGGCGGTCATGCCGTCGCCCGGAAAGTGCTTGACGACCGAGAGCACCAGGTTTTGCTGCAGGCCGCCGACGGCCGCGACTCCCAGGCGCGCGTTGATCTCCGGGTCGGGTCCGAAGCAGCGGGTGTTCAGGTTGCCGTTGTCGATGGCGGTGTGGGTGTCGATTAGCGGCGCCAGGTTCATGTTGAGGCCCATCGCCCGCGTCTCGCGCCCCATCATCAGAAATTGCTCATAGACCACTTGGGGATCTCGTGTTACGCCCATCTGCATCGGGCTCAGGCTGTCGCTGCCCCCCGTGAGCCGGTCGATAGCGGCGTAGACGCCCCCCTCCTGGTCGAGCGCGACGAACATCGGCACGCCGGTGACCTCGACGGCCTTTGTCTGGGCGTCGTGGATGAAGGCCATTGTCGCCTCCGGGTCATCGGTGGCGATCATCCTGACCGGCGCCAGGAACGTACCGCCGAGCGCAAACTCCTCGAGCCGGGCGCGCGCGGCGTCCGTGAGCCTACTGCCGGCGCGTGGGAGGTCGGCTATCACGTGCTGGCCGATGCGCTGACGGAGGGTCATATTGTCGTAGAGTGCCTCGATCTCGCTCTCGTCTACCGCGCAGAAGGGAGGCCTCTCCTCCCAGGGATGGGCGGGCGGCTCGAGAGGATCACTGGGGCTGTCCCCACAGCCGGACAGGAGGGTGAGCGAGATGAAAGCGACCGCCAAAGTGGCCGTGCGTTTGGCGCGCAGCGCCAGGAGGCCCGCGAGCAGCAAGAGGATAAGCGGCGCGAGGGACCAGGAGGAGCGCCGGTGCAGCTCACCGCTCGCGCAGCCGCCCGACGTGGCGGCCTCGCGCGGCGGCGATTGGGGATCGGCCGGGGTGTCAAACAGCGGCGCGGCGAGAGCCGCCAGAGGCTCTGCGCCGTCGTGCAATCGTGTCGCCGCCAGCGTCTCGGCGTTGGCGTCGGCCGCCAGCGTGGCCGCGAAGAGGTGGATCCCCGGCTCGTCGGGGAGGTGGAGCGCGCGCGCACCCTCCGGCACCGGGAGAATGTACTTGAACATGTAGGTGAAGAGATACGGCTCGTCTCTCTCCGGGGTGTGGTGGTGGGTGCCCACCCAGGCGATGGGATCGGTTTTGTAGTAGGCCGGCTGCAAGTCTTCGATCTCATGGATCACGTGGCCGTCAATGACGCGATTGTCCCACTGCCCGATGGGCTCCCGAAAATCTTGGATCGTAAGCCCGTGGGCCTGGTCGTCGATTTCAAAGACGGCAGTGGTGTCGCCGACCGCCGCCATGAGCAGATACAGTCGCTCGCCCGGGCGCGGGTCCAAGGGAATCTGCTGGCCGCGGCAGGCCACGGCGTTGAGTTCACCCGGATCGCTCGCGCCCAGCTCGAAGCGCACGCCGTCGTCGACGAGCACCCTTGGCACCAACTCACCGGCCAGTGTGCGCCCCTGGCCCCCAAAGTCGCCGTCGCCACGGTCTTCGTTGCGGCTCATCACATCCACATTGAACGGAAGCTCGAGCGGGCGGCTCGTGGCGGTCGAGAGCGGGTGGTCGAACCGTCGCGGTGTCAAGCCGAAGGTCCGCAGCTCGTAGGGGGCCATGTCGAACGTAAGCGCGCCATCGACTACCTCGGCGGGGCCGAGCTCCTTCTCGACTCCACTGAGCGAGAGCGCCGAGTCGATCCCGCTCCCGAAGGTGAGGGTCACGTCGTTCACCGGGCGGCCGCTGGTCTCCTGCAGCCGGACTATCACCAGGTCGCTCTCTTGGGCCAGCTTGAGCGCGCGGAGCGCCACCTCGGGAGCCGACACCTCGACCAGCGAGAGTTCGGCGCCGAGCGGCCCCGTGTCGGGACGTGTCTGGAACGCCAACGGGGGCTGGTTCAAGCGCGCCGCCTGGGCCACGGCCCCATTCCGGTAGTCCCCCTCATGCCCGAAGAGGGCGTAGGTGAAGGTGTGGCGCCCGATGTCCATCGTGTCCTGGTGGTAGCGCCCGGCCAGCGGAGTGTGTAACAGCGTCAGGCGCATCACGTTGTCGTGCGGCTTGTCCCAGCCGTACTTGCAGTCGCTCATCAGCGAGACGCCGTACGACTCGTCGACGGCGGTCAGATTGGCCCACTGCTGGGCCGGTACTTCGTAGAGGTTGGCCGTGTTGTTGCCGCGCTCGATTGTCCCGAGGCCGATGTCATAGGTCGCCTTGGGGTTGGCGACGGCCAGTGGGAAGGCCACCTTCATGGTGGTGTTCATGAAGTTCCAATCGATCTCGGTGGCGACCTCGAGGCGCCGGCCGGCCTCGCCGGTGCCAAGACTGATGCGCTGGACCAGCTCGGCCTCGCCGCCCACGGCCGAGAGTGAGCGCCGCACTTCGATCGCGGCGCGCGCCGGGCCCGACTCGAGGACGCGTAGCTGGGCTTCGCTCGTCATCTTCCTCGGCGGCGCCATGATGTCCACGAACAATAGCTCCCAGGCCGGCCAGAAGAGGGCGTTGGCGTCGAACAGCTCGAAGCGCATGGGTTCGGCCAGAAGCTCTTGGTCGTGTTGTTTGTCGAAGACGCGGGCGATGTCGCCATCGGCGTTGATCTCGACCAGATAGCGCTCGTTCTCGAGGATGAAGTCGTCCGTTGCGCTCAAGTCGCGCGCGCCGGCGTAGGGGGAGTCGGCCGAACGAACGTCATAGACCGAAAAACCCAACGACGGCATATGGGCCTTGAACAGCACCTCGAGCGCGTCGTCGTGGCGGGCCGTTATCTGCGACGGCACCTCGGCCCCGTCCGGCCCATGAACCCGCACGTGATCAGGTGTTTCGGAGTTCTCGAAGCGCACGGTGGCGGTGGTGAGATCCCGGCGTTCGAACGCCAGCGGGTTCATCACAACGAGCGGAACGCCGATGACCGAGGTGTCGAGCGCCCGCGCCACGCCCCCCACCGCGGTGGTGAGAGTGGCGGCGAACTGGTTCAAGGCGATGAGCAGGTCGTTCCAGGAGAAGATATACGCCTGGGGGATGCTCGTGCCGGTGAGATCGTCGTGCATCTGATGCCACAGAAAGCGCACCCAGGCGTCGTAGAGCTTCTCGTGCGGGTAGTCGGCGGCTCCCAGCCAATGGGCGGCGACGCTCGCCCGCTCGGCGTTGTCGGCCAGTAGCTCGTTCTGGCGGTTCCAGCGCTTCATCGCCGCTTGCGAGGTGTAGGTGGCTGTGGCGTGCTGCGTCAGCAAGAGTTCGCCCGAGTAGCGTGGCAGCGAATCGCGTTGCGCGGGGGTCAGATCTCTGAAGAGTTGATCGGGGGTCGCGCTCAACACCTTGAGCGGACCGTCGCCGGCGATGCTCTGCTCGAGCCACGCGAGAGAGTCGTCGTCCGGCGCGCCCCCTTGATCGCCGACACCGTAGTAGCCGTAACCGGCGCGGACGCCCGAGACTTCGTATTGGGCGGCGATCCGGTCGCGCCACTTTTCGTCGTGGCTCAGATCGTCGTCGATGGTGGTGATGTAGCTGCCGGCGTCGAGCGCCGCGACGATGGAGTTACCGTCGGGCCCTTCCCAGACACCGATGTCGAACGGGATCCCGGCTGCTGAGCCCCAGCCGAGTTTTTGGGTGGAGAAGCCAAGCAGCCCGCAGTGCGCCGCCACCGACGGCAGCGCCCACGAGAAGCCGAAGCAGTCGGGCAGGAAGATGTCCTTGCTCTCGATCCCGAACTCACGGCGGAAAAACTGGTTGCCGTAGAGGATGTGCCGCACCAGCGATTCGGTGGAAGGCACGTTGACATCGCCGGCGTCCACCGAGCTGCCGGCCGGGAACCAACGGCCGTCGTTCACATAGACGAGCAGCCGCGCCCACAGGTCGGGGTAGTACTCCCTCAAGAACTTGTAGCGGATCGTGCCCTCCCAGCCGAAGACGAAGTTCGGGAAGCGGTCGAAGGCGTCGAAGACTTCGGCGAATGTGCGCGGGATAAAACGCTCGATGGTGGTCTGGACGGTCCAGAACCACTGCGTGTCGAGGTGTGAGACCGCCACCATGTAGAGGGTGTCTTGATGGTCGAGATCAATCTCGCCGCGCGCGGGAGCGGCGGCGGTCAAAATGCACAGCGCCGCGAGCGGTCCAACCAGCCGATTGCCCGGGAAAGATAGGTCTCCAGTCATGTCGCAACCTCGCTCGCAGTCAGATGGGGGGGGCGCAGTCAGCAGAGCGCAATCCACGCTCGAGTCGTTATGTTATATTACAGTTATCGGCAAGGCGACAGGCGCGCCCTGTTGCCACTTAGACTCGCCCACAGGGGAGGTTGTGATGAGACGCTCATGCTTGGTGGCGCTTCTGGTGCTCCTGGGGCTGTTGGGTTGTGATGAGAGGTCCGACTCGACTTGCACGGCGGTCGACAACGGCGATGGCACCTACACCGTCAGTTGTGCCGATGGGACCGGGGTGACTTTCACGGATGGGCGCCCGGGTGCCCCCGGCGAAGAGGGCCCGCCCGGCGAGCCCTGTCTGGTCGTGGATAACGGTGACGGAACCTACTCCATCATTTGCCCCGACGGCACCGAGGTCGAGCTCTCGGATGGCCGCTCCGGGGTTGATGGGGCGCCCTGTACAGTCACCGCCAACGCCGACGGGTCAGTGACCCTGGCCTGCCCCGACGGCAGTGAGGTGACGCTCTCGGACGGGGTCGACGGCCGGGACGGCGAGCCTTGCGACATGACGGATCATGGCGATGGGACGGTCACATTGGCGTGCCCCGATGGGACCGAGGTCACTCTGTTCACCCCCCCGGCGCAACCCCTGACGGCGGTGTTCCACGGGCCCTTTGCGATCAAGACCGCCGCCGACGTGGAGTATATCGCCGAGTTCACCGACGTGACGGGCGCGTTGTGGGTCGCTCAGTCCGACCTGGAGTCGCTCTCGCTGCCGAACCTTCGCGGGGTCGGGGGGCTCCGTGTGGTCGACAACGCCCACCTGACGAGCCTCGATCTGCCGGCGCTGACCAGCGTCGGCGAGCAATTGACGCTGGTGGGCAACGCCTCCCTCGCGACCTTCCATGTGCCAAGCTTGCTGAGCGTTGGAGGTTCTCTGACGGTGGCCGCCAACGACGGACTGGCAGGCTCTGGCCTGCCCTCGCTGACCCATGTCTGGGGGGATGTGCATGTGGACGCCAACCCCGCCCTGGCCGAACTGTCTCTCCCCGCGCTCGAGAGCGTGATGGGGCAAGTCGAGGTGCGGCAAAACGCCGCTCTGACGAGCTTCGAGGTGCCGCTCTTGACCGTCGTCGGCGGCCTGTCGCTGGGTAGGAACACGGCACTGAAAGACTTCACGCTCCCGTCCCTGGAGCGCGCCGAGTGGCTCTTCGAGGTGCGCGAGAGCTCCGCCCTGACCGACTTCGCGGCCCCTGTGTTGACCCATGCCGGCAGCTTGTCGCTTGGCAAATGTGCGGCGCTGCAAAGTTTCGCGCTGCCGGCGCTCGTGACGGCGGGGAGCGTGTCGGTGCGCTCTTTCGCGACCCTCGCGAGCTTTCACCTGCCGGCGCTCGAGAGTGTCGAGGGGAGTTTGGACATACTTGAAAACGCCTCGCTCGAGAGCTTTGAGCTGCCGTCCGTCACCACCGTCGGACAGTTGGCGGTGGGGACGAGCTTCGCGCTCGAGAGCTTCGCGCTGCCGCGTCTCGACCGTGTGGGCGGCCTGTCGGTGACCTCCAGCGCGGCGCTCACGAGCCTGGATTTGCCGGCGCTCGAGCGGGTCGAGGAGAGGTTGGAGGTGGTCGCCAACACCGGCCTCACGAGTATCGGTTTGCCGGCGCTCGAGAGTGTCGGCGGAGATCTGGTGATCCTTGAAAACAAGGAGCTTACGGCGATCGCGGTGCCGGTCCTCGAGAGTGTCGAGGGGCTCTTGGAGGTGGGGCGCTCCACCCAGGGCAACTCCGCTTTGACGGGTTTCAACTTCTTGCGCCTCGAGTCGGTCGGCGGTGTGCGGATAAGCTCCAACGAGTTCCTCGTGAGCTTCACGCTGCCGTCTCTCATGGAGGTCGCAGGGTCCGTCGAGATTTTCTTCAACGCCGCCTTGGCGAGCTTCGAGTTGCCGGCGCTCGAGAGCGTCGAGGGGAGCTTGAGCGTGGGGGGGATGCTGGTGGCCGGTTTCCCATGCCGAGGCAACCCTTCCCTGGCCACCTTTGACCTGCCGGCGCTGACGACCGTCGGGGGCGACCTGATAGTGGAGCGCAACGGCGCTCTGATGGACTTCGATCTCTTTGCCCTGGAGGGAGTGCTGGGGGGGGTGTGGGTGAGACACAACGGCGCTCTGGCCCAGTGTTTGGTGGACCTCTGGGTGGAGATGGTTCAGGCCGCCGACGGCATCGGCGAGTCTATCAACACGAGCTGGAACCACGACGGCTGCGTCTGTGAGGAGGACGAGGGCCAAATAGAGGTTAGCTGCCCCTGAATCTCACGCGGACCTCGAGCGCTGAGGAGGAGCGAGGCTCCGGCTCACTCGCCCATGATCGTGACGGTCACCTGCCGCGCCCGCCGAGGGCCATCGAAATCGCACAGGAAGATGTTTTGCCAGGTGGACAGCGCGAGCCGCCCCTCGCGCACCGGGACCACCTCGCTCGGGCCCACGATGCCCGCCTGGATGTGGGCCGCGCCGTTATTGTCCACCCGGTCGTGGCGCCACCGCCCGCTCGGCACGAGCGTCTCCAGGCAGTCGAGGACGTCGAACGCGATGTTGGGATCGTCGTTCTCCTGGATCATGAGCGCCGCCGTGGCGCCCTGGGCGTAGAGCGCGCACGTCCCGTTGGTGATGCCGGCCGCGCGTACTACCTCGCGGGCCTCGGCGGTGATGTCCACGAGCTGCCGAGGCGCCCGGGTCGCGACATCGAGAATCGCAGTGTGCATCTTCATCAATACTCTTTCCTTTCAGCGTCGCGCCCGGCGGCGCCGCGTTTTGCGCTTCGGCTTGCGGGTACGGTACGCCGCGAGCCGGGCGGCGGGATCCTGCAAGTAGAAGGTCGCGAGGGCCTGATAGACCGCCGGATGAGTCTCCGCGAGCTTCTCCGGTCGCTCGAAGAAGAATTCAGTGGTCACCGCGAAGAACTCCGCCGGACTCGTGGCGGCGTAAGCATTCAAGAACGTTCGCCGCCCTCGCGCCACGTCACGCTGTAGTGCCTCGAAGACCGGAGTCATCGTCGCGACCCACTCTCGTGACTTATCGCGGCAGGCGAGGGGCGGAGTGCCGTCGATCCAGCCGTCGAGCATGTCCAGCTTGTGGGCGAACTCGTGAAAGACGAGGTTGCGGCCGTCGAGCGCATCGCGCGCGCCCACGAGGACATCGGGCCAGGAGAGGACGACGGGGCCGCGCGAGCAGGCGTGCCCGAGGACGGCGCGGTCGGTGTCGAGCTGCCCATCCTTGCGCACGCCCCGGCCGGGGAGCACGTAGGGGCCGGGGTAGACGAGCACCGAGGTCACGTTGCCGAAGTAGGTGCGTTTGCCGCCGAGCAGCAGCAGGCCCGCTTGCGCGGCGATGAGCGCTTTCATGGGGTCCGTGAGAGCGAGCCCCTGGCAGCCGGCCCAGTGCTTCGTGCGCACCATGGCGTGCGTGATGCCGCCGAGCCGCGTCTTCTCGCCGGGGGTCAGCCAGCGCCAATGGACGAACTCATCCGCGATATAAGACTCCCACGCGGGCGGCATGGGCATGGCCATGAACTGTCGCCGTTTGCGGGAGCGAAGCCAACGAAACAGCACCGTCTAATCCTCCTCAGCTCTCAGCTCTCAGCGGAGCCATCCTAAGCTGTAGCTGTTTTTTTGACGTTTGAGAATGCCGACGACCCCTGAGCATCAATCGATTCCAGGATTTTGGGCGCCCACCTCATTAGCTCGTTTCCATCCATAAATGGCGAAGCGCCGTGTCGGCGAGGAAGGGTTGCCGGCACCTTTCGGGCCGGGCAGAATGCGGGGGGAGGGTCCATGGCTGCGGTGAGTGCGATTGAGAGTTCTTGGAGGGTCTCAGCGCTGTGGCTCGTCGTCTTCGCGGCGGCGCTGGGGGCCTGCGCGGAAGGCGCTCGAGGGGTTGGCGGAGAGGACTATACCCGTCTTGACGAGGTCGTCACCACGCCGGAGGCGGTGGTGCTGCGCGCCGGGGAGGTCACGCTGACT
Source organism: Bradymonadales bacterium (assembly GCA_003559575.1). GTDB lineage: Bacteria > Myxococcota_A > UBA9042 > PWKZ01 > PWKZ01 > PWKZ01. The sequence continues at coordinate 2,892 of PWKZ01000024.1, read as the reverse complement.
TTGACCCGTGCGCCGGTCACCTTGGCCCTAGCGCGTGCGGGGGTCGAGGTCTTGCGGAGCGCCCCGGCGGACGCCGCCGAGGAGTTTGCGCCGCTCGCGGTGCGAGTGGGCGAGGAATACCATGCGCTCACGGCGCTCGATCCGTTGTCGGACGATCCGGCTGCGCCGACGTTCTCCGTGGCGAGCGCGGCGGGGACGCCGGCGCTGACGCTCACGGTGACACGGCAGGGGCCTGCCCACGTCCGCTTGACGCTCTCAGGAGCCGAGGAAGCGAGCGCTTACGGCTTCACGTTCGACATCGCCTCCGGAAAGCACATCTACGGCCAGGGGCAGCTCACCGATGAGCGTCTCACAGGCTCCCGCAACAGCCAGGATTTCCCGCTCGACGCGGGGAGCTATGAGCGTCCGCGGATGGCGGTCACCGAGGGATCCAACGTGATCGTGCCGCTGTGGCTGACGGCCACGGGGGCGGCGCTGTTCCACGATGCCTACAGCTTTCTTGCGGTGTCGTTCAACCGCGCCGGCAACGGGTGGTTGCGGGTTCATCTGTTGCCCGAGTGGGGGGAGCGGGAGTTCGCATTGGATCTCATGGCGGCGGAGCACACCCGGGCGGTGTATGAGGACTGGGTCGCGCACTCGTGGGCGGCGCGGCCGCCGCTGCCGGTTTCGGCGCGACCCCCCGATCCCGTGTTCACGCGGCCCATCTGGACTACGTGGGCGCGCTACAAGGTGTGGATCGATGAGCGGAGAGCGCTCGAGTTCGTTCGGGAGATCGTGGACCACGGCTACGATCTCGGGACTCTCGAGATTGACGACCGCTGGACACCCGAGTACGGCGATCTCTGGTTCGATCCTGAGAAGTTCCCGGATCCTGTGGGCATGGTTCAAACGGTGAATGACCTCGGTGGCAAAGTCACGCTGTGGGTGCCGCCGTTCGTCCACGAGTCGGCCGAAACTTTCAAGGGCGCCGTCCTGGCGGGGGCGCTCCTGGGCAGCCTCGACGACACGCCCTATCCGCCGCTCGTGGGTTGGTGGAACTCGGGGTGGCTGCTCGAGGTGGCCGGCGTCTTTGACGTGTCGTCGCAGGCGGGGTGGGACTTCTTCGGCCCGCGCTTGCAAATGCTCGTCGACGACTATGGGATCGGTGGCTTCAAGTTCGACGGAGGGGAGGTGCAATTTTTGCCGGAGCGGCCGGATCTGGGCCGGACGCTCTCGGGGGCGCCGCGCCCCCCCAACGCCTACGCAGATGACTACGCGCGCTTCGCGTTGGCGCACCACGCGATGGAGGTGCGGGCGGGGTTCTTTGCCCAAGACGTGCCGTTGGCGTTTCGGCAGTTCGACAAGCGATCCACATGGGGGCACGACAACGGACTCGCGGCGGTGCTGACGCAGTATCTCATGATGGGGTTGGTGGGCTATCCGTTCATCTTGCCGGACATGGTGGGGGGCAACGAGTACATGCCCGAACGGGCGTCGTCCGAGTTGTTCGTGCGGTGGGTGCAGTTGAACACGTTTCTGCCGATGATCCAGCTCTCCATCGCGCCGTGGCGGGAGGCCTTCGATCCCGAGGTGAATGAGATCACGCATCGCATGCTAGAGCACAGGAAGACGTTGGCGCCACTCTTCTTGGAGCTGGCCGACCACGCCGCGGCGACGCAGGCGCCGCTTGTGCGACCGTTGTTCTGGGAGTTTCCGGACGATCCCGCTGCGTACGGTATTGGGGACCAGTTTCTGCTGGGAGAAGAGTTACTCGTGGCGCCGGTGCTCTCGGAGGGGGCGACGCAGCGGAGGGTCTATCTGCCGGCCGGGCGCTGGCGGGCGTGGGACGCGCCGGCTGAGGAACACGAGGGGCCGGTTTGGCTCGAATCGTACCCGGCGCCGCTCGCGCGCATCCCGGTCTTCGAGCGCGTGGGCGAGTCGTAGCCCGATTGATCAGGGATCCACCGGGCTAAGAGCGTATTGGCGGTACAGGCCGAGCTCCTCGCTGCCCACGATGACCCCACCGAGCAACAGAAAGATCTCGCGGGCCCAGCGGACGGCCCCGGCCGCGCTGAGGTGGATTTCATCTTCGAGGTATGGGTCCAGGTCCTCCGTCGCGGTGGCGGCGTACATATCCGCGATGAGGATCCCTTCCACCTGCGCTATTCTGGTGCGCATGATACGGAGCGCGTTGTCGAGGCCGAAGGCGGCCAACCCGGCATACTCGCCGGCGAGCTCTTGCCAGCGATCCGAGCGGGCATAGTTCGTGTACATGATGTAGACGGTGTCCGCCTGGGGCGCGCGCGAACGTATCTCCTCGAGGGTGAGGACGATCCGATCCGTGACCTCATCGAAGAAGGTCGGGAAGTCGGCGAGTCGGGCCAGGAGCTCATCGGGATCGATGTCCGGCGAGGAGACGTCGAAGAAATCACTCAGATCGTTGCCCCCGATGGAGCCGATGATCAGGTCGGCCTCGGCGAGATGGGGAGCGAGACGCTCCTCGAAGTAGTCGCTGCCGGGCACCCACTCGCTGCTGGTGCTCCCTCCGCGCGCGACCACACGGTTGTCCACGTCCACGAGCGCTGAGAAGAGGCCGTCTAATACTTCGGGGAAGAAGGGCTCGCCGCCTTCGAGCGGGATCGAGTCACCGAACGTGACTATCACGAGGCCGCCTCCCTTGATGGCGTGGGGCACCCGCCGGGTGAGGGAGCGACTCGTTCCGGTGCGGCCGGCCTCCGGGTAGAGACCGAGCACATGGACTCCTTCGGCGACGGCACCGAATGAAAACCGTCCGTTGGGGCAGCTCTCGGTCGTGGTGGGGGCACCGGTGCCGAGGAGCTCGACCGGGACGCCGCCAAGCGGTCGGTCGGCCGGCGGTTGCATCCCCTGGGCATGGAAGGAGATGGCGCTCCG
>PWKZ01000279.1 GCA_003559575.1 Bradymonadales bacterium | reverse complement strand
CACCTGCACCGAATCGGTGCTCAACGTAGGCGCTGCGTTGGCCTGCGCCCGATTCGGTTTGTTTCCTTGCATTTGAACCTGACTCCACCCGCTCGGTGCTCGGTTTGATGGGGAATTAGGGCCTGATCAATGGGCTTGCACTCCCGGGATTGCCGCCATATCATGCCCTGCAATGTGGCGGCGATTGAGCGCGGGGCTGCCTCTTCTCGATGGGAGCAACCTGCCGGATAGCCGTCGGCAATCCACAGTTTTTCACTAATTCGATTCACCAGAAACGGGGGCTGCGAAAATGAGAACGCTCCGGTCATCATCCCTGGCTTTACTTTGTATTCCAGGGTTCGTCTGGTTGCTCTCGGCGGGGTGCGATGACGCGGCGATTACTCGCGCGAACTGCGCCGACGTCGAAGAGCATGGCTCCGACACTGATGGGCCTCCTCCCATCACCGTCTCATTTGCGGGGCTGCCCTGCGCCGGCGATGAAGATTGCGAGGCGGGCCGGTGCCTTCAAACGAACGATTTCGTCAACATGGGCCTCCCCATTCAGGCGTACCGGGGCATGTGTTCGGTCGTCGGGTGCGAGCAGGACGCCGACTGCGGCGAAGGGGCGGCGTGCACCGACATCGGGCGCGCCACCATCTGCGCGCCGCTGTGTGACGGGCCGCTCGACTGCCGCTACGGCGAGGGCTATGCCTGTGGGCCGGTGGTCCCCCCGGGGGCGGGTGCGCTGCCCGAGTCGGGGCCGCTTGCCTGCGTGCCCGCCGGTGCGCTCATGTCCTGGCGCACCTGCGGCGACGGTCTGTGCAGCATGGAGGAGCAAGCCGACCCCGACCTCTGTCCGTTCGACTGCCCGACCCCGGAGGATCTTAATCGGCCCACTGGAAGCCCTTGCGAGCGCAACGCCGAGTGTTTGACGAACTACTGTCTGACGAGCGCCGAGCTTAGCACCCTGCTCGGGACTTTCGCGGGGAGGCCGATGGATATCGCGGTCCTCGGGGGCATCTGCGCGTCGCACCCGATGGTGAACGCCTGTACGGGCGACGAAGACTGCGGCGAGGGGGCCGCCTGCATGGGTGGCGACGTCTTTAGCCCCGACTTGGCGATGTTAAAGCTCTGCCTGCGCCAGTGCCACTCCGACATCGACTGCCGGTTCATGCAGGACTACCGTTGTGTCGGTGCCGCGGACGGCGCGCCGGGCGGTTGCTTGCCGTCCGAGCTTCTGATCTACGCGCGTTGTTTCGACGGCGTCTGCGACGTCGGTGAGCGGCTGTACTGCGAACTCTGTGATCCGTACTACGACGGCGCCGACATTGACCATGATTGCCCGGAGGATTGTGACCTCGATCACCTGAAGGAGGCCGAGTGAATACCAACGCCGTTTCGTGTTGGCGCCGTATGGCGCGAGGGCTCTCGGTGGGCATTGCCGCCCTTCTGCTACTGACCGCGGGTGATGCTCTGGCGGAGGGATTGAAGGCCGAGCAAAAACCTTGGGCGATCCCACTCGACCACTGGCTCCAGCACCCCGATCCGGTCGAGCTCCCGCCGCGTGAACCGGCCCCCGAAGACGCCAACTGGTTTGACCGCTGGATGCAGTGGAGGGACTGGACAATGGAGTATGTCGGTGGCTTCGACGTCTACGGGGTCACCAGTCAGATGCCGCAAGGCTACATGTACGTCAAGTACCAGTGGGACTCGATTGCGGCCAGTCAGCGCTACGACGCTTCCCGAAGACTGGGGTCGCTCATTCGGTTCAGCCCGGAGATGGTCCAGTTTTTGGCCCGCGCGTTCGATATCCCTGATCCCGACTCGATTGTTGATATCGATATCGGCCTGAGCGGGAAAGGGGGCGGTCACACCTGGCAGTTCTCCTATGGTGTCACCGACGCCGTGGATTTCTATTTCGACCTGCCCTTCACCTACATGGACGTCAGCATGAAGCCGTTTGCGACCCGCAAGGACGGCACGCGAGTGGATGTCGACCAGCTCGTGTGCGGCCTGACGGAGGGCACAACGCGTGAGCCGTTTGCTACCCGCTATAAGTCGGATTGGGTGCTGGGCGACATCAACGCCGGCTTCTCGTGGAACATCTTTCGCACCAACCGTTTCGCGGGAGCGCTCACTCCGCGAGTCTTCTTCCCGACCGGCCGCGTCGCCGATCCCGACAACTCATTGCTCTATGCCACGGGCACGGAGATCGAGACCAGCATCGGTGGCTGGGCGGTGGGGGCGACGCAGGGTTACGACATTCGGATCTTCAAGTATTCCCATTGGATCGACATCGTCGCGAGCACCGAGTTGAGCTTCGCCTACGCGTTCGCCCAGCAGCGCAAGTACCCGGAGTACATGCTCGATCTGGACGCCGGCTTTACGATGACGCCGGTCAACACTGACTCCAACACTTTCACTTACATCCCGGGCTGGTCGCTCGAGTGGACGGCCCAGCTCACCTTTGGGGTGGCGCTGTTCGGTATCAGCGCGGGGTTCGGGGCCATGCACATGCAGACCCCCGAGATTCACGGTGATTGGGACTTCGTGCGGCGCGTCCAGGCGCTCGAGCTCGTGGGCAGCCAGACGACCTGGGTCGTCCAAGTCGCCACGAGCGTTACCTTGTTGCCGCTCGGCGTGCCGCTCGAGCTGGGCTTCTCCTGGCGCAAGGTGGTGGACGGCTTCAACGCGCTCGTGTTCGACGATTGGTTCCAGGTCGTCGTCAAGGCCTACCTTCCAACCCTCCCACGCCTCTTTTGATCCCCCCCAAGCCCTCCATCGGCACCGGCGCTCGCGACGCCGCAGGTCACCCCCCGCCCCCCCCCCACTCGGCGCTCGGGCTTGAGGGGCAAAGAGAAGTCACGCCATATTGAGGGGGTCCAAGAGCTCGTCGAGCTCGTCGGGCGCGATGAGACCTTGCTCGAGCGCTAGTTCACGGATGGTGCGGTTTTGTTGATGGGCTCGTTTGGCGAGGCTCGCGGCCTGGTCGTAGCCGATCCGGGGGGCCAGCGCGGTGACCACCATCAGCGATCGCTCGATGTTCCGTCGACACTGCTCCTCGTCGGGTTCGAGGTCCAGCAGAAGCTTGTCGACGAAGACTTGGGTCACGTTGGTCAGAAGAGCGAGCGACTCGAGCGAGGCGTCGGCGATGAGCGGCATCGCCACGTTCAGCTCAAACAAGGAGCCGACACCGCCGAGGCCCGCGGTGGTGACGGCCAAGTCGTTGGCGATTACTCGCGCCGCCACCTGGATGACCGACTCAGAGATGACGGGGTTGACCTTGCCGGGCATGATCGAGGAGCCGGGCTGGATCGCGGGCAACTTCAGCTCACCGAGGCCACAGCGCGGCCCCGACCCCAGGTGGCGGATGTCGTTGGCGATTTTGCTCAGTGAGACGGCGATGCACTTGAGGTGACCTGACAGATCGACGAACGAGTCCTTCGCGGCCTGAGAGGCGCAGTGATCCCGCGTCTTTTCAAATGTAATCGGGCCCCTTGCGCTCAGGATGGCGCAAACGCGCGCCCCGAATTCGGGGTGGGTGTTGAGCCCCGTGCCGACCGCGGTCCCTCCGATGGGGAGATTGCGCCGAAGCTCGTCGAGCCCCGCTTCGGCTCTCGACAGAGCGTCGCGGATCTGCGCGGCGTAACCGCCGAACACCTGGCCGAGCCGAATTGGCGTGGCGTCCATGAGATGAGTCCGCCCAATCTTGACGATCCCCTCCCACCGCGCGGCATGCTCATGGAGGACTTTGAACACACGCGTGAGCGACGCGATGAGATCGCTTGTCGCCAAGGCGCAGGCGATATGCATCGCGGTCGGGAAGACGTCGTTGGAGGATTGGCCCATGTTGACGTGGTTGTTCGGGTGGACGGGCGCGCGGGCGCCCGGCCGGCCGCCGAGAGCGATATTGGCCAGGTTGGCGATCACCTCGTTGGCGTTCATGTTCGTCGAGGTGCCCGAGCCGGTCTGAAAGACATCGACCGGGAAATGCCTGTCGTGTCGCCCGAGAGCCACCTGCTCGGCGGCTTTGATGATGGCCGCGGCCGGTTCTGGCGGTAACACCGCGAGGTCGCGGTTGGCCTGAGCGCAAGCCGCTTTCAGCGTGCCGAGCGCATGAATCAGCGCGCCGGGCAGTGGGCGCATGGCGATTGGGAAGTTCTCCACCGCGCGCTGTGTCGAGGCCCCCCACAGCGCCCAGTCGGGGACTCGCATCTCACCCATGGAGTCTCGCTCGATGCGATGGCGTTCGGTTGGATCGGATCCATTGATCACTTGCGTCCCCCTTGTCTCATCGCCGCTCGGTCAATCGGTTCGCTGGAGACGGCACAAAAAAATGGGCGACGATCAAGGGGTCCTGATGACCAGGTTTCTTATCTCGCTCATTTCCTCAATGGCATAGCGCACCCCTTCACGCCCCAGCCCGCTCTCTTTGACCCCGCCATAAGGCATGTGATCGACTCTCCATGAGGGCACGTCGCCGATTATCACGGAGCCCACCTCGAGCTGATCCCAGGCCGCCAGCATGTGCCCGATGTTTTGAGTGAAGATCCCCGCCTGCAAGCCGAACACACTGTCGTTGACCTCGCGGAGCGCCATGTCGAAGTCGTCGAACGCGCTCATGATCGCCACCGGCCCGAAGGCTTCGTGGGTGTAGAGGGGGTGATTCCCGGGTACTCGCTCAAGGAGGGTCGCCTGGAGGATGCTCCCCTCGCGCGATCCGCCGCACAAAACCGTCGCGCCGGACCGAGCAGCCGAACGCACCCACTCCTCGAGACGTTTCGCCTCCTTCTCGGAGATCATGGGCCCGATGAATGTCTCCTCATCCTTCGGATCGCCGCACTTGAGGCTCCTCGTGGCGGCCACGAGGAGGTCGCGAAGCTCGGCATAGACGGCGCGGTGTGCGATGATGCGTTGAACCCCGATGCAGCTCTGACCGGACTGGTAAAAGGCGCCGAAGATGATGCGCTCGACGGCGTCCTCGAGGTTGGCGTCGGCGTCCACGACGCACGCCGCGTTACCGCCCAGCTCGAGCACGACTTTCTTTTTGCCGGCCTTGCGCTTGAGATTCCAACCCACCTCGGGCGAGCCGGTGAAACTAAGAAGCTTCAACCGCTCGTCGGTCGTAAACATGTCGGCGCCGTCCCGCCGACATGGCAGAACCGAGAAGGCACCCTCGGGCAATGCGGTCTCCGCGAGTATTTCGGCGATAATGAGCGCGCCGATGGGAGTCGCGCTCGCGGGTTTCAAGACGAACGGACAGCCGATCGCCAGGGCCGGCGCTACTTTGTGGGCCGCGAGGTTCAGCGGGAAGTTGAACGGGGAGATGAACGAACACGGTCCGATTGGGACGCGCCGCGTGAAACCGCGATAACCGCGCGACTTTGGGCCGATCTCCAGGTTCATCACCTCGCCGCCGAGCCGCAGCGACTCCTCGGCCGCGATGCGAAATGTGTCGATCAGGCGGGTCACCTCGCCGCGGCTGTCCTTGATGGGCTTTCCGGCCTCGATACACAGAGCAATCGCGAGCTCGTCGGCGCGCTCCTTGAAGCGGTCGACGCAGTGTTGCAGCACGTCGCGGCGCTCGTAGGCGGGCATTTCAAAGAGTGCCGGCGCGGCGGCGACCGCCGCCGCGATCGCGTGATCGATGCCCTCGGCGGCGGCCAGGGCGACTCGCGTCGCCACCTCACCCGTGTATTTGTCGGTCACCTCGAGGTCGAAGTTGGGCGAGTGGGGTCGGTTCGCGAGGTAATATGGGTAATTAGCTTTTAAAATGGCGATTTTTCTCCTGGCACAGGTTGTCAACTGAGGTCGAGCTCACGACTTATCGTGGGGATCTCCTCATACAAGACGCGGTCATCGTCGGAATAGTCCACCGGGATCTCTATGATGTGAACCCCCTTTGAGTTCAGGCAGCTCGTCAAAAGTTCAGCGAGGGCCTCGGTCTCTTGAACTCTGTGGCCGGTCGCGCCGTACGACTTCGCGTAGAGGACAAAGTCGGGGTTGTCGAAACTCAGCCCGTAGTCCTTGAACCCCGTGTGACGCTGCTTGCCTTTGACCATCCCATACGCGTTGTCGTTCAGGATCAAAACCACCAGATCCGTCCCAAGGCGCACCGCAGTTTCAATCTCCTGCGAGTTCATCATAAAGCCGCCATCCCCGCAAATCGCCATCACTTTACTCTCGGGACGGACCAGCTTGGCGGCGATGGCCGAGCACACGCCGGCCCCCATCGACGCCAGCGCGTTGTCCAATAGCACCGTATTCGGTCGCGCGGCGCGATAGTTGCGGGCGAACCAGATCTTGAAAACTCCGTTGTCGAGCGCGATGATCCCGTCTTCAGGCATGGCGCGCCGCACCTCTCTCACCACGCGCTGGGCCGAGAGTGGGAAGCGTTGACTGTCGCGGTTCTCGTCAATGTGGGCCTGCATTGCATCTCGGAACCTCATGAATGGCTTGAAATTCCAGCACTTCTGTGGCTCGAGCCCCTGGTTCAATTGCCAAATGCTGTTGGCGATATCGCCGATGAGTTCGATGTGCGGGAAATAGACCGGATCGACCTCAGCTGAGGCGAAGTTGATATGGATGATCTTTCGCTCTCCCGTCGACATGACGAATGGGGGTTTCTCAACCGCGTCGTGCCCGACATTGAGGATCAAGTCCGAGCAGCGCACCGCGCGGTGCGGAAAATCGCTGTCCGATAGCGCGGCGTTCCCCAAAAAAAGAGGGTGGTTTTCGTTCACCACGCCCTTGCCCATTTGGGTCGTGATAAACGGGATGCCCTGCTTGTCGACGAACGCGCGCAGCATTTTGGCTGTCAGTTTGCGGTTCGCTCCGGCGCCGATAGTCAGCAAGGGGCGCTTGGCGCGTCGCAGCAACTTCAGTGCTTGCCGGATCGCTTTGATCTCCGTTGTCGGACGCCGCGCGAAACTGGCCTCCAAGGGGCGCTCATCGGTCTCCTCGCGGGCGATGTCCTCGGGCAACTCCAGGTGACATGCCCCTGGGCGCTCCTCCTCGGCGAGACGGAAGGCTTCGCGGACACGTGATGGGATATTGGCGGCGCTGACGATCTGTTTCGTGTATTTGGTGATCGGGGTCATCATGTTGACGACATCGATGAGCTGGAATCGCCCTTGTTTGCTAGATTTGATAGGCTTTTGGCCGGTCAGCACGACAGTCGGCATTGCGCCCAACTGGGCATAGGCAGCAGGCGTAACCAGGTTGGTCGCCCCCGGTCCGAGCGTCGCCAGGCAGACTCCGGCCTTACCCGTCAAGCGACCGTAGGTCGCCGCCATGAAACCGGCTCCCTGTTCGTGGCGAGTCAGGATGAACTCAATCGAGGAGCGCGAGAGAGAGTCGAGTACATCCAGGTTCTCTTCTCCCGGCACCCCGAAGATATATTCGACCCCTTCGTTCTCGAGGGCGGCGACCAACAAATCCGACGCTTTCATAGTGGCTCTCTCGGTTCTTGGATCCCGCTCGAGATCTCTGGACGTCCTTTAGATGGTGAAGAACAGCAGGAGAATCACGAAAATCACCAGCACGAGTAAATCGAAGTCGATATTGGCGAAGTTGGCCCATCGTCTGCGCTCCCCGGCGGCGGCCGGGTGATCCAGGTGATCCAAGAAGGCCGAGCCGCTGCCGGTCGCCCAGCCGACCAGCGAGATCGTGCTCCACTTCAATTTCTGATAGATCCGATACATCGCCAGCCAGAGCGCGATCAGGCCTTGGCCCAGGACAAGCCTGAGGATGTAGCGATCAACCAGCGCCACCGGGCCGCGGCAGAGCCACACGAACAGAGCGGAGATGGCTTGATAGAGCTTCAGGATGGCTCCGTCGGCGAACTTGGCCGGGCGGCGGCAGAGCCACAGGAACGCCCGGAAGGCGAGCTCGTAGAGCTTGTCGATGCTGATTGGCGGCGCTGTTGGTTTGCGGTCCATCAGGCCGGTCATGAGCGCGACCGCGTAGAT
>PWKZ01000023.1 GCA_003559575.1 Bradymonadales bacterium | reverse complement strand
GGAAGCAAACCAAATCGAGCGGAGGCGTAGCAGCGCTACGTCGAGCATCGATTTGGTGAAGGTGACGCCGCAATTGTACCCGAATCAATTCCCGAATCCCGGATGGGGTGGAGGATTGAGGTGATCGAGCGGACTTGACCCGTCGGGCTTTCTCTGCCAGCCTGCCCCCCGAGTTTCGAGCCGGCGCCCTTCTGAGCTCGCAATATCGTCGACATTCCGGAGGCATGATGAGAAGCAAACTGATCCTGGTGCTGGTGATGACTGCCGTCGTCGCCTTGGGCTGCGAAAGCGATGAGGACGAAAACGGGTTCCCCTGGGACAGAACGGACGTGAGCTACGGCCCCGACAGTGGCGGACACCATCCGGGGCCCGCTCCGGACGCACTCGGCCAAGACACCCCTCCGGCCACACCCGATGCGGGCGAGTCGGACGCCTGCGTCCCTGACTGCCTCGGGAGGGTCTGCGGCCCCGATGGGTGCGGTGGCGAGTGCGGCCTGCCTTGTCAGGAGGGCTACATCTGTAACGACGACGGCATGTGCGTCTCGTGCACCCCGGACTGCGAAGGTCTGGATTGCGGTCCCGATCCGATCTGCGGCTTCTCCTGCGGTGACTGCCCGCCGGACGCTGAGTGCATCGGAGGCGAGTGCGTGAGCGAAGGGGTCGCGCGCCAGTGCACCGACGCCGAGTTGATCGCGTTCGAGAACTGCGCGGACCTCTGCCAGGATCAGGCTTGCCTGCAGAACTGCTTCAGCACCCACCTCTCACCGGATTGTCAGACCGCTTACAACGCCTTCGCCGCGTGCGCCCAGGCGGCCGGCTGTGGCGATAACGACATGGCCTGCTTCCAGGCGAACTGCCCCGACGAGCTGGCCGCCTTGATAGGCGGCTCCGGCCCCGCGCCGGAACCGGGTGAGCGCCAGTGCACCGACGCCGAGTTGAACGCGTTCGATAACTGCGCGGACCTCTGCCAGGATCAGGCTTGCCTGCAGAACTGCTTCAGCACCCACCTCTCGCCGGATTGTCAGACCGCTTACAACGCCTTCGCCGCGTGCGCCCAGGCGGCCGGCTGTGGCGATAACGACATGGCTTGCTTCCAGGCGAACTGCCCCGACGAGCTGGCCGCCTTGATAGGCGGCTCCGGCCCCGCGCCGGATCCGGGTGAGCGCCAGTGCAACGACTCCGAGCTAATGGCCTTCAACAACTGCGCCCAGCCCTGCGAGGACCAGCCTTGCCTGCAAAACTGCTTCAGCACCCACCTCTCGCCGACTTGTCAGGCCGCCTACAACGCGCTTGGGAGCTGCGCCCAAAACGCCGGCTGCCCGGCGGGCGATGACGGCACCTGCGCCCAACCGGCCTGCCCCGATGAGTGGGCCGCGGTATTCGGCTGACGACATGGGTGAGGCATGACACCCGACTCTCCGCCACACGGGATCGATCACTCCCCGGATGTCTTCGAATACATGCTCCCCGACGGCTATCTGGTGTGGGCCGGCAAGACAGCGGCCGACAACGACCGCTTGTCGCTCAAAGTGGCCTCCGGCAACGACTGGTGGTTCCATGTGCGCGGTATGTCGGGCAGCCATGTGGTGCTCTTCGTAGACGGGCGCGAGCCGTCGCGACCGACGCTCGAGTCCGCCGCCGCCATCGCCGCCTGGCACAGCAAGGCGCGTGACGGCGGCAGAGTGCCTGTCTCGGCCACCAGGGCGCGCTACATAACCAAGCCACGCGGCGCCAAACCGGGGACGGTCGCGATCCGCAAGGAGCGCGTCTTGAAGGTCCGCCCTGAGCTACCTTGACTTGGTTCGTTTCCGGAAACTCCGTTTCCAAATGCAAGGCCTACGCCTCCGCTCGATTTGGCTTGTTTCCTTGCACTTGCACCCGCCTCACTCCCCTCGGTCGACGGACGCGGTGGACGATTGAGCCGACGATTATGGTTTGTAATTGCCCCCCCTGAACCCCTAAACTGAAACGTGAGATTCCGGCGCGGCCGGTGACCGGGGCTCATAGAAGTAGCCGGACCGTTTCCGACGGTGCGGTCGATTGGCCAGGGACAAACTGATGAGCACGAGGCTTGCATTTGGGCTGCTTTGGGCGACCGCGCTAATCCTCGTCGCGTGCGGCGACGAGCGGCAGCCTCACTCGCCCGCACCCTCGGGCGACACGGTTGGGGCCGACACGCTCACGGACACCTCGCTCGGCGACGCCATCGTCCCTCCCTCTCCCCTCCCCGATGTTCCGTTGACCGATACGGTGGAGCCGGACGCGGGCCACCGGCCCGATTCTACCCCGACACCGCCGCCCGATACGACCATCGACCAAAACCTGTTGTTGAGGGAGATCTCACCGCCTCAAGGGGGAACGAGCGGCGGCACTCCCGTCATGCTCACCGGCGATGGGTTCTCGAGCGACCTCGAAGTCGAGATTGGCGGCGCCCCGGCCCAAGACATATTCGTGGTCGACACGTCGCTTCTGACCTGCCTCACTCCGCCCGGCGGACCGGGCGCCGCCGATGTGGTCATCCGCCGGCCCGGCGACGACGCCGAGGCGCGCCTGGCGGCGGCGTTCGTCTACTCCGACGCGCTTGAGATCGAGCGACTCATCCCAACGGAAGGGCCCACCGACGGTGGCACTCCGTTACGAATCGAGGGGCGGGGGTTCCACCCCGACACGGTGGTGGCGTTGGGGGGGCGATTGGGGCTCGAGGTGACGGTCGAGAGTGATCGCCTCATCACCATGCGCACGCCGGCCGGGCGACCGGGCAGAACCGACATTACCCTCCTGACCCATCGCGACAACACCACGGCACCCGAGATCTTTCGCTACTACACGCCGCTGGATGTCACCGCGGTGATACCTCCGACAGGCGCAACCGAGGGCGATGAGGTGGTCTCCATCGCCGGCACCGGGCTCTCCGTCCCCGCGCGAAGCGATCAGAATGAGGAGCTTCAGGTTCTGTTCGGCGCGCTCCCCGCGACAGTGCTCGAAGCGAGCTCTGATCACACGCTCCTCGACGTGAAAACCCCGCCGGCGGCTCCCGGGCCGGTGACAGTGACGGTGCGCACCTCCCGCCAAGAAAAGATCCTGAAGCGCGGGTTCACCTACCGCGACGCGGGATTCGTCGCCGAACCTCTGTCGCTCCGGGCGCTCTCTCCCGCGCGAGGGAGTAGCGAGGGTGGCGAGACCGTCACTCTGGTGGTCACCGGACTGTCCGGAGAGGCGCCCCCGGAGGTCGACTTCGGCGGCCAAACCGCCACCCTGCTCGAGGTGGACGCCGAGCGGGCCGAGGTCACGGTCGCGACCCCGCCACACCCGGCGGGTTTGGTGGAGGTTGGGATCTCTGTCGAGAGCGAACGCGCGACCCTCGCCGACGCGTTCGAGTTCGTACCGCCGCTGGAGATTGAATCTATCTCTCCCACCGGCGGCCCGAGCACCGGCGGCACGCCGGTGCGCATCACCGGGCGCGGTTTTTCGCCTGACGCCACGGTCTTGATAGGCCCCCTCGCGGCCACCCAGCTCCAATTCGAGGAAGGTGCAATCGAGGGACGCACACCGCCGGGGAGCCCGGGGCCCGCCGACGTGCGGGTGGTGGACGGTTCCTCGCAGGCTCGGCTCCCCGCCGCGTTCACGTACGAGACCAACGCGATGGCGCTTCTAGCGGTGGAGCCGTCGGCCGGCAGCCAAGCCGGCGGCACATTCGTCCGCCTGCGCGGGGTGGGTCTACCGGACGCCCCCGAGATCTGGTTCGACGGGCGCCCGGCGACCAACATCCAGCGCGTATCCGCGTTCGAGGTCCAGGCGCGCACCCCCCGTGGAAGCGGTCCCGGGAGTGTCGACGTGCTCCTGGCGCGCGCCGGGGGTGCCGGCACGACCCTCAAGCGCGGTTACACTTACTTCGATCCCGGTCAGTCGCGGGGAGGCACCTGGGGCGGAATCATCAACGACTCGATCAACGTCACCGTGTTCGAGAGCGGCACCGGTCGGGGGCTCGAGGGTGCCTTTGTCATCCTGGGCGACGACCCCGCGACCCCTTTCAAGGGGCTCACCGACGATCGCGGGCAGATTACTTTCTCGACGCCGGGGCTACGGGGGCCGCTGAAAGTCAACGCCACCAAACAAGGCTACACCGGCTACAGCGTCATCGAGTTCGACGCGCGTAACGTCTCGGTGTGGCTCTCTCAGATGTCGCCGGGCCAGCCGGGTGGTGGCGGCGGCCCTGGAACCCCGCCGCCGCAGGGCCGCGTGGTGGGGCGGGTCGAGAACGCCGACAAGTACATGCTGATCCCACCCGGCGAGTGCGACGATCTACCGCTCGCCCCCCCGCCGCTATGTCTCGCCTGCGACGACGACGACGAGTGCGGACCGGGCTACCGCTGCACCACGGTCACCTCCGTGGCGCGCTATTGCACCAAGGACTGCGTCACCGACAGCGACTGCCCGGACGGGTTCCTGTGCCGCGAGCAAGGAGCGCTGCTGCCGGCCCAGTGCATCCCTCGGGGAGGCGAGCCCGAGATCTTCTGCCGCCAGTCCGACCCGGGCCTCTTCGGCGGAGCGCCCGATCCCGGCATCCACGCGAAGGTCAACCAACACAACGAGTTTCTACTGAAGACCCGCTTCGGTGAGACCGCCATCTACTGTGTTGCCGGGGCCCGCAACCCTCGAACCAATAAATTCCTTCCTTTGAAAATGGGAATCCGAAGAAACATTCTCATCAATAGTGAGGTGCCGATCACCGAAGTCGACATCGTGCTCGACATCCCTCTCGATCGGGAACTAAAGCTGTTGCTCACCTCACTGCCGCGCCACCCCGACGGCACCCGGGCGCCACAGGTGCGAGGCGGGTTGCATTTGGGATCCGACGGCTACCTGCGTCTGGACGGGCTCGGGGCGCGAGTCGAGCTCTCGTCGGACCAGCGCGTCGCCCGGGTGGCCGGGCAACCGCGCCACCTGAGCGGCCGACTTCACAACGCGAGCTACACCCTCTATGCGACCGTCACGGCCCAGACGACCAGCGGCGAGACTCCCTTCTCCGCATACTACCGGGAGAGGTTGCGCCCCCAAGACGAGCACTCCTTGTTCGAGCGGCATCCGGACGGCGAGTGGGAGGGGAGCGCCCCCGGCGTTCCGGGAGAGATCTACGGCCTCTGGTCCGACGGCGACCGGCTACTTTTTGCAGTCGGTGAGCACGGCCGAATCTATAACCATGACGCCGGACGATGGTCGCCCCAGCCTGCGCCCGGTGGATCACATTTGCGTGACTTGAGCGGCGCCCATTCCACAATCGATGGACGGCCACGGCTGTGGGCGGTCGGCGACTCGGGCCGCCTCGTCCATTTTGACGGCCTGCTCTGGACCACGTGGCCGCGGCTTCACGAGCGCCCAAATCTAATCGCTGTCTCGGCGGCGTCCGAGGGCTCGGTCTTCACCATCTCGAATGAGGGAGGCGTGTGGCGCTTCGACGGTGACGAGTGGCGCATCTTGCGAGATGAGGACGGGCGGCAATTAAACGACGTCTGGGCCGTCTCGGCGAACGAAGCCTACCTGGTCGGTGCCGGGGGCGAGGCGCTGCGGTGGACCGGCCAACGCTTCGAGGAGCTATACGTCCCCACCTCGGTCGATCTCAAGGCGATCCACGGCCGCTCGCATGACGAGATCATCATCGTCGGAGCCGAGGGTAAGACTTTCCATCGCAGCGGCAACCACTGGCAAGCCGTGGGGACCCCGCGTGATCGTCATCTCCGAGATGTCCGGCTGCTCCCTGATGGCGGGGCCGTGACGGTCGGTGACGGGGGCGCGGTATTCTGGTGGGACGGACAATCCTGGATCCCCGAGGCCGAGGAGGTGACTGCGGGCCGGCACCTCTATCGGGTTCGGGCGACACGCGACGGGTCGGTTATGGCGGTCGGGCTCCGCGGCCTGGTGGTGGGGCCGTTCATGGGTTACCCGATGTTCCGCGAGCCGTCGCCGAGCGGCGGCGGGTTCACCGGCGGGCGCATCTCGTGGTTGGGTCCGGGGCGAGTGGAGCCCACCTACAACCTTCTCACCTTGCGCGGCCCCGACGGCGTCTCCATCTGGAGCACCATCCTCGACGGGCAGGAGACAGACTTCGTGCTGCCGCCGCTCGAGATCTTGCTCGGCATCCCGACTCTGCCCCCCGGGCCACACCGCATCTCGGTTACGCGCGCCTACAGCCCACGATTCAACATCGACAACTACCAGAGCCGCGAGCTTGGGACTTTCCGGCGCCGCACCTGGTCCAGCAGCACAATCGAAGCCCCATGACCCCCACCGGAGTCAGCCTTTACCTTCAATTATTTCAAGGATATTGCGAAAACCTGTCACCGCTCGAGCGGCCTTCGCCTTCTCGGAATCGACGTGGCGGTCCTCATCCCCGAACAAATCGGCGACAAGCTCGCGCATGAAGCGAGACTCCTCGACCTCCTCATCGCGCTGGAAACGTCGGCGCCGACGACAACGCGAGAGCATCAGATGCCGGCGCGCCCTGGTGACGCCCACATAAAACAGCCGGCGCTCCTCATCGTCGTCTCCATCGACCTCCTCGATGGAGCGCTGGTGCGGCAAGAGCCCCTCCTCCAGACCCACCAAAAAGACAGCCTGGAACTCGAGCCCTTTGGCGGCGTGCAGGGTCATCAGGGTCACTCGACCGGTCTCGGGGCTGTCATCGGCGGTGGTGTCAAGTGCGATCCGCTTGAGATAGTCGGCCAGCTCGGGGCGCGCGCTCCTCTCTTCATAGTCGGCGAGGCTCGCCAGCAGCGACTCGATGTTGGCGACATAATGCTCGGCAGCCGCCACCTTACGCCCTCCCTCGCCGGACCGCAGCGCCTCAATTAGTCCCATCTCATCGAAAATCCGGCGCGCCGTCTCGGCGAGCGACTTCTGTTGCTCGATCTCCGCCGCAAAGCGTTCAATCTCGGCGGCGAACCGCGCGGCCGCCCGGGCGGTACGGACCGGGACGCCCGCGACCCGCTCGGCGCGTTTGAACGCCTCGAACAGCGGCTCGATGTGCTGGCGCGCCGAGTCCGCCAACCGCGCCAAACTGACGGCACCGATACCGCGGCTCGGCGTGGCGACGGCCCGCCTGAGGGCCAGCTCGTCGTGGCGGTTGGCGAGTATTCGTAGATAGGCCAACGCGTCCTTGACCTCACGGCGCTCGAAGAACGACGTCCCTCCCACCAAACGATAGGGGATGCTCGCGAAGCGAAGCGCCTCCTCGAATTCGCGCGCCTGGCCGTTGGTGCGCATCAGCACCCCGATCTCGTGATACGGCAATCCCTCCTCACCCTTGAGTTCACTGACGCGCTGGGCCACGTAGTCGGCCTCCTCTTGGGGAGTGGCGCAGACCACCCGCCGGGGCATGGGTCCCTCCTCACCGGCGGTCCAGAGTTCCTTCGGCCGCCGCCGCCGCGCCCCGTCAATTATGACGTTGGCGAGCGCCAGCACTCGCCGGGTCGAACGATAGTTCTCGGTCAAGCGCAAGACCACGGCGTGGGGAAAATGCTGCTCGAACTCCAGGATGTTGTCGAGGCACGCCCCTCGCCAACCGTAGATACTCTGATCGTCATCCCCGACCACCACCAGATTGTGCCCCTCATCGGACAGGAGTCGCAGCAGCGCGAGCTGCGTCTGGTTGGTATCCTGGTACTCGTCCACCATGATTTGGCGGTAGCGGGCCGCCAACGTCTCCTGAACCTCCGGGTGAGAGACGAGGAGGTCACGCGGTTTGCAGAGCAAGTCGTCGAAGTCGACGGCCCTGAGCGAGGCGAGCATCTCCTCGTATCCCTTCATGAGCCGCGCCACCAGGCGTTCCTGGTGAGTCCGAGCGCCAGATCTGAGTTGGTCGGCGGAGAGACCGCCGTTTTTGGCCGCCGAGATCCGTTGCGCCGCCTGCCGCGCCGGAACCAACTCGGGATCGAGCCCCTCCGCCTCAATGACCGACCGGATCACATCGTGCTGATCCTCGACATCGAGGATCGTAAAGCGACGTGGCAACCCATCGAGATGCCCGAACTCCTCCATGATCCTCAGACCGAGAGCGTGAAAGGTACAGAGCGTGACCGATTCGGCCACCTCCGACTGCCGTGGCAGCGCCTCGCGGATGCGGCTGCGCATCTCCTCGGCGGCCTTGTTGGTGAAAGTCACCCCGAGAATCGACTCCGGCGGAACCCCTTCGCGCAAGAGCCGCACTATTCGGGTGATGATCACCCGGGTCTTGCCGCTCCCGGCGCCGGCCAAAATCAGAAGCGGGGCTCCACGGTGTTCGACCGCCCGACACTGCTCGCGATTTAGTCGTTCCATCTGGGTTAGTAAGCGCGAATAAGGAGGGTGAGCGCGTCGTCGAAGTCAACCTCTTCCGGGTTCATGGCGATGGCGCCGTCGTCGATGGCGGTCGCGGCGATCTCCTCGAGTTGCGCGCGGGTCACGCCGGCCTGCTTCAAGGTCCGCGGCAGGCCACAGAGTTGGTTGAGCGAAGAGGTCAGGTTCCGCACCGCCTGCACCGCCGCGGCGGCGTCGCGCGAGGGCTCTCCGGTGAGGCTCTTGACCCGCAGGTGAGGGGCCAGCGCGGCTATCTCGGAGGCACGCTTGGGGATGTTGTACTCCATCCCCCACGGCAACAGGATGGCGTTGGCGACGCCATGAGGCACGTGCGCCACGGCGCCGACGGCGTGCGCCAGCGCGTGAATGACCCCCACCAATGAGCTTGAGAAGGCGATCCCGGCCATCAACGCGGCGTTGGCCATCGCCAACCGACTCGCGGCCTGCGATCCGTCGCGAACCACCGGTACCAGGTGCTCCATGAGAAGGTCGATGGCCGCCACGGCGAAGGCGTCGGAGAGGGGATTCTTCTGCAGGCAGTAGTAGGCCTCGCAAGCGTGAGTGAGCGCGTCCATTCCGGTGGCGGCGGTGATCATCGGCGGCATCGAGAGGGTCATCTTCGGATCGAGGATGGCCACATCGGGGAACAGATTGTATGCGATGAAAGCCATCTTGGTGCGCTTGGCGGTGTTGGCAATGACCGCCGCCATCGTGACCTCGGAGCCGGTGCCGGCGGTGGTGGGCACTACGATGAACGGCGGCATCCGCCCCTGGAGCCGCTCGGCGCCCTGGAGCTCGAGCAACCCCTTGGCGCCGGTCCCGAGCAGCATGTTGGCCGCCTTGGCAGTGTCGATGACGCTGCCTCCACCCACCGCCAAGAGGCAATCGCAGCCCCCCTCACGATAGGCGCGCACCACCCGCGCCGCCACCTCGTCGCTGGAGTCGGGCGGCACATCGGAGAAGACACCCCCGAGAGAGCGATCATCGCCCGCAAACACTCCGGTGACGAGTTTGACGAGCCCCGCCTCTTCGACCCCTCGGTCGGTGACCACGAGCGCCCGGCGCGCGCCGAGCAGACCCATCTCGTGCGGGATATTGGGCAGCGCGGTGTGACCGCTGACAATCTTCACGGGACACGCGAACTCGAAATAGTCGGGGATGGTCATCACTGGGCTCCTGTTCACTACTTGAAAAGTCCGCGCGCCAAGAATGGTCCGATGACCGCGTAGAGCCTCGCCTTGAGCAGTAGCTCGGAGGCCGAAAAGACCGGCATCCGCCGGGTGATGGAGCGAAGCATCACCCCGGGGAAAAGGTACTTGACCACAATCGCCATGGCGCGGTTGGCCTGCATCGCCTTGGCGATCTCGCCGTGAACCAGCGCGCGGTGCTCGGCAAAGGCGGTGTGCGCCCCGATCCGACCGGTGAGCACCAGGAGCGCGGCGTCCACGTTCTTGAACATCACTTTGAGTTCGGCCCCGTCGGCGTGATAGGCGTCGCCCCCAAGCATCTCAAGTTGCCGGCCGCCTTTGCGGATGGTCACTCTCGGGCCGCGGGGCAGCACGCCGATGGCCAGGGTACGCCCCTCCTCCCAATCCGCAATCTCGCGCTGCATCTCCTCGGAGTGGCGCGAGAGAAACTCGAACCCCACCCCCAACGCCACCAGAGCCGTGCGCGCGACCCCGAGCTTGGCTTGATGTTGCAACCGCGGCATGAGTTCGTCGAGAGAGACTGCCATGAAGACCTCCGCGCCCACCATAATCGAGCGTCGCCCTTGGGTCCGCGAACCGTTCAATTTATCTAACACACAGGGGTAGTTGAAGCAACAAGGGTTGACTTTGTTCCCGATCCGTCGATCTTGCTTGAGGGCCGCATCTTTGTCGGGCGCGACAAGCGCGCTGCCGATTGAGATGCGGGGGAGAGAGACGACCGATGCCCTGGGACTACTCGGACAAGACCAGACAACTTTTCCTGGACGCAGTCTCCGGCAAGCCCGGCACCCATCTGGGAGCGATCGAAGAGCCCGACGGTGTCGGCCGTCATGGGTCCATCGCGTGCGGCGACGCCATGGAGTTCTCACTGCGGGTCGATAAGAACTCCGACGATCCGCGCCAGGACAGGATAGTCGAGGCGCGTTACATGACATTCGGCTGCACCTCGGCCATCGCGTCCTCCGAGGCGCTTTGCAGGATGATCGAAGAGAAACGCCCGACTCCGATCGAAGCGCTCAAAATTCGCAACGCCGACATCACCGACTACCTGGACGGACTGCCGCCCCAGAAGCTGCACTGCTCGGTGATGGGCGCCGAGGCGCTGCAAGCGGCGGTGGTCGACTGGGCCAAGCGACGAGGGGTGGATGTCGACGAGTTGGGCATCACGCCCGAGCTGCTGGAGGAGGATGAAGGGCGGGTGGTCTGCCGCTGTTTCAACCTGACCGAGCCCTACATAAGACGCAAGATCAAGGAGATGAACCTGCGCTCGCTGCCGGAGGTGGCGAGCGCCATCAAGGCAGGAGGCGCCTGCTCCGCGTGCCAGCACGAGCCGGGAGGGCTGCAGGATATTCTCGATGAGATCCACGGCAAGGATCGCGGTGACGACGAGAGAGCCCGGCCGCAGCCGCCGCAGGAGAAGCACACCGAGCGGACCCCATACCAACTCGCCAAGGAGATCGAGCGGGTGGTCGAAAACCAGGTCCGCCCGCGCCTGCAACGAGACGGCGGGGACATTGAGATCGTCGAGATCAGGGACAAGCTGGTCTACTGCCGCCTCCTGGGGGTCTGCGCCACCTGCGCGGGCAGCGTTCAGACGCTGCGCTTCGTGGTGGAGGACGCGCTACGCCAAGAAGTCGACGCCGACATTCGAGTGATCTCGGTCTAACGGGGGAAAACTCTCATGACCAAGCCAGTCATTTATCTCGACAACAACGCGACCACCGCCGTGGCCCCAGAGGTGCGCGAGGCGCTCCTGCCGTTCCTGGAGAGCCAATACTTCAACCCCAGCTCCTCGTATGACCCCGCGCGGGCGGTCCGCGATGCCATGGAGAACGCGCGCGAATCGGTGGGGCGAATCCTCGGGGCGGGCTCGTTGACCGAGGTGATCTTCACCGCCGGCGGGACCGAGGGCAACAACGCCGCGCTCAGCGGCGCGCTGGCGGCCAACCCCAACCGGCGCCACATCATCACCACCGCGGTGGAGCACCCGGCAGTGCTCGAGGTCGCGCGCGAGCTCGAGCGGCGCGGCTACCGCCTGACCGTGCTGCCGGTGGACAAGAGCGGACAGTTGGACGCCCGCGATCTGGTCCACGCCCTGGCACGCGACACCGCGGTGGTCTCCATCATGCACGCCAACAACGAGACCGGCGCGATCTTCCCTGTCGACGAGCTCTCCCGCATCGTGAAAGAGACCGATCCCACCATCATCTTTCACACTGACGCCACCCAGAGCGTCGGGAAGCTGCCCATCGACCTGTCCGACAAGCTCCCCCATGTGGACATCCTGACCTTCTCCGGCCACAAGCTGCACGCCCCCAAGGGCATCGGCGCCATGTACGTGCGGCGCGGAGTCCGCTGGCGACCGTTCATGCTGGGCGGCCACCAGGAGCGCGGGCGCCGCGCCGGAACCGAGAACGTGGCTTTCGCGGTGGGTCTCGGGGTCGCCACCGAGCTTGCGCGCGCCGCGCTCCCTGACGAGAGCGAGCTTGTGAGGCTACAGCGCAAACTGGAGAGGGAGATTCGGGCGCGAGTCACGCATACGCTCATCAACGCCGAGGAAGCGCCACGGCTCCCCAACACCACCAGCTTCGCCTTCGAGTACATCGAGGGTGAAGGGATCTTGTTCGCGCTTGGCGAACAAGGCATCTGCGCCTCGTCGGGATCGGCCTGCACCAGCGGCTCGCTCGACCCGTCTCACGTCCTGAAGGCAATGGCGGTCCCGTTCACCGCCGCCCACGGCAGCCTGCGCATCAGCACGAGCCGCTACACCACCGAGCAAGAGATCGACACCTTGATCGAGATCCTGCCCGGCGTCGTGGCTTCGCTGCGCCGAATGTCACCCTATTGGGATCAGTCGCGCGACGCCCCCAAGGAGGGAGTCGACGTGATGGTGCAGGACAAGTTCAACTCCTGAAGGTCCGGTTACAACGAGTTGACGTCGATGAGCCAGCGGTCGCCGTGGCGTCGGAACGAGATTGGAGCCGGCAACCTCCCCTCGCGCCCGACCGCCTCGAAAAACAGCCGGAAGGTCTCGGTCTCGGCGCTCACCGTCTCGGGGAGCATCCGCTGCACCTCGAGGGTCGTCACGTCCTCGTCCTTGATGAAGTGATCATACTGCCTCTGAAACCGCTGCCACGAGTAGCGGCGGATATTCCGGCGAGCCTCATCGGTGGCCTTGCGATCCGGATGAACCGTCTCGAGGTAGGCCTCGAATGCGCGCTCCTCATCCTCCAGCATGGCGGCCCGAACGGCCTCCCTGGCGGTCTCAAGCGCGCTTTGCCGCGGCGTCTTCGAATCGGCGAGAGCGGCGCTCGCTGAGAGCAGAAGCAGCATCAGGCCAAGAAACAGGACTCGGTCGCGTGTTGGGACGTTCATATTCACCTCCCCGTTTATAGGACGCACGTGACAATCATAATATTCGAGGTCAGGCTTTCAGCTTCGGACCCGTGATTGGGCTCCGTTTCCGGTTTAGAATGTATAGAGCATCCCGAAGTGCAACGCCCCGCGATCCTCGCGCACGCAAGAGCCGTCGAGTTCATAGGCCTTGCAGCGGCGGTCGATGATGACACCGTAGTCGATCCTGATGGGGATCTCGCCCCCCACGAGCCAACGGAGCCCGAGGCCGGTGGAGAAGCGCAGACTGCGCCAATGCAGATCGCGGGGATTCTCCGAGAGCGCTCCCCAGTCGAAGAACAGCCCGCCCCACAGGTGGATCTTGCGCAAAATCGGGAAGCGCAGCTCGGCGCTGCCGTGCACCACCGTGTCTCCCCCGGGCAGAATCGCCACCGGCACCGGCGCCCCGGTGGCATCGGGCACCATCCGCACCCGCAGCGAGCCGTCCGGCTCGTACTGCCCGACGCCGTCGTCGGCGAACCCGCGGAGCCCCTGGCTGCCGCCCAGCCGATAGCGCTCGATGGCCGGCAGAGAGCCCGTATCGAAACTGTAACTCCCGCCGGCGCGGGCAAACAGCGCCAACACCAAAGTGTCCCGCAGCGAGAAGAAAACCTTGGCGCTCATCTCATACTTCAAGAAGTTGTCAAACCTGTTCTCCCGCAACGCGTTCAAATAGGCCAACGACATCCCCAACAGAAAACCGCGCGCGGGATTGAGTGGGCTGTCTGTTCGATCCCACGAGATCCGTGGGTTGAGCTTGTTCTGGAGGGAGTAGGGCCCGAAGGGCTCGTCCTCGGCCCGCGGGTCGCGGACCCGGATGCGAGACAGCTCATAGCGCAGGCTGCCGTAGAGGCCGTGAGGCAGCGGCAAGGCAAACTCCATCTCGGATCCGTAAGAGAATTGATCGAGCACCCGCGTCGCCCTGTCGTAGACCACGAAGGGTGTCATCCGAAAGCGCAGATCGGTGCCCAAGAAGCGCGAATCCAGATAGGTCGGGCGAAACGTTGCCAGACGATTGAGCGCCGTCGTGGACAGACCGTAGCGCAGGGGCAGGTGTAGCTCCTTGGCGCGCCCCAAAAAGTTGCGATGCACAAAAGCGGCCTCAAAAGCAATCAACAGGTCGGGGATCCGGACGAGAGTTCTGTCGCCATAACCGGCGCCGCGTTGGTCCGAGGCGGAGATGGCGTCCGAGAGAGTACGCGACAGGAAAAACGGCATCCGCTCCTCATCGCGGTTGAGTGTCTCGAAGCCCACCGACAAATCGACGAAGCGGGTGCGTGTCTCCTCCACGTCCACGACCAGCCCGATCTCGCCGGCCACCCCCGGTGAACGATCCGGTGAGTGGTCCGGTGAAAAACCCGGTGAATCGAGCCCCACCGGCGTGACCTGGATGGAATCGAACACCCCGAGGTTTCGCAGCCGCCGCACCCCCGCCAGAATGGCGTCCTCGTCATACGCCGCCCCCCGGCGCGGCAAGTCACGCAACACAATCCCCGGAGCGGTCTCAAACGTCCCACGCACGAACCGCTCACCCACCTCATACCGGCGCCCCTCGACCAGCCGCACGTGGACCTCCACCCGCGTTCCGTAATCGATCTCCGGGGCACAACTCTCGGCAAACGCGATCGGCTCTGACTCAAGCGCTCCCTCGAGGGCGGGCGCGCAGGCCACCTCCACCCGCGCGGAGTGGTACCCGCGGCCCCGATAGAGTCGGCGCAGCCGATTGAGGGCCGCCATCACCTTGGCGGGGCTGAAAGGGCCTTCCACCTCGAGGGCCAGCGCCTCGCGGACCTCGAAGAGCGCGATCTCCTCCGCGCCTTGAACGCGGAGCGCCGAGAGAGCGCTTCGCGGCCCCTCGTCCACCGCGATGCTCAGGTAGATGGTCCCCGCGTCCCCTTCGCGCAGCACAGTGAAGCACAGATCCCGGTGACGATAATGAACAACCTCCCATCCGTCCTCGTGACCGATGCGCCTCGTGAGCCCATCTACTCCGAGCGCCCGGCCGCGACCGACGAAATCGTCCGGCCGGATCTCGTCGCAGGCGTAAGCAAACTGAAGATAACCGGCGGCGTGATAACGCTCCCGGATGGTCTGCAGATCCCCCAATAGACGCTCCACCTGCAAAAAACCTCCGGCCGCGAAGAAATCGTAGACTCGGGTCTCCAGCCAACCGCGCACCTCATCCTTTGCAAACGCCTCCACTCCAAAGAGATAAATCCCTCTTATCTCCGCCGCCACATCCAGGGTGATGTAGTAGTGAATGGCCCCCAGCACATTGGGGGAGGCCTGTGGGCTCTCAGCCTCGGCTCTCGGACGAGCGCCGAGATCATGGTATTCAAGCCGCACATCGACTCGCTGATGGCCGCGCGCCTCATAAAGCTGCTCGAGCCCCACGCGCCCCAGCTCGGCCTCTTCGATGTCGAATGAATCGGACTCCCCGAACGGCAGCGCCGCCGACAGCTCCGAGTCCGCGATCCGCACGAAGTCCTCCGGCCCGCCGGCGCCGAGTCCATTGTGGCGCTCGAAGAAACCGATGTCGTAACAGCGGTCGGCCGCGACCTCCACCTCCAGCGCCTGCCGCAAAGCGGCATACTCCACCCGCACCCGCGCGCCCACATAACCTTGCCGCCGCAGCATGGCGAGCACCCGGTTGCGCGCCCGCCTGCCCTCGACAGGAGTGTAAACATCGCCCCGGGAAAACTCCGTCGCGCGCCGCACCATCGCGGCCCGATACGGTGGGCACCCACTGGCGGCGCGTGACGGCAGCGAGACCTCGATCTCACCGATGCGATCCAGCGGCCCCTCGTCGATCCGGACGCGCACCCGCAGCTCACCCGCCTTCAGGGGCTCGGCCGAGACCTCCACCGTCGCCTGGCCGAACCCGGAAGAGGAGTATAGCCGGCGCACACTCTGCGCCTGGCGTTCAAGTTCCTCCTCGAGCTGCTCCGGGCGGGGGTCGAGCACCGTCCCGCGGCGCAGGAAGACGCGTTTGCGGATGTCGCTCTCAAAGAAGTGCCGCTGCCCCTCGATGACCACTTCACGCACAATCTCGTTTTCGGCGACCCGCAGCAGGAGCACCGGCCGCCCCTCGAGGATCTCGAGCGCCCCGGCCGAGGGGCCGGGGGAGGTGAGGCAATCAAGCTCCACCGTGTGAAAGAAGCGAGTCTCCAACAAGCGCCGGCGAGCCTCCAAGAGCCGCTCCGGGTCCCCCCGCAAAGGGCCATCGAGACCGGCCAATCGCAAAACTCGCTTCCTCTCTGAAGGATCCTCGCAGATGGGCCCCCGGCACCCTTCGATATGGACCCCAAAAAGATCCCGCTCCAGGCACCCGTTCGCCGCGACGGCGCGAAGTGCCTCGGCCGGCGAGCCGGCACGTCGCTCCTCGGCCGTCGCCGGACCGGCCCGCCCCGAGAGCGCCGCGACCAAGAGCAGGATGACCCTCAAGGCCCACCCGCGCGATGACAATAGAGAAATCAATCCAACGGGATCCGATAGCGGAGCTTGCTCTCGTAAGTCCGCAGGCTCTGGTTGTGCTCTTCGTTGACTCTGAGCTGCCCATCGAGCGAGAGATGCTCGCTCAGGCGAAACTCGAACCGCGCTCGATACCGCTTGTCCTCCCCCTCCTGCACCACTCGGGTGCGCAGCCGCAAATTGCGCCCGAGGCTCGCCATGACGCCCCAGTCAATCCCACCGCCCATCGTCACCCCCAGGGTCATGGAGTCGACAAAGGCCGACAGCAACAAATTGCTGGCGAGGTTGGCGAGATCGTCGGTCAACAAACTGATACTCTGATCCGCTCCCTGGGCGCGAATGGTGCTCCGGGGCGCTCCGGTCAGGATGAAATACTGGAGGTCGGTCTGATCAAAGCCGTGGCTGTCGCTCGACAGATCCAGATCGATGCGCGGATACCGCCCCTCGACTCGAACGTTGATCCCGACTATTTTTTCGTCTCCGAGCGGAGCCGTGTCGAGGGTCGAAAAGGTCAGCCCCCCTTCATCCAGATAGGGGATCTCGGTGCGCGCCTCCAGCTCCAGGACCGGCTCGTCCGGCGGTCCCTGGAAGTCCAAAACGCCACGCAACACCTCGAACTCGCGCCGCACCACCCGGTACACTATCTGCCCCCCCGGCACCACCTCGATGCGATCCCAGACCAACGGGTCTGCCAAGGTCCCTCCAATGCGCAGCGCAATGCGCAGCTCGAGGTCGGTGGTCCCAAACGTGAACCCGCTCGTCACGTGCACGTCCTCACCCTGCACCCTAAGATCCAGCGCGGTGTCGGAGAGCAGCGGCAGCGCGCGCGTCAACGGCGCGGTGGGAGTGTCCTGCCGCCGACCGCCCATCGTGCCGAAAACCCGCGAGAGAGTGTCGAAGGAGCGATAGTAAGCTCCTTCAAGAATGGCGACATCTCCACTCAACGAACTCCGGCGACTCTCTGGAGACGCCAAGTCCATGAAGCTGAAGGTCAGATCGGGGTTGAAGGTGGCGTGAAAAGCCTTGGGGGAATTGTAGTACAGCTCGTTGCCCACCAACCGCACTCGCCCCTCCTGGGGGATGAAGCGGTCTAGAAACACCCGGCCCCAGAGTTGAGCCCGGCCCTCGTCCAGTGTGCCCCGGAGCGGCGAGGTGCGCGGTATCTCGACCAATTGTCGCCGCGCGGCATCGGGGGCTGTGCCCGCCGCCGCCAGCAAGAGCCGGCCGGCGAGAGTCATCTCGCGCCCCAGCCCGCGCGGTTGCATCCGCACGGCCATAAGTTCCATCGAACCCGTCAACAGAGGCGCGTCGAGGCTACCATGAACCGCCAGCGCGCCTTCGGCGCCGGAGAAGATGTCCGGCGCACAGATCTCGGGTAACGACGCGCTCTCCTCGAGGTCGAGGGCCGCTCCCTCGAAGCGCACCGTGCCCTCGAGCCGCGCAAAGCTACGGCGCCACAACAACCGCAACGGCTGAGCGTTGAACTCCCCCGCCAACGCCCCCTCGAGCGCTCCGTCAAGCCCGAGCGCGGCGCAGGCGTTCAGTTTGGACCCGTCGCTGCCGACGAGCTGAAGCAGTGGCACCCGCACCCCCGCGGGAGTCATCTCGAGGGCGACCGGCGCCTCGTTGGCAGCCTCGAAGCGCCCGTCGAAGCCCTTGAGCTGCAGGCCATGAACGGGCAAGTCGAGGGCCAGCCGCCACGCGCGCCGCGCCATGAGATCGACCATCAACTCGGCGCGCCCGCCAAGCACGAGCTCGAGCGGTGAATCGCGCAGGGCGGGCCAGAGCCGTCCGACATCGAGCCCATTGACGGCAAGTGAGACATGCGCCTCAGACGGACGCGGGCCGATAAAGGTCACCCTCGAGCCCGGGAGCAACTCGAAGCCCGGAAAGAATTGCTCCCCCTCGAACGAGAGCGGACCTCCTCGCTCGCGGCGAAACATGATCGCGGCATCCCCGAAGGTGAACCGGCCGCTCCCTCGTGAGCCGTCGGAGGCGCGCTCCACCAATTCCAGCGAGTGGGCCCGCAGCCGCCCCTCGACATGCGGATCGCGCGTCCTCCCGGTGACTCTCAGGTCCAGCGAGACCGCGCCCGCGAGCGGCAGCGGGCGACCGATTACGGCCGCCAGGGTCCGGAGATTGACGCGGTTGGTGGCCACCTCGAGATCCAGCCGCGCGAGCGACTTCGACAGCGTTCCTCCGGCACGCAGCTCGGCGCGACGCGGCAACGCGAGGGTAAAACTGTCGATCCGCACGAGGTCGTGCCGGGCTGCCAACTCGGCGCGCAGCCGACCATTGTCGAGCCCCGCTCCGCTAAGACCGTGGGCCTGAAGGGAGCCCACCCCGCGGAGCGAGGTCCACGGCCGATCGAGGTTGCCGGAGAGATTCTTGAGGCGCAGCTCCACCTGCCCCCCGAGGCCGTGGCGGCGCTCCAGCACGTCAAGGGAGAGGCCGCTGAGCGAGAGTCTCTCCACCACAAAATCAAACGGCCGGGACGGCGCCCGCCCGCCTCTCGCGCCGTCCCGTGCCGCCGTGAGGCGCAGGCGCCCCTCGGAGCTGAGTTCACCGTATCGGCCCTTGAGGGAGAGAGACGGCACGGTCACGAGACCGTCGGCGAGCGTCGCGCGACTCTCGAGTTCACCGAGCGATCGCCCGCGCACACTGAAACCCCCGACCTTGAGACGGGTTGTCACCCTCGGGTTGGTGACGGTGCCGGCCAGCCGCGCCTCCTGGACACTCAACCGACCATCGAAGCCGGCGACCCCGAGCGCCTGAAGCAGACCCCCCATTCGTTCGAGCCCACCTGTGGCCGCCACATCGAGCTTGCCACTGGACAAGGAGAGGCCGCCATCGATCCGCAGCTCGTCCGCTCCCGAGGTCACCCGTAGGTTCTGCGCCCACAAGACGTGCGGCAGCCCAACGAGCAGCCCCGGGTACTGGGCGGACGCCGGCCATGTGCCGTCATCGGCGACGCGCGGCCCTTGGCCGGCGTAATTCAAAACACCCGCCAGACGGTAGCGAGGCCCAATGGGCCACCCCGATCCACCGGGCCAGCGCACGGCCAGATCAAACTTGGAGCTTAAAGCAAACACTCCCCCCGGCTGCTCTGACGACTCCGGGGTGCGCGCGCCGGCCCTCAGCCGCAACCCGCCGCTGACCCTCCCCAGGGCCGGCGGCGGCAGCCTCTTCGCCTGAAAGCGCTCCAGCAGCGCCCCCACGTCCACATCGTCGAGCCACAACTCACCGGCTATTTCGGGAGGCAACCCACCTCCCAAGAAGGCATCGAGTGAAACAGCCCTGAGGCTGCCGCCCTCGAGCTTGCCTGATGCCTCGGGGATCCTGACCAGCCGTCGCCCGGTGAGCGCCTCGTCGGGCGCTCCGTCAAAAACCACCTCGAGCCCCAACTGCTGCACCCGGGTCTCGAACAGATCGAGCGCGCCGGCGCGCACCACCGCCTCGGCCTGAACCGCGGAGAACGGGCCGCGACCACGAACCATGAGGTCGAAAGGCCCATCGAGCGCGCCGCGGGTGAGGCGTGAGAGAGCCGGCGGCGTCGCCCCGGCCGAGATCTGGGCGAGCCCATTGAACGCCGGGACAGCGCCGGAGAAGTCCATCCCTCCGGAGGCCTCGACGCCTAACAAAGAATCCACAGTGGCGCGCACGCGCGAAATCTGAAACCCCTTGTTCTCCCAGTTGAAGCCCTCGACCACGGTGGGCCCCAGCTCGGCCTCGAGGGGAGCGCCCGACGCGCCCGCGACCGATGAGCCGGCGTCGATCAGGGCTCGCCCGCCTGCAACCTGCACCAGCGGCGAGTCGATCCGGAGGCCGCCGGAGATGAGCAGATCGGCGGCCACATGAACCACATCGATCTCCATCCGCCAGCGGGGAAAGCCGAGCATCACCCGACCATCTTGCACTCTGGCGTTCGAGATGAGCACCCAGGCAGGATCACCGCGCTCCGAGGGTGGCTTGGGCGGCCCACGGCGTGGTCTCGCGAACGCCTCGACGAGCCGCAAGCGTGCGTCTTCGTCGAAGTCCAGGTGAACCACGAACCCGCGCACATCGGCGCGAGTCACATGGATGCGAGCCTTCTCGTCGCTCCCGCGCAGTTTCCGAGTGAGCCATGAAAAAAGCATCCGAAGATCGATCTCGCCGTCGGCCTGGGCGGCCTCGATCACCGTGTCGTCGCCGGGGGTAATGAACCGGATATCGATGGCCCCGGCCGACCACGGCAGAGGCCCAAAGCGCCAGGTTTCGGCCACCATCCGCCCGTGTAGCCCACGAGCCGTCGTCTCCTCGAGGAATGCCCCAAAGTAGCTGCTGTTCAGGTAGAAATAGGCCACCAGATAGATTGTCGCCGCCCAGAGGAGCACCCGTAGCAGGAGCGAGTGGAAGCCGATGACAAACCGACCGGCGAAAATGAGGCAGCTCAGCACTCGGGAGCGACGGCTAGCTTTGGGGGGCGACGCGAGGGCGCTCATCACTGCGCTTCGACAAGTGGCTCGTGGACGTAACTGAATCGATGCTCGCCGACCCACAAAGCTCCGGTGACGGCCTCCAACTTCAACGGGAACAAGGTGCTCGCCACGAGATCGGTAGTCTCCGGTGCGAAGGCCAGGCTGACAATGTCATGGTCACGCCGGACATGCAGCTCGGCCTCGGCGAGCCGCACGAGCGGCCGCGCGCCGAGCGACAGTACCGCAAAACCGGAGGCGATCCCGTCAAGCAGCGTGAGCAGCGCGGCGCGATCATTCGGCGCGATCATCTCACCCTCCAAGCGGGAAATCAAACTGCCGGTGGGGAGATCGTTCACCTCGACCCTCAGACGCAAGGACAACCGCTGCTCGGCACCTGCGCCGTGGCGCTCGCCTTTGCCGTACACCTCCGAGGTCCCGCTCCCCTCGGTGGTGAGAGAAAAATCAAGCGCGCCGCCTTGCAACGACACCTCGGGCAACTCGAGCGGCAACCGCGGAAACAGGAGCACGCCGGTTTGGGCGCGCGCCACATGGCCCTCCACCTGCCCCAGTGAGCCCAGTGACCACAAGCCGTCCAGATCTCCACGCATCGCGCGGCGCAAAACCGTCCGCTCGAGACCGGCCTTCAAGGATCCATGGAGATAAAGATTCTCCAATCGCAGGAGCGAGCTATCAAAGCCGGCGACGCGCACCTCACCCCCAAGCGCGAGTCCTTTCAAGCCTGCCTCGATCCGTAGGTCCTTGAGTTCAACCCCCGAGGCATGCCCCCCCCGCGCGTTCGAAGACGGCCCCTGGGAGTCGGGGGTACCGAAGACCAGCGGTCCGACCGCGGTCAAGCGTTTGATGTTCACCTCGGCCGCGAGCCCCTCGTTGCCGCCGGTGGCCTCCACGGTGACCGCCCCCTCGAGCGCCCCCTGCGACAGCAGCGCCACAGCCCGCGCCGAGAGCGCGGCGTTCACGCCAAACGCCACTTGCGGCACCGACAACAACCCGCGGCCCCTCTCGAACGCGAGGTCGATTTGCACCGGGAGGTGGTCGAGATGAAAGCTCAGCTTCTCAAGGGACACCCCGCGCCCGCTCGAGAAGCGAAGTTCACCCACCTCCAGCCCGGTCAGAGGTAGTTCAACCGGATCGCCATCGACGTCCGAGAGGGTCAGCTTGCCCGAGTCGGCGCGGCACATGAGCGCCCCCTCGGGCTCCGGGCCGGAGCGCAATCGTGCCCGACAGGAAGCCTCGCTGAGCACCAATTCGAGGTCGTCGGTCTTGATCCGCAGAGTCCCGTCGGTCAATGAAAACCGCTCGATCTCCGCGGGCCGCGGCGGCGCCGGAGGCCGCGGCGGGACCAAAGGGGGAGGAGACACCAGCGCCTCCCGCAGGTTCCAACGGCCATCGGAGTCCCGCACCAGGTCAAGGTCGAAGCCATTGATGATGAGGTCGTTGACCTGCGTCGTGCCGCCCAGGAGGCTCCCCGCCGCCACATCAACGGCCATCTCCCGGATCGAGCCGATATGCTCTCCGTCGCTACCGCGCAACCGAACGCCGCTAACCCGGACTCCGAAGGGGCGGGCGGAAAAATCGACGCCCGACAGCTCGAGCTGCGCGTGGGGCAGCGAAGCGGACAGGCGACCGCGCAGCGCCTCGAGTGTCCGAGAGCTGTTGGCGGTGAAGTAGAAAACGGAATATCCGGTCGCGACCAAGAGCACGAGCAGAAAGAGAAACCTCCGCAGAAGCGTGGTGACGAAGTGCATCGGGAGCCCCTCCAAGCTGGAGAACGCACGCCGCGAGACGACGCCGAAACAGCGCTCCGCGTGGTGCGCGACTCATTATGGGGGGAAGGGGTCCAATGCGGCAAGTGTAACTTATGGTTTGAGCAGGCGCTCGAAGGTCGCGCGGGCGTCGCCGAACAGCGAGATGACTCCCGGCTGCTCGTAGAGGCGGTTCTTGACCCCGGAGTAGCCCGGCTCGTCGTCAAGGTTGCAGATGACCAGCCGGCGGGCGTCCTGAACACGGAGGATCGGCATCCCCGAGAGGGGGGTCCCCTCGGTCTCCACCGCGGCGGGGGTGACGACGTCGGAGGCCCCCACCACCACCGCGAGATCGGCCTCCGCGAGGTGCTCGTTGCCGTCTTCAAGCTCGAGCAGATCATCGTATGAGGCGTCCGCTTCGGCCAGGAGCACGTTCATGTGCCCCGGCATCCTGCCCGCCACGGGGTGAATGGCGTACTTCACCTCAACGCCCCTCTGCCTAAGGCCCTCGGCCCATTGCACCACATTGAACTGCGCCTGGGCCAGCGCCATCCCGTAGCCCGGCACGATCACCACCCGCTGCGCCCCTAGGGCCAGCTCCGCCGTCGCGGCAAACGGGCACTCCTCATCCGGGGGCCCGGCCGGCGGCGCGGTGCCCGGGGCGCCGGCGCCCGGCGTCTCTGCCGGATCCGGCGCGAGGACCTCGCGCGCCGCCTCATCGGCCGCGGCAGGCAACCATGTGTCGGGAGGCGGCTCGACTCCCCCGGTGGCGGTGCCGGTGCCGGTGGCGGTGCCACCAACGAGGACGTTGGCCAGGCTGCGGTTCATCGCCCGGCACATGACGATGGTCAAGATGGTGCCCGAAGCTGCCACGAACGCGCCGCCGGCCACCAACAGGCGGCTCTCGGTGACAACCCCGCAAAATGCCGCCGCCAGGCCGGAGGACGCGTTGAGAAAGGAGATCATCACCGGCATGTCGGCCCCGCCGACCCGCACCGCCAGCAAGATCCCGAGCACCCCGGCGGCCGAGAGGAGCGCCACCCCAGCGACGACCGCGGCGTCACCGCCCACCGCCGCGACACCGGCGGCGACCAAAAACAGCGCCGTGACCAACACGACGATGTTGTGACCGCGGAGGGTCACCGGCGCCTGGCGGAGCAACCCCGCCAGTTTGCCGCCGGCGACGGCGCTGCCCGTGAATGTGACCCCTCCGATAGCGATCCCCAAGAGCGCCGAGATACTCGGGATACTCGCCCCGCCTCCGACGCGCCACAACTCGACCATCGAAATCAGGAGCGCTGCCAGCCCTCCGGAGCCGTTTTGAAATGCCACCATTGCAGGGATCTGGAGCATTGAGACCTTGGCGGCAACGAGCCAGGCCAAAGAACCGGCCACCAGCAGCACCGCGATCACGAGCGGCCACAAGACTACCCCGCCACGCGCCACCACCACGATCGCCGCCGCCGCGAACGCCACCGCGGCCAGCATATTCCCTCGGCGCGCGCCGGCGGGGTTGCGAAACAGCGCGAACCCGACCACAAACACAAGGATTACGACGAGATCGACCGAGAGATCCATGCGCCCCTCATTTCCGGCGGAACATGCGTAGCATGCGGGCGGTGATGGCGAACCCGCCGACGACGTTGAAGGTCGCGGCGGCCAACGCGACGGCGGCCAATAACGCTTCCCAGGGGCTCAAGCGGCTGCTGAAGAGAACGAAAGCCCCGAGAATCGTCACAGCTGAGATTGCGTTGGTCATCGACATCAGCGGTGTGTGGAGAAGAGGGGGGACGCGCGAGATGAGTGCATAGCCCACCACTGTCGCCACGACGAAGACGGCGACGAGAATCAACAGCTCGGTCATACGGCCCTCCAAACACAGGTGCCGGCCACCACACCCGCTCCAACAAGGGAGTCGAAGCCTGTCGGAGCGGGTGCGGCGCCGACTCATGACTCAGCGTCCTCGGCGAACCGAGAAGTCAAAAAGGAGACGACCCCGATGAAGAATCAGGCCCCAACGGGTCTCCCCATCGCCTTCAGGGTTCCCCCGTGGTGGATCTTGCCCTGATGAGTGACGAGGCACGGTCGCACGATGTCGTCGTCCCAGTCGATCGCACCGGGACCTTGCTTGAACAAGTTGGAGACAAAATTGAGCATGTTCCGGGCATAGAGCCGCGTGGCGTCGATGGCCAAGCTGCCCGGGATATTCTGAGTGCCGATGACCGTCACGCCGTGGCGCACTACCTCTTCGCCGGGTTCGGTGATGGCGCAGTTGCCGCCCTGGTCGATGGAGACGTCCACTATCACCGCCCCGGGGCGCATGCGCTTCACCATCTCATCGGTGATGAGGACGGGCGCCACCTCGCCGGGCACGAGCGCCGAGAGGATCACGATATCGGAGTCGGAGACCAACGGCTCGAGGGCCTCGCGCTCTCTGGCGAGCCATTCCTCCGGCAGCGCGCGGGCGTAGCCGCCCTCGGCCACCGCCAGATCTTCCGGCACCTCGAAGCCGGCGTCGCGGGCCCCGAGGCTGCGCGCCTGCTCGCGCGCGTCGGCCCGGATGTCCACCGCCGCCACCCGCGCGCCGAGACGCCGCGCCGTGGCGACGGCTTGCAGGCCGACAACGCCGATGCCCACCACCAACGCCTTGGCGGGACCGAACGCCCCGATGGCGGTCCCCACCATCGGGACGAAGGTCTGAAGACGCACCGCGGCGAGGAGAGTCGCCTTGTAACCGGTCACGGTGCTCATGGAGGTCAATCCATCCATCGATTGCGCGCGCGAGGTGCGCGGGACGCCATCCATGGTGAACGAGGTGATATTGCGCTCGGCGAGTTTCTTCACCATGTCGTGGTGTGATGGAGAGGCGGGATGCAGGAAGGTCACGAGAACCGCGCCCGGGCGCAAAAGATCTGCCTCGTGCCGCCCCAATCGCGGATGCACGACCGGCTGCTTGACCTTGAGGATCAGGTCGGCGGCGGCAAAAAGCGCGGCCGGATCGTCGAGCACCGTCGCGCCCGCGCGCTCGTAGTCTCCATCGCCGGCAAAGACGCCGTCACCCGCGCCACTCTCGACCAGCACGTCCCACCCCGCGTCCTTGAGCGACGCCACCGTCTCCGGAGTGGCCGCGACCCGACGCTCGTTGGCTAGAGTCTCTTTTGGAATACCAATTTTCATGTCAACCCCTCTTGCCTCAATCATCCACCACATCCGGGATTCGGGAAGCGATTCGGGCGCAATTGCGGCGTCACCTTCACCAAATCGATGCTCGCCGTAGCGCTGCTACGACTGCGCTCGATTTGGCTTGTTTCCTTGCACTTGCACCCGCCTCTCTCCCCTCGGTCCACGGACGCGGTGGAGGATTGAGGCTTCTGCGGCCGAAATAGCCTCCTCGAGTGCTTCTTCAAGCGCCGGAGGGCACCCTCGAGCCACCACGTCGGACATGGTTTGCAACGTGCGCGCCGGATCAAAGCTCGACACCTGATCGGGGCGGTGCACCAGGAGGTGCCCGAGCGCCCGCGCCGCGCGCACCCGGATGTCCGGATGCACGTCGCTCATCACCAGGATGTTGCACACCTCCGCGATCAATAGATCCGACGCTTGGCGGACCTCAGGCACCACGCGCAGCACACGATCGGCCAGCCGCCAGTTCTCGCGGTAGCGAAGAATCCGCGCCAACCCCGCCTGGTGCTCTTCCAAGCCCTCGCGCATTCGCACGCGCTCGATGGTCTCGAGCACCCGTCCCCAATCCTTCAAGTCTCCAAAGATGTCGGCGCCCATGTTGCCCCCCCTTCCTGCTCCCAAGGAGTAGTCTCTGTGAAAGGGTGGGCCAAAAACATCGGGCGAAGGCGCTTTCGAAGTGCACCAATGGCGCAATCGGCGATCAGCTATCAGCTTCAGGCCCCCAGCATTGAGCATTTCCCTAATTCCCCACCTGCACCGGCATTCGCGCGCGGATTCAGGCCCAACTGCGGCGTCACCTGCACCGAATCGGTGCTCAACGTAGCGCTGCTACGCCTGCGCCCGATTCGGTTTGTTTCCTTGCATTT
>PWKZ01000079.1 GCA_003559575.1 Bradymonadales bacterium | reverse complement strand
GGTCCCGGTAAGGCCCGTCGTTCTGATCGCAACCCGTCTTTCACCTCTGCCTCCAGGCGTCGGGTGATCACAAGGCTTAACTGAGCAGCATTGTGGCTTAGAAGCGGTAGCGGAATCCGAGCGCCGCGTTGAAATCGTAGTAGGCCGCCGCGTGCGGCACGACGACCATGAACCCAATGGGCGCAACCTCCAGGAAGAGATCAAAGGGCGAGTTGCGGAACGCGAGCCGCAGACCTGCGAGTCCCCGCGCCCCCAATCCGAAGTAGCTGCGGTCCGGGAAACTGTGACGCCCCTGGTGTTTGTAATAGAAGTACTTGCCGGTGAACCAAGCGCCCTTCGCGCCCGCCCCAAAGAAGAACCACAGCGCCGCCGTCTGATTTTTCGCCATGAGGTCCCAGGCGTCGTACGTATAATCCACCATCGCGACGAGCCCGTGGCCCGGGAATGCGCTGAATCCGAAGTGTGCCTGGATCGCGCTGTGATCGCCGATTCCGCCCCGCAGCGTCACCCCGGTGGGGTCTCCCAGGATAAGGCCCAGCGAGAAGCCGCTGGCGTCGCCGCTTGTGGCGTGAGCGGTCGCCGGAGCAAAGCCGATGCAGAGCGCCAGGAGACAACAAAGCGCCCCGGCGGCCTGTCGGGCGCGCCGAAAGAATTTCTTCTGGTTGGTTGATCGTTTCACGTTGTACCTCCCTTCGTCCGGGCCATTGCGCCCTTGATAGGTGTCTTTGCCGTAACCGCTGTGCCCCCCGCGGCTGTTGCACCGTGCTTGGTCGTGGAGGTTAGCGGCGGCGCGTTCCGTCTTCGGAATCGCATCCCTGCCTTGAAGGTCGCGATGAGGAGCAGCACGACCGCCACCGCCAGGAGAGCGTGGATGGCGCCCCCCAGCGTGTACGACGTGATAAGCCCAATCACCCACACCAGCGCAAAGATGATGGCAAGGGCCCAGATCATGGCGTCACCTCTTTCTTCGGGGAAAGACGCCCCCGGTTGCGAAGTCCACTGGCTGAATGCTCGTGCAATTGACGCGCCACTCCGTCCACCTTCCTTGCGAGCCCTCGGGGCCTGCCGCGCGCAGGGCGCTTAGGAGCCAGGTCGGAATAACCTTATCAAGATCGAGGGCGCCGAGGCGCCCGCATGGCAAGGCGCGCATCCGCAGTCATGGTCTTGTCATTCCGAGGATGCGCAACGCCGCCAGGCGGGATGGATCGGCGTCCGAGCTTAACAGGTTATTCTGGCTGACTCCCTAACCCCATCGGATTGACCGGTGCGCCACCAAAACGATTGAGTGGCCGTCCGCCGCCTTGGGCGCGACCTGATTCATGGCATGGGAGTTTGCCATTGGTGTCATTGGCTCAGGGATTGCAGGAATCGCCACCCAGGAGCGACGCGAAAGAGCCGGCCGAACGTCCGGCGCGGCGGTCCCGCGAACAGGTGCGGGACTCCGGAACCTTTTCGTCCGCACCCGCTGATATAGGAGGAGTCCATGAGACGCATTGGGTTGGTAGGGATTGTGGTCGCGGTCGTCGCCGTGGTGGGGTGTGCGACTGCCCCGCTGCGGACGGACGACTCTGTGGCGGCCATCCGCGCGGCCGAGGAGGTGGGCGCCGAGGGCGTTCCTCGCGCCGCACTTCATCTTCAGTTCGCCAAGGAGTCGCTCGCCCGCGCCATCAAGCTGGCGAACGATGGGTACCCGGAGCAGGCCAAGTCGCTCTTGACCCGCGCCGAGGCCGATGCCGAGTTGGCCGTCCTGCTGTCACGCGAGGACGCCCAGGGGCGGGAAGCGCTACAGGCCATTGAGCGGGTGCGGCAGCTCCGCCAAGACCATCCGGAAAGGGGTAGACAATGAGAACCATGACTTCGTTCCAAGCCGCGCTGGCAGGCATCGCGGCCCTGGCGTATCTCGGGTGCGCGCACAGCGTGCCGGCAGAGCTCCTGAGCGCGCGGGCCGCCTACCAGCGTTCGAGCGAGGGGCCGGCGGCGGACCTCGTACCGGCTGAGCTGCACAAGGCGCGCGTCGCGCTGGCAGCCGCCGAACAGTCATTCGAGGATGCCCCGGATTCCTACCGCACTCGGGATTTGGCGTACGTGGCCCAGCGTACGTCCGAACGGGCGGACGCTCTCGCCGGCATCGACGCAGACCGGCGGAGCACCGCGCAGTCCGATGACAGCTTCTCGACTATGCAGGGGGAAATCATCACCCGGACCGAAACCGATCTGAGAGACGCCCGCACGGATCTGAGCCAGTCTCAAATGGCGCTAATGGCGGCGCTCG
This sequence comes from Bradymonadales bacterium, assembly GCA_003559575.1. GTDB lineage: Bacteria > Myxococcota_A > UBA9042 > PWKZ01 > PWKZ01 > PWKZ01. Next base: position 5,709 of record PWKZ01000079.1, on the reverse strand, counting down.
CCCGGCTTGCGGCCGTCAAAGAAGAGGATCGTGGGCTCGTCATCACCCTCTCAGGGAGCGTCCTGTTCCGCAGCGGCGAGCATGCGCTGTTGCCGGCGGCGCAGACCCGCCTCGACCAGGTGGCCGAGGCCCTGCTCACAAGCCGGGAACGCAAACTCGTCGTGGAGGGTCACACAGACTCTCAAGGGACGCACAGAGCCAACATGCTCCTGTCACAACGGCGCGCCGACGCAGTGCGTGACTACCTGATCGGGAACGGCTACGCGAGCCATCTCATCGTAGCCGAAGGCCTGGGCCAGGGTCGTCCGGTGGCTGACAACGCGACGCCGGAGGGGCGGTCGAACAACCGCCGTGTCGAAATCGTCATCGAGCGTACCGCCCCCACTCAGTCCCTCAATCGTCCACCTCGCTCGAGGATCGCCTCAGGACTGGAGAGGTGAGCGTAGTTCGGATAGAGTGTGGGCGGCTGGCCGCGATCCGTGGGCCGGGAACCAGCGTCCTGGGCGAAAGGATCGCCGCTCGCCCCGTCGCGCGTGCTCCATGAAAGGAACTCCTCGCCCATGAATGTCAAAGTCGCCTACTTCTCGATGGAGATCGCTCTCGACCCGTCGATTCCAACCTACAGCGGTGGGCTCGGTGTGCTGGCGGGGGACACGATCCGCGCCGCCGCCGACCTCAAGGTGCCGATGGTGGCCGTCAGCCTCTTGCATCGGCGGGGCTACTTCCAGCAGCGGCTCGATGAGCGCGGCCGGCAGACCGAAGGATCTGCTAAGTGGGCGCCCAGTGAGCTGCTGCAAGAGCTCTCGGAACGAGTCGCCGTCACCATCGAAGGCCGCGAGGTCCATCTGCGTGCGTGGCGGTATGATGTCCAGGGGGGGGCTGGCGGGGTCGTCCCCGTCTACCTCCTCGACACCGATCTGTCGGAGAACGACGAGTGGGATCGAGCCCTCACCGATCATCTGTACGGTGGTGACGACTACTACCGCTTGTGCCAGGAGGTGGTGCTCGGCATTGGCGGTGTGCGTATGTTGCGTGCGCTCGGCCAACACGACATTCACCGCTTTCATCTCAACGAAGGCCACGCCGCGCTGCTGACTTTGGAGCTTCTCGACGAAGCGGCGCGCGCCGCCGGCCGTACCACCTTCGTGCGAGAAGACGCCGACACGGTCCATGAGCAATGCGTCTTTACCACCCACACGCCCGTGCCCGCCGGCCACGACAAGTTTCCACTCGACCTCGTGGCGCGGGTGCTACAGCGCGACGAGATCAAGGAGATGCAGGACATCTTCTGTCACGACGGCCTCGTCAACATGACCGCCCTGGCACTAAAACTCAGCGCCTACGTGAACGGCGTCGCCAAGAGACACGCCGAGGTCTCCCGACTGATGTTTGCCGAATACACCATCGACAGCATCACGAACGGCGTCCATGTGCGAACCTGGACATCGGCGCCGTTTGCCGCGGTGTTTGATCGCCATATGCCGATGTGGCGCGAGGACAGCTTCAGCCTCCGTTACGCGTACGGCATCCCGAACCAGGAGATTTGGGACGCGCACGGCGAGGCGAAGTCCCGGCTCATTGCCCACATCAACGAGCGGCTCGCGACGAAACTCAAGCCGGGCGTCTTTACGCTCGGGTTCGCTCGGCGGGCGGCGGCCTACAAGCGGGCGGACCTTCTACTCCACGACATCGAGCGGCTCAAAGCCATCACCGTCTCCACCGGCCCACTCCAAGTCGTCTATGCGGGCAAGGCGCACCCTCGCGACAGCGATGGCAAGAACCTTATCGCGCGGATCTTCGAGCTCCGCGAGGCGCTCAAGGGCCATGTCGAGATTGTGTACCTCCCCGACTACGACTGGCAGCTCGGCGCCCTGGTGACGGCGGGTGTGGACGTCTGGCTCAACACCCCCCGCCCCCCGATGGAGGCGAGCGGCACGAGCGGTATGAAGGCCGCCCTCAACGGCGTTCCCAGCTTGAGCATTCTCGACGGATGGTGGAGCGAGGGCTGCATAGAAGGGCGGACGGGTTGGGCCATCGATCCCGGGCCGGTCGATGACGACGACCGCACCGACGCCGACGCGGCGGCGCTCTATGACAAGCTGGAGAACGTCGTCATGCCGCTCTTCTACAACAATCGCAAGGGCTTCATCGATGTGATGCTCCAGGCCATCGCTTTGAACGGCTCGTTCTTCAACTCCCACCGGGTGGTGCTGCAGTACGTCTCCAAGGCCTATCTTTTCTAGTGAAGTTTAGTGCTTGTCATGGTCTCGCTCCGTACCCGGAGCGGCTCGCCGGCCGGGACGCCTTAGATGGGCGCCACCGGATCGCCCGGGACAAAACCAGGGCCCCGCGGAGGCGCCGGCGAGAGAATCGCACCGTTGCACGAACGCTAAACCTGGTTTAACGTCCGTGCGGAGAGGCGATAGACGTGGCGAAGTCCGACTGGGACATCCCGGGATTGCGCCGCGTGAGGTCATTAACGACCACAGGCGAGGGGGTACGAACATGAAGGATCCGCAGAAGGCACAGCAGTGCAGGCAGCTCTACGAACAGCTCTTGCCGAGAATGTTCGACTACGTGGACACGCACGCAAGTGAGAAGCTCTTCAACATGGCGCCACAGTGCGGTACGGGGCTCGGGCTGACCGAGACGGCCGGTTTCGTGACGTACACACCGCTGGACGGTACGGTGGATGACATCCTCTCGAGCGTCGGTTACGCCATGCCGCTCTGTCCCATCTCCATACGGCAGCCGATGCGGCCCGATGGCTCGGCAGGGGCGGAGAAGGCTGCAGATGAGATCGGCGAGATCTGCTTCTCTGGGCCGCAGATATTTCTTGGCTACCTCAATGACCAAGAGAATACGGCCAAGACGATCTCTACCGATGGATTCTGCTACACGGGGGACCTCGGCTACTACGACGATGAGGGGCTGCACTTCTCCGGCCGGTCGAAACTCGTCATCAAGCCGAAGGGTTACCAGGTGTTCCCGACAGAGGTGGAGGACTTCTTCGAGCAGGCGCTCAAAGGCAAGATCGCCAAGATCGCCCTGGTGGGTGTCCCGCACGAGATCTTCACCGAGGGCATCATGGCCTTCGCCGAGCCCGCCGAGGGCGTGTCTCTGACGACGGAGGAGCTCGAGAAGGCCGCTGCCGCGATGGCCGCGTACAAACGCCCCAGCCACTACGAGATCCTGGAGCCCGGTGGCATGCCGCTCAATCGGGTCGCCAAGACCGATTACGTCTTGCTCAAGGAGCGTTCGAAAGAGGTCGCCGCCACCCTCCGCCAGGAGGGCAAGTGGGACGCTTGAGGTTGAGCCCAGTACCACCGCCTTCGTTGGCGAGCCGGAACACCCCGCAACTCCCTTGTGATCATCGGAAGGAACCATGAACCACCCCACCGTGATGTTGGAGTTTCAAGACCGGATCGCTGTTGTCACCCTGAACCGCCCCGAGAAGCGCAACGCGTTTCACGAGGAGATGTGGGGCGCCTTCACCCAGACGACGGAGACGCTCCGTCGCAGTCCTCCCCGGGCGATCGTGCTCACCGGCGCCGGCGACAAGGCGTTCTCGGCAGGGTTCGACGTCAACCCCGATAACCCCCAGGTGGCGAATCTCGTCGGCGCCGTCGAGAAGCGCGACCGCGAAGCCATCGGGGTGTTCATCCGTTACCTCCAAGGCGCGATCCGTGCGTTCACCTCGCTTCCCGTTCCCGTCATCGCAGCGCTCAACGGAATGGCCTACGGGGGCGGCGCGGAGCTCGCCGTGCAGTGCGACCTGCGGGTCATGGACGAGAGCGCGGTACTCTGTTTCTCCGAGACTCGCCTGGGGCTCATGCCGGACTGGGGTGGCGGCGTGGCGCTGACGAGACTCTGTGGCCCCTCGATCGCGGCCGATCTCATCCTCACCGCGCGCAAGGTGGGTGCGCCGGAGGCGCTGGCCCTCGGCCTCGTCTCCCGCGTCTCAAAGAAGGGCAAGGCGCTCGAGGACGCGCTCACGCTGGCTGGTGCGGTGGCCGCGAATGGCCCGCGAGCGGTTCAGAGCGCGCTCCGGGTGATCCGCGGCTCCGCGTCGCTGCCACTCGATGAGGCGATGGCGTTCGAGGCGGAACTCGCGGCGGAACTCATCGCCTCCGGCGAATGCGTGCATGGCATTACGGCCTTTCTGACCCGTCAGGAGCCTGTGTTCCCCGATGTGGAGTGACTCGCGGCTTCGCGAACCATGTGCCCCGGCAATCGGCCGCTCTGGCCTGCGAAATCGGCGATGTCCGGGGCGTTGGCCGCAGCAGTCTTGAGCCACTCTCTGTGGTGTCGAGCCCGGGTGAGCGGTATGGTCCGAACATCCGATTCACCGTCGGCGGCGCCGCGCGGCCCCAAGGACCGTCAGCCGAAGCGAGCCTCCTTGCGCTCATGCGCCAGGTACTCCACCTCTTCGATCTCCTCCATCAGAGCGGATAGATTGACCGTTCGGTTGTCCCCCTCGTGAACCCCGGTCAAGCGAGAGCCGGGAGTGAGCTCGCCGCGCAGGTAGAGCTCCCACATCTCCGCCCCATGCGCGCCAGGTTGGCGGTTGGGTTCGAAGCCGGCGAGAAAGCGGTCCAGATTCGCCACGTCGCGCAGAAGGATCTTCCGCGCGTTGGGGTTGTGCGCCGCGTCCATGGACTGCGGGAAGTCGATGACAACAGGCCCGTCGCGTCCGAGCAGAACATTGAAGTTCGACATGTCGCCGTGGATGATACCGGCGCAGAGCATCTTCACCCCCTCTCGGAGGACACGGTCGAATATCGCGCGGGCGGCCTTCGGCTCCAAGTCAACGTCGCTAAGACGCGGGGCGGGAAAGCCGTCGGCGTCCTTGACGAGCTCCATGACGAGAACACCGTCGATGAAGTGGTGCGGCACGGGAACGGGTACCCCGGCCGCACGGGCACGGCAGAGCATATCGAACTCCGCGGAACGCCACGCCGCCTCGTCCTCGGCCTTACCGTGCCGGCTGCGCTTCTTCATCGCGCGCTGATTGCGCGTGTTCTTGACGTGGCGACCTTCCGTATACGCCACCCGTTGGCGAAACGTGCGATCATGGGCCTCCTTGTAGACCTTCGCGACGCGTTCTTCGCCTTCTGAGATGACAAGGTAGACGTTCGCCTCCTTGCCGCTCATGAGGGGGCGCACAACTTGTTGAATGATGCCGCTGTCGACCAGCTGACGGAGTCCTGTCGGGATCTGCATGGCTTGAAGTTCGTCCTTGGGCGGTGCAGTGCGGTCGGGATCACCGTTCCGCGAATGTGTGGGGGCATTCCGATTGTCGGCGCGCTGCCTAATTCGCGGCGCCGCTCCAGACGCAACCCCGCGGGTAGTCCTTATACACGACGACGGTCGCCCCGTCGAGGATGGGTCGGGTCCGCTTTTCGCCCGCACCGAATTGGTCTCGTTTTTCTTTGGGTCGGCGAGCCCGTGTACCGGGACCGCCGTCGTCTCCGACGGCCGGTCGGCGTCTCGCCGACGGCATGGGCTCCGTCCCATGCCGGCGGAGTTCGATGTGGCGTCAGGGGGGGGGTGCCAGGCACACCGGGGACCGTGCCCTTGGCATTCGGAAAAGGGTGTCGGCGCTCCGCGCCTCGATCTTCATTCTCCGGCTGACCCCCGGCAGCTTCGCAGCCGGGGGCTAACTCTGTACCGGCGCTCCGCGCCTCAGGGCGTTGCCCACTTGTGACG
>PWKZ01000280.1 GCA_003559575.1 Bradymonadales bacterium | reverse complement strand
GGTGTGGCGGATTCGTTTGGGAACGTGCTAGGCTTCCGGACGACGTCGATTTGGGCGCCGAGTGCCGCCCGTCTCATCAGTCGAGTCATAAGGGACATCATTTGGGAGAGAGAGCTAGGAGAGAGAGCGTCTATGACCACTGACAGCGCCAAGCACATCCTTGAAAAACTTCTCGAGACGAACCCCGAGGCTGAGATCTGGTGGGACTCCTCGCCGCTCGTCTATCCAAATTGGGCCAAAGAGACCGTGGCCAAGGCGCCCGCCGAGCACAAGCCGACGGTCGAGGATCAGGTCGCGCGGTTGTTCGACACTAGCCGGTTGGAGACGGTGCTCTTCCGTGGAGTCACCACCAACCCTCCGCTCAGCCACAACGTCATGAAGGACGATCCGGAGCGTTGGACGCAATTCGTCCGCGAGCAGATGGAGAGCGACCCCGCGGCCGATGTCGAGACCACCTATTGGCGCACTTACAAGGAGTTCGTGCGACTCGGGGCCGAGTATATGCGGCCCATCTGGGAGTCATCGGACCATCGCTACGGCTACCTGTCGGGGCAAGTCGATCCGCGCAGCGTCTTTGATAGCGACGCGATGTTGGCGCAAGCCTTGGAGATTGCCGATCTCGGGCCCAACGTGATGGTCAAGGTGCCCGGCTCACGTGAGGGGTATGAAGTCATCGAGGAGCTGACGGCGCGCGGTATCGCCACCAACAACACGCTGGCGTTCTGTGTCCCGCAGTTCGTCGCGTGCATGGACGCGGTGGAGCGTGGGCTCGCGCGCGCTCGCGCGGAGGGGGTCTCCTTGGCTCGCTTCCGCTCGGTCATCACCCACATGTCGGCGCGCTACGGGTCGCTCGGCGACCTCGAGTCGCAGGCCAAGGCCCGCGACATAACGCTCTCCGAGACCGATGTGCGCTGGGCCGAGCTTGCAATTTTCAAGCGCGCCTACGGCCTGACCAACGCGCGGTCGGGCTACCCGGGCAAGATGCTGATGTGCTCCATGCGGATGGGGCCCGACGACGGCAGCGGCCTCAAGGAGAGCTGGCACATTCATAAGATCGCGGGCTCCGATGTGGTCTACACCTGTCCGCCGGGCTATATCGCCGAGTTGATGGGAGCCGCCCCGGTGATGAAGCCGTTCGACCCCGAGGCGATTCACGAGGAGCCGCCGAAGGAGGTCCTGGCCAAACTCGAGCGCATCCCCTACTTCACGTCGTCCTACGAGCCGGACGGACTCACTCCCGCCGAGTTCAACAGCCACGGGGCGCTTGTGAGCACCATGTGGGAGTTCTCGCGGGCCACGCGGGGGATGGTCGATTTCGTCCGCAAGATCTACCAGGATGCCGGTCGCTAATCCCCCCGCACACCGCACCTGAGCTCGTCGAAATCGGGAAGCAACGGCTGGAGCAGACGCGCGCGCAACAAAGCGCTCTCCTCTCCGCTCGGTAGAGTCTCCGGGATTATCCTGGGCTCGCCGGGGGAGGGCGGGAGGAGGCGGATCTCGCTCAGCCCTGTGGTCGCCGTGGGCGTGCGGTACTTGTAGAGCTGCCAGAATCTTTTCGGGTAGCCGTAGAGCATCCACATCCTGGCGTTCGCGCCGCTTTGCATGCTGAAGTGATAGAAGGGCTCGTCGGAGGGCTGGTCGTAGTGCTTGGTGTGGGCCGTCCGCAGCAGACACCCTCGCTCGCCGAACGGCAGCGCGGCGATATTGCGCCGGTAGCCGCTGCCAAAGGAGAAGTACTGTTCGGCGTTGGAGAGATAGAGTGTGTTGAGCGGGATCCCGAGCTTGTCAAGCGCCACCGCGATGTCGAGCATGGTGTGGGGCCCCGTCAGGTCGCCGCGGACCGCCGTTATTCGCCCGTTGAGCCAGAGGTCACGCACATGAGCGTATTGGGCCTCATCGGTCAGGATACTGGCGATCTTCAAACTCAGGTGGCGGGCGCGTACCCGTCCGAGCTGTTGGCGCACCCGCCACGTGGCCGCCCGGCTTGCGTAGCGCAGCTCGGCCTGCCTCTCGTGGGGATAGAGCGACTCGGCTTTTGCGAGCAGCACCTCGGGTGGCCCCCGCCAGACGGCCATGAAGTCGGCCGGTGTTGGAGCGAGCACGAACGCGGCGTGATATAGACGGTGCAGGTTGACAATGCCCATGTCGAAGTCCATCAGGATCATCAGCGACGGTCGCGCCCAACCGGCGAGCACGTAATTTTGATCGGCGCCGACTCCGACATAGGCGCCCCCGAGGCCGTCGATATGCTCGGCCCAGACCTCGTGCGCCTGCTCGTTGGAGCGCCAGTAGTGCGTCTCGCGAATGATCGACTCGGGGGGCGGATCGTGGCGGATTGCGGCCAGAATCTCTCGCGCTCCCGGGGATAGAGGGTGCGAAGGGTCGTTGTCGCGCGAGTCGCGGCGTGGTGGTCCGCCGGGCGCCTCCCCTCCACCCGGGCTGTCGGCCGTCGCCGCCAGTCGCGAGGCGGCATCGCGGAGCGCCTTCGTGGCATGCGTGGTGACGACTTTGTGGACGTCCGAGACGATGGAAGAGAGCAGCTCTGTCGCAGTTAGTGGGCTCCCGCCGGCGGCACCGGGGGGCTCTTCCACCGCCGGGGCGAAGCCGGCGAGCGCGAGCAATAGCCCCCAACCTCCCAGCAAGCCGAGCAGCGAGCGCGCCCTCACGGGGCGCGCGGCTAGGCGTTCGCCGGTGAAGAAGGGGGATGGGGAAGAGCCACCCCGCAGCGGAGTCATAGCGACCTCGCTTTGCCCAGTGCTCCGCCGGCGATCAGTTGGCCTATCACCCGAGCAGCTTCATCCAGACTGTCGCGACCGGGCTTGCCCGCCATCGTGATGATCCAGGCCCGGTTGAGTCGCGGGTTGTACACATAAACATTGTCGCTGAACCACTGCTGGGAGAATCCCGCCTTGTGGAAGAAGTTGACTCTCGGGCCCTTGAGGTGGCGCCCGAGGCCGTTGACCACTCCCTGACCGCGATTGCGCTCGGATGCGAGAGCTCTGCGCAAGAATCGCAGATCGGTCGGGTGGAGCCCGAAGGCCTCTCCGGCGGGGAGCTGCTCTTGGAGCATGACTCGGCGCATGGTACCGGCCAACTCGGCGAGTGAGGTACATGCCGCGCTGTGACAAGATGTCTGGGCGCGCCCGGTACGCGGCGGAATCTCATGGGTGCGGTTGCGCTCCCGCAAGGTTATTCGCGGTGAGGCCGCAAGCGATGAGGACCAGCCGAGGTTCATCCAGTTTTCGCGCTCGTATGGCCGGCGGAGCCCCGCGTGCCTGAACCCGAAGCGCGAATGAAAAAAATCATTGTGGATGCGATCGAAGCCGACAAAAGAGACGAGGTAGTTGTAAGCGATGTTGCTCGATGGACCGATGGCGTCGCGGACGAGGTCGTTGAGGACGAAAGTGTGCTCACGTCTGTTGCCGTGGAATGTGATCCGGGCGTCGCCGCTGTAACCGAGGCGCCGCGCTTTTCGATAGGCCGCGATCGCGGCATAGAGCTTGATTGTACTCGCCGGGTTCCAGCCACGTGGTTCGTAACCGGTCTCGCGCCAGGAGAACCAATGCTCTTGCGCCACCGCCGTGCGGTTGCGGTTGAACCGGATCTCCACCACCAGCGCTTTGAAGTGGGGTGGCGGCCTGAACCCCCGAGCGCGCATCAACTCTTCCAGGGTGGTGTTGTCGCGCACCACTCGACCACGCGGTGGAGCCTTTGCGCGGGCAGACTTGCGAAGCTCCCCGGCGCGCCGCTCTTGCCTGAGGGGGTCGAGCCCATCCCAAAGCCGGCCCTCTCCTTCGCAGACCGGGATGATTAGTCGTTGGCCGGCGCGGATCATGTCGTCCTGGAGATCGTTGGCGCGGCTAATCTCGCCCACATTGCAGCCCGCTCTGGAGGCGATTAGCCCCAAATATTCCCCCGGGCGGACGATGTGAGTGGTCTCTCCGTCCGCCGCCGCGGCGAGACTCTTTTCGGGCTCGACGGGCGGTGCCGTGGCGTTCGGCGGTGTCTCGTCGTCGGCCGCCGCGCTGTCCTCTAACGGGAGACCGGCACAGTCCGGGATGAGCAGCGTCTCGCCGGCGTAGATGACGTCGTGGGTCAGCTCATTGGCGGCCATGAGTTCAGGTACGCTACACCCCGAGTGGGCGGCGATTCGCTCCAGGAAGTCGCCGGCGCGGATCGTGTAGCTGCGCCCGGCGGCAGGCGTCGGCTTGGGGCCCTGCGTGGGGCCGGCCGGGTCGCAGGCCGGGATCAAGAGTCGCCGCCCCGGGTGGATGGTGTTGCCGGTGAGATCGTTCTTGTCGCGCAACTCTTCGATGCTGCAGCCGTATCGTAGCCCGATGGCCCACAGGGTGTCGCCCGGCCGGATCAGGTGCTCGGTAGCCGGGAGCGCCGACTCATCTCGCTCCTCGGCGGGTGTTGCTTCCCGCGCGATGGGGGCCGAAGGTTTGACCTCTTCCGGGGGGGGCGCGGGAAGATCGGTCGGCGTGGACTTGCAGCCCCATCCGAGCAAGAGGGCGCACAACAGCCAAACAGACCTCATCGCGATTCTCCGATACGGACTCACGGGGCAGTTGGTCGAAGGTCTCGCGGTAACTTCTTTGCGGGACACCGCTCGCCCCGGAAGGAGGTGCCCTCCTTCGAATCTTACTGCCGCTGTCAAATCCAGCGCAATGGTGAAATGTGGCTCTCTGTTGCTCGATCACTCGCGGTGGTAGACTTGGAGGATGCAGTCGCCTTCGGTGGCCTCGTAAACCAGCTCGAAGCCCTCGGTCCATTCGACCTCGAACATGTCGGTGCTGGCGGTCCACTTGATCCGAAAGATGGCGCTCAGATTGTCGCCCAATTCGGTGATGCTCTGTGCGGCGATCGAGTGATAGAGCCAGACAGTCTCGCGCTCCGTGCGCCTCAGGATCTCCTTGTGGACGGCGCCGGCAAGCCAGCCTCCGAACAGCCCCAGGCGCACCCCTTTCTCGAACCCATGGAACGAGTTGTCATACACGCCGACCACGCCCGGGGTGTCCTTGGTTTCAAGCAGGTATTGCACCAAAGTCGCGCCGCGAGAGGTGCCTTCAAAACAGATGTCGGTCGTGAACTTGTGGGGCGGGATCTCCGTGGGCCGTTGGGCGATGAAGATTGTCGCCGCCAGGAGGAGCACCCGCCCCGCCAGCCAGAGGTGACGCTGAAGCCTCAGTACCCTCACCACGATCGTGGTGAGGAGAATCGCGGCCAGCGCCATCGGGTAGACGTGGTACCACGGCATGACCTTCTCGGCCGTGGCGAAGACGGCCAGATACAGGGCCAAGGGAAACAGAATAGCGAGAAGGGCCGGGTTCATATGGCGCCAATGGGTGCGGATCAGACGGACGGCCAGGATCGTGAGCACGAGCGCGAGCGCCATCGCCGCCATCAGGAGGAGGCCCAAGACGGGCCTGAAGTCTTCTCCGAAGAGTTGCAGGAAGTGCTGTCCCCAATAATGGAGATAGCCGGTCGGCCGGATGAACATCGGGTAGTTGAGGAGCATGAAGAAAAGCGCGAAGGTCACCACAAACGTGAAGAGCGATCTGGCAGGGGAGAAGCGATCCTGGCGGTGAATCAGCGGCACCAGGAACACCGGGCCCAAGAAGAGCGCAAAGAGGTGGGTCGCCACCGCGGCCCCGAAGAGTAGCCCCATCGCCGCCGCGCGGCTTGGCGTCATGGGTCGCGCGGGGCCCTGGAGCGCGGTGAGATAGATGAACAGTAGCCCCAGGAAGAGCGCGAGCGGATGGGGGGAGGCCCAAAACGGCCAGGGCATGAAGTTCGTGTAGGTGGCGATGAAAGCCACGGGGAGCAGCCCGACCCAACGAGCACCGCTGAGGGCGGTGGTGATGCGATAGATCAACACCAGCGCGCCGAGGCATGAGAGGGTCGAGACCAGCCGCGCCACGAAGAGCAGCACCGGCATGTCGAACAAGAGGGTGATTGCCGTGGCGCGCTCGATTGTCAGCTCGGTGAACAAGGCCCGCCCGACGATGGCAAGCGAGTGCAGCGTGCCGGTCAAGATAGCGTAGAAGGCCGGATAGGCCCGGTCCAGTGGGTCGAAGTGGGAGAACGCGGCTGCGACGGTGGCGAGGAAGTCTGTGGTCTCGTCAGAGTGGCGATAGGTGGCAGCCCATGCCTGGCGGAGCCAGTGAGTCGCGATCCCCCCCCCGAGCACCACGCCAAGCCACAGCTCGGGGGAGCGGTAGTTGCGGACCACGGCGCGCCCGGCCAGGTAAAGTGCCAGCAGCAGGAGCACGAACCCGATACCGGCCGATAAAAACAGGCTTGAGTAGATCTGGAAGGACCGCGCTGCCGGGGAGCTTTGGGGCGCCCGCGCAGGCGGCGGATTGACGACGCTATCCGGGGTGTCGTCGGCGAGCTGGACAAGAGCGCTCGGCGTGGGCTGTGAATCACCGGCCCATGCCGGAGTGGGCCACCCCGCTCCGATTATCAGGAGCCCGAGAAAAATGAGCAGCGCCGATGCCGTTCCGCCGCGCGAGCGCCGTGCAGCGTCGTTCAATTTGCCGGTGCTCGAGATGGAGTCGTTCGCTTTTGCCAATGGTGGTCTCAAGATGGCAGTGGCTAGGGGCTGCCTCAGGCCTTCGGGCCGCTCGTTTAGGGGATCAAATCAGCCGCCGGTCGCGTTCAACCGCAACGGTCGAAAAGAAAAGATTATTCCCGCTGCGATCGCTAGTCAATTCCATAATTGGCGCCCCAGCCTGGTATTCGTGTTTGGATTCGCGCACATCTGTGGCGTTGTGTTATAAAATGAAAAGCGGAGCTGGGTTGCCCATCGACTGGATCGAGTACGCTGAGGCGAGGGTCTGTGACCTATCAACGTAGCCAATTTGACGAAGAGATTTGGAACTCCATCACCCATGGGCTCGGAATCTTGCTCAGTGTCGGAGGGGGCGCGACGCTCATCACGCTGGCGGCGATCTTCGCCGGGCCGCGGGAGGTGGTGGCGACCTTCATCTTCACCGCCACCCTGGTGCTGCTTTACAGCGCTTCGACTTTGTACCACGCGATCCCCTTTCCGCTTGCCAAGCGGCGCCTCAAGGTTTTCGACCACTGTGCCATTTTTCTGCTCATTGCGGGCACCTACACTCCGTTTACGATAGTGGGCCTCAAGGGCGCCTGGGGCTGGTCGCTATTCGGCGTGATCTGGGGGTTGGCTGTGCTCGGCGTGGTGCTCAAGCTTTTCTTCACCGAGCGCTTCCCGAAGCTCTCGGTGGTGGCGTATGTGGTCATGGGGTGGATTATCATAATCGCGTTACCCCCCCTTGTGCGGCAACTGACCGCGGCGGCGCTGCTCTGGCTGCTCTCCGGCGGCCTCTTCTACACCCTCGGGACGGTGTTTTATCTAAACCGGCGCCTCCCATACGCCCACGCGGTTTGGCACGTCTTCGTGCTACTCGGGAGCGTCTGCCACTACATTGGGGTGGTGGCGGTCGTGGTCAAACCGTGGATGTAGGCGCTTATCCCCCTTTCGAGGGCGGGTGGGGGTGGGCGTATAATGTTCCGGAGGCGGTTCTTGCGGTCGCGCGGGCCGGGGCGGGTGCGAACAGTCTCTCAGCCTTTGCCGGACCTGGATCGAATGCGGATACTGCGCCGCGCATGATGAGTGGGGACGCGAGTCAATGACGCTCCATTCCCAAGAAGGTTTTTCAGACTCGAATGGAGCTTTTCCTGGACCTGGTCGGCGACATTTTGTCTGGGCCTGCGTGGGTGTCTATGCCGCGTCGGTGCTCATGGGCCTGTTCGCCCTCAAATACTCCAACAAAATGTTCATAGATTATGAGATCCTGGAAACGGGGAGCAATGCCGTCGCGTTTCTGGACGGCAGTCTTTCACCAGATGACATACGCGTTGGCCTTGGGGAGCATTCTCCGCAGGAGCCGGGGCACATCCTCCTCGCTCCGCCCATCGCCGTGCTGTTTCACTTTTTCGGCGACCGGTATCTCGTGCTCCAGGTGTTCGGTGTCTTCTTGGCCGGCCTTTGGTCTC
>PWKZ01000107.1 GCA_003559575.1 Bradymonadales bacterium | reverse complement strand
GGAACGAGCGTGTGGAGTCGCGTGCATGTGCAAGGAAACAAGCCGAATTAGGCGCAGGCGTAGCAGCGCTACGTCGAGCACTAATTCGGTGCAGGTGACGCCGCAGATGTGCGTGAATCCGCGCGCGAATACCAGGATGGGCCGACGATTATGGAGATCCGTAACGCATTCAGGCCACTGTGGGAGACAGGGCCGCCCACCTCGCTGGTGGCCGCCAACCACTTAATCGAAACCAGCTGGATACTGCTCAGAGGAGGTGCCCTTCGCTCGAATGGTTGGGAGCGAGGAGCATGAAATGAGAAGGTGACGGATGGGCCAGTCGAAAGCTGGCCTCTGACTAATTTAGGTGCGGAGCGCCGACACCCTCGGTGCTCGGGTTAGTTTCATTGCCGCCGGTGAGCTTTGTCGTTATGGTTTTCGATTAGTGACATCTCCCATCACGGGCGCTCTCGCCTCGGAGGGACGAATGGCGAATCGCAAATTGTTTCTTGGGGCCAGGTCGGCGCTCCTGGTGACGCTGGCTGCTGCCGTTTGCTGGACCTCACCGGGCTGCCGCGGGTGCACCACCACCGACGAGCCGGAGGACGCCCCACCAACTCCACACGCCGTCACCGACGCTGTCCCCGAGGAGGCAAGCCCACCCCCGCCGTTGTTCGAGTGGGGCTTCGAACCGAGCGAGCTCAAGGTCTATCGGGACACGGAAGTACAATTCCGGCTGGACCGGTTCTCAGGAGAGGCGGTCGGCCCGAACGCCCCCCCCGGCGAAGAGTTTTGGGAGGGGTTGGAGGTCCGCTGGGATTTCGGCGACGGCTCCCCTCAGGGGTACGGGCGAAGTGCCGAACACATCTACCGCGGCGGGCAGTCGGACCAGGTGGCGACCGTCACCGTCATGAGCGGCGATGAGGTCTTGTTTGAAGACCGCCGCACGGTGCCGCTCGAGCGTTTGCCGGTGGTCCCGCTCGGAGAGGAGGTGGACATCGCCCCCGATCTGAGCATCCCCGAAGCGCCGGACCCGACCGAGTGCGGCACGACCTTCCGTTTCGTGGTTCTGTCCGATACGATCGACAGAAGAAGGGGCGTCTCCCCAAGCGCTCAAGCGAGCGCCGCCATCGAGCGCATCATTGGCGATCTGGACCCGGCGCTGGTGATCCACAGCGGCAACATGGTCGCCGGCCAACGCACAGACATCGACCGCGCACAACTCGAGAGCATGTGGGAGGGTTTTCACAAGTCTATCACCCGGCCTCTCCACAAGGCGCGCATCCCATTGCTCCCGGTCCCCGGCAACCACGACGCCGCGCCCGGGCTCACCGACCGCCGGGTCTATGTGGCTGAATGGCGCAAGCCGGAAAACCAGCCCGGTGTGACGCTGCTGGACGACACCCACTACCCGCTGCGCTATACTTTTATCTCCCACGGCGCCTTCTTTCTCGTAATGGACACCGCCACCGGGCGAGTCGACGAGCAACAGCTGCGTTGGATGCGCCAACAGCTCCGCGATGCGCGCATCTACACCGCGCGCTTCGTCTTCAGCCATGTGCCGCTGCACGAGTTCGCCGACCTCCGGTCGGAGGAGACCGGCACCGACTCCCCGCGGGGCCGGCAACAGAGCGGGCTGCACTCCGCCGGCCTCGACAAACATTTCCGGGTATACAATCTGCTGCTCGAGAACAACGTGACGTTCTTTTTCTCGGGACACTACGGGGTCTATTTCAAGGGCCGCTATGGAGCGCTGCGAGTGGCATCCACCGGTGGCCTCTCGGGGGTAAGACGAACACTGTCCGGATCATCCGCGCCACAAGCTCCCAGCCTGGCGGTGGTGGACATCGAACGCGGCCGTATCAAACACGTCTTCGCGGTCACAGGCCCCGACTTCGACCGGCGGTTCAATGAAAACGAGCTGCCCGACGAAGTGGAGGTCTACCGCTACGACCCGACCTTCACCCCCGGCTTCAGAGGCGGAGCCATGCCGGCCGGGATCCTCGATTGACACAAGTGATGCGGCGGGCGACCATGACCTCCGGTAAACTTGGGGGAGACGCGGGAGATGTTCGAAAACAATTTTCGGCGACCACACCTTATCGGGGTTGGAGGGATAGGAGTCTCAGGAATCGCCCGTGCGCTGCGAGCGCGAGGTCTCGCTGTCCAGGGGTCGGATGTGCGTGAGTCCTCACTCACCCGCGCCCTTCGTGACGAAGGGGTGAAGGTGATGATCGGGCAGCGCGAGGAGAACATCGCCGACGCCGACCTCGTCATTTACTCCACGGCAATCCCCGAGTCCAATCCCGAGCGTCGGATCGCCGCTTCGCGGGGAATACCGCTCATCCACCGCTCCGAAGTGCTCGGCGCGTTGATGCGCGAGCGCGACAGCATCGGAGTGCTCGGCACCCACGGCAAAGGCACCACGGCGGCTTTGATCACCTGGCTCTTGGAGCAGGGCGGCCGCTCGCCGAGCTTCATCATCGGCGGCCTTTTGCAGAACTACGGCACCAACACCCGCTGGCGCGAACAGGGCCCCGTGGTGGTCGAGATCGACGAGAGCGACGGCTCGCTGGTCAATGTCCCAACCGACGTGGCGCTCATCAACAACCTCGAGGCCGACCACCTCAACTACTATCGAAGCGGGCTCGAGGACGTCCTCGATACCTTTGCGGGGCACCTCGCGCGGCATCCCGAGACGGTGCTGTTCGGAAACGGCGACGATCACGGCACTGCCGAACTATTCGCCCGCGTCGCCGGCAAGATCAACGGCGCGCCCGTAACCTTCGGTCTCGACCGCGACGACCTCGACTACCAGGCGCGGGAGATCACCACCGACGGTCTCGCGACCCGGTTCTCGATTCACTGCGCCGGGGAATTTGTGGCGACCGCGCGCCTGGGTATCCCCGGGGAATACAACGTCGCCAACGCCATTGGCGCCGTGGCGGTTGCCCACCGCAGGGGAGTGCCGTGGGACGCGATAGTCAAGGGTCTCGCCTCGTTTCGCGGCCTCGAGAACCGTTTCACGGTGGTCGAGCGCGACTCGATGAGGATCATCAAAGACTACATCAGCCACCCGACCGGCATCCGGAGAGTGCTCGAGGCCGCGAAGGCAGCGTCTGATCGTCCTATCGTGGCAGTCTTCAAGCCCTATCGTTTTACAATGGTCAACTACCTCCAAGACGACTACGCGACGGCCTTCAAAGACGCCGCCCATACGGTCATCACGGAGCTCTATCCCGCTGGTGAGGTCCCGATTCCGGGCATCGACACGGAGTACCTCTGCGACCGCATCCGAGGCGCAGGCTCACGGGTCAGCTACGTCCCTTCGATGGAAGGCATCGTGCCGTTTCTGGAAGAGCGCTTCCCAAGAGAGCACCAGGTCATCTTCTTTGGCGGCGACGACCTGTTCGCCGTGGCCGACTCGTATGCCGCCAGGGTTGGGTTTGGAGAGCGCGCCCCATGAGTGCGTCGCCGCGCCTGGAGGGCCGATTCTCGGTGTTGGGGATCGCCCGCAGCGGAATTGCCGCCGCCAACGCCCTCGTGGGCCGCGGCTATCGGGTGCTGGCCTCCGATCTCCGCTCCGAGGGCGAGCTGGCCGGTTCTCTGGCGCAGCTCGACTCCCGGGTAGAGGTCGTCACGGGCGAGAACCGGGTGCGCGATGGCGACACGGTCATCATCAGCCCCGGGGTGCGGCCGGGATCACCGGCCCACCGCGCCGCGCACGAGCGGGGCCGCGCCGTCTGGAGCGACGTGGAGCTGTTTTGGCGGCTGTCGCCGGCGCCGATGTTGGCCGTCACCGGCACCGACGGAAAATCGACTACCACGGCGCTGCTGGGCGAGATGGCGACCCTCGCGGGGTGTCCGACCTTTGTCGGCGGCAACATCGGTGTCCCTCTGTGCCGCGCTCTCGACTATTTGACTCTCGAGCACCTGGTGGTGGCCGAGATCAGCTGTTTTCAGCTCATCCATTGCCCGACGTTGCGCCCGCGCGTGGCCGTCTACACCAACATCTCGCAAGATCATATCGACTATCACGGCAGCTTCGAGGCCTACCAGGCCGCCAAACGGCTGCTGATGGCCAACCTCGGGCCCGACGAGACGGTGGTCTTCAACGCCCTCGACACTCAGATGAAGCGCTGGCAGTGGCCCGAGGCACCCTCAAAGCTTCCTTACGCCCGCGGTGACAGGCCCGCGCGCCACGGGCTGTGGATCGAGGATGGTGATCTAATCGCCGCGCCGCCGGGGAGTGAGCCGGTGAAAGTGGTGTCCACCGCCGAGGTGTGCCTCCCCGGCGCACACAACCTCGAGAACGCGCTGGCGGCCACCGGCGCGGCGCTCTCCCACGGGCTACCGTTACCGGCCGTCCGGCGGGCGCTCAAAGAGTTTGCGGGCCTCGAGCACCGACTAGAGTTTGTCCTTCGCCACGAGGGAGTGGCTTACTACAACGACTCCAAGGCCACCAACCCCAACGCGGCCGTGGTGGGGCTCACGGCGCTCGTGGCAAAGCGCCCCCGCCGACTCGTGATAATCGCGGGAGGTTCAGAGAAGGGAAGCGACTTCAGTGAGTTCGCGCAACAGGTGGCACGACACGCCTCCGGCGCAGTCCTCATCGGAGAGACCGGCCCGAGGCTTCGCGAAACGCTCTTGACGACTCTCGGGGAGCGCACCTCTTTCCCCATCGAGACGGCCGGCGACATGCACGAGGCGGTCGCGCGGAGCCACACACTGGCCACACCGGACGGTGTGGTGGCGTTATGTCCGGCCTGCGCCAGCTTCGACAGGTTCACCGACTTCGAGGACCGCGGTCGATGCTTCAAAGAAGCGGTCCGGCGACTGGTCCGGACCAAAATGAGGCAGGGATGAGAAGAGTCGCGGCCACCTCCCCCGCCGCGCCCGGCGTGCTGATGGTGTCGAAACCGGTGGCCCCGCCGTGGAACGACAGCGGCAAGAAACTGGCGCACGATTTGGCGGCGCACTGTCCGGAGATCAACTTCCGACTACTCACCACCCGCGGCACTACATTCCCCCGTGATAACATGGTGGCCGAGGCGATCTACGGCGCACCGGGGCACTACCAACCGTCGCTGCTTCAAAACGCACGGGTACTACTCAGACTGCTCCGCCCGGATCGAGTCCCTATCTACCACTTCTTCTTTGCCCCCAACCCGCGCTCCTCGATGATCGCGCGCCTGGCGCTACGCCTGAAACGCCGCCGCACCGTGCACACCCTGTGCAGTCGGCCCCTCAGCTTCGACGAGGTGGCCGACCTGATGTTCGCCGAGCGCGTGGTGGCGCTCTCGGCCCACACCCGCGCGGCGCTTCAGGCGGCCGGCGTATCCGGCGTGGTACACATTCCACCCGGCATCCCCGAAGCGCCACCCACAAGCGAAGCGACGCGCCAAGCGCGGCGCGAACAGCTCGGCCTGGGCAACAGACCAGTGGTGCTCTACGCCGGCGACTACGAGTTCTCGGGCGCCGCACGCGCGGTCGCGGAGGCGGCGGCGCGCGTGCTCAACAAACACGACGCCCGCTTCATCTTCGCCTGCCGCAACAAGCAGGAGACATCGCGCAACATCAAGCGCCATATTCAAACCGAGCTGCGCGCCGCCGGGGTGGCCGAGCGGGTCCTCTTCCTCGACGAGTGCGACGACATGCCGTCGCTGTTGGGGCTGGCCGACTTGCATGTGCAACCCGCCGGCTGCCTGTACGCCAAGATGGATCTGCCGCTCGTCTTGCTCGAGTCGTTGCGCGAAGGGGTCCCACTCGTCCTCGCCAACGTGCCCCCGCTCTCGGAGCTACTCGAGGACGACATCGGACGCGGGATCCCGCCGGAGGACGGCGAGGCTTTGGCAGCGACCATCGAGTCGCTTCTGGCGGTGCCCGAGGAACGGCATCGGATGAGCGCCAACTGCCGCGCGGTGGCGGGCCGGCGCTACGGCGCGAGACGCATGGCGCGAGACTATGCCGCGCTATATGAAGATCTTCTGAGGGAGCAACCGTGACCCGAGGACCACATCAGACCCCGCCGATTCGAGTCCATCGACGCGGTCTCAAGGACAACCGCGCCTATTACGACGAGTTCTCCCACTGGTACGAGCGCGAGCGACACCACGGCTACCACCGCTTCCTGGACGAAATGGCGCTGCATCTGCTGGCCCCATATCTCGACGACCGGCGAGTGCTGGAGGTCGGATGCGGCACGGGGTTGATATTGCAAAGAGTAACCGAACGCACCGCCCATGCGGTCGGCATCGACCTCTCGGCCGGGATGCTGGGGCCCGCCAAAGCGCGCGGCTTGCGGGTGGTGCAGGCCGGCGCCGGCAGTCTACCGTTTCGCGATGCGAGCTTCGACACCGTGTACTCGTTCAAGGTCCTGGCCCACGTCCAGGACATCGATCAAGCGCTCAGCGAGATGATTCGGGTAACTCGGCCGGGGGGCCAGCTGGTTCTCGAATTCTACAACCGCGACTCGTTGCGATGGCTCATCAAACGTTTTAAACCAGCCCATGCCGTGTCTGAGAAGACCACGGATCACGAGGTGTTCACTCGTTACGACTCATTGTCGGAGCTAGAGCGACGCGTCGGTGATGTGCCGGGTGGACGCGCGCTGCTGCGCGACATCCAAGGGATCCGTGTCGTAACCCCCTGGGCCGGGGTGCTGCGCTGGCCGCTGTTCGGCGGCCTGATCCACTCGTTGGAGCGCCGGCTCGCCACGAGCCCGCTGGCCCGCTACGCCGGTTTCCTGGTGCTAGTGCTGGAGCGGCAAAGCACTTCACAGTCGACTTTGTTTTCGGAGTAAAAAAATGGAAAGAAAACTCATCGCAGCGCCGGACAAGATCGTTGACAGTCACGGAGTGGTGGCGACGGGAGTGTTCGACGCTCCACTCAAGGATGTGAACCTCGAGGACGCTTCTCTGTCCACTGGAGGCATCCCCTGGCCGGGTTGGTGGCGCCGGATGCGTCTCAAGGAGTGGCAACACGTCTGGATTGGAGGCGAAGACTTCTATTTCGGCTTCGCGGCGGTCGACGGCAAATTCATCAAGACCGGCTTCTCCTATTTTTACGATCGTCGCGAGGCGGGAGGGCAGTTTGTCGAGCGCACCTTGGAGAGTCCCCGGTTCCAGGCCCGGATCCCGAGCGCCCTCGGGGATTCACACGGACACCTGATCTCCAAGGGGTTTATGCTGCACATCCACAACCACCTGGATCGCAAAGACGGCGGTCAACATCGCTACTCCCTCCAGATCCCCGCCGCCAAGGACGAGCCGAGCATCATGGCCGACGTCACCCTGCACGAGGATCTGGCCAAGCGCCAACCCCTGGTGGTGGTGCTGCCGTTTGGCGACAACGCCGGGCTATACTCCCACAAGTCGATCGTGCCCGTGAACGGCGAGGTGGTGGTGGACGGCCGGCGCCACGAAATCACTCCCGACCGCTTTCGCGCGGTGCTGGATGTCCACAAGGCTCACTACCCCTACCGATCCTTCTGGAACTGGACCACGTTCTGGGGCTACGACGTCGAGGGGCGCGAGATCGGGATTAACCTGACCGACAACGTGGCGATCGACGCCGATGAGACAAACGAGTGCGCATTCTGGCTCGAAGGACGGATGCACCGGCTAGGCCGAGCGGTGGTCGAGCACCCCAAAGGCGACACCCTCTCAGAGTGGAAAGCCGGCACCCGCGACGGCCAGGTGCGGCTACGTTTTCATCCTGAAGGGGAACGCAAAGGGCGCATCGAGCTAGCCCTAGTCTCCTCCAAGTTCCACCAACCGTTCGGTACCTACGAGGGCGAAGTGGAGTTACCGGGCGGCCAACAGATCAAGATTGACCGCGCGTGGGGCATCGCCGAGGACCACAAGGTCCGCTGGTGAGGTGCCCGAGGTGTGGTGCCGCGCAAGGCACCCCGCACCTCAGCACACCGCAGGCTGGCTGCCGGAGTTGTCCTTGATAATCCACGCGTTGCGGGTTGGGTGGCACCCCGCCCGGGGGGCACCCCGCCCGGGGGGCACCCCGCCCGGGGGGCACCCCGCCCCGCCCGCCCGGGGGCACCGAGGTGGCACCCCGCAGGCTGGCTGC
>PWKZ01000254.1 GCA_003559575.1 Bradymonadales bacterium | reverse complement strand
TCAACAAACGAGAGCGCGCCGGCCTCCCCTTCTGTCCCCAGCTCGCAGCCTGAGAGGAGCGCGAGAAGCGCTCCCGCGAGCAGCATCGACCTTGAATCTCTTTGTCGCATCTCGATGTCCTCCCCCGCCGGCGTTCTGAACGCCAAGCTCGTTTCGCGGCCGCCCTCAATGATGGCGCAACGAATCGAAGTTTTGCTCGGCCAGGTCGGCCACATGGCGCCCGACGGCGAGGGCGGCGGTGGCCGCCGGCGAGGGCGCGTTCAGGACATGAATCATGCGGGGGGCGGTGGTGACTTGAAAGTCGTCGGCCAGCGTGCCGTCGGGGAGGAGCGCCTGCGCTCGCACTCCCGCGCCGCCGGGTCGAAGGTCGGCCACCGTCAGCTCCGGGACCAGTTTGTTGAGCGCCCGCACGAAGGCGCGCCTGCTTAGCGAGCGCCACATCTCGGCGAGCCCCATGCGCCAGTGGCGCCACGCCATTCTCCAAAAACCGCCGTAGGTGAGATAGGAGATGGTGTCGCGAAGGGAAAACGAGAGCTTGGAGTAGCCGTGGCGCTTGAACGCCAGCACGGCGTTCGGGCCGGCCTCGATCCCGCCGCCGATCATGCGCGTGAAGTGCACCCCCAGAAACGGAAAGCGCGGATCGGGGACCGGATAGACCAGGTGGTTGATGAGGGTGTCGGTGGTGCTGAGATGGTGGTATTCGCCGCGAAAGGGGACTATTCGAAGCCCCGGGTCGACGCCGCAGGCGAGCGCCACACGGTCGCTGTTGAGCCCCGCACAGTTGATGAGATTGCGGGCCGTGAACTCACCCCGGTCCGTCTCAATGGCCTCCGCCGCGCCATCGCGGTGCCGCCCCAGGAATCTCGTGTTCAGGCGGATCTCACCGCCGCGCTCCGTGATGCGACGGGCGAGCGCGCGGGTCACCTCGGCGTAGTCGACAATTCCGGTCTGGGGCACGAACAACCCGTCGAGACCGACCACATGAGGCTCACGCTCCCGGATCTCCTCCGAGACGAGGCGTTTCAGTCCGTCAAGGCCGCTCGCCCGGCCCCGGCGCTCGAGCTCGTCGAGGGCCGTCACCTCGGTGGGTGTGGTGGCGACCACCACTTTGCCGCAGCGCTCGTGGGCGACTCCCTCCTCCTCGCAAAACCGGTAGAGCGCCTCGCGGCCGCGCGTGCAGGTGGCCGCCTTGAGTGAGCCGGGCTTGTAGTAGAGGCCGGAGTGGATCACTCCGCTGTTGTGTCCGGTCTGATGGGCGGCCAATTCCCCCTCGGCCTCGAGCACCAAAACCCTCCGCCCGGGATTGGCGAGGAGATTCATCGCGGTGGCGACGCCGACGATGCCGCCGCCGATCACTGCGACGTCATAGGGCCTTGTGTTCATGACTGCCCCCTCCTTCAAGGGGAGCCGCCCAGGATCAAATAGACCTGGTGCTCCCCCCCTCGCTGCAACCCGTGAGCATAGCCGAGACGGAAGTTGGCCGCGAATCGGTAGAAGAGGGTCGTGTTGAGCCGCAATTCGGCGCCGAGACCGGTGCGGGGGGCCCGCTCGCCGAGCGCCCCCTCGAAGGCGCTGCCCACGTCCACGAACAGCGCGCCGGTGAGGCGCCGCGCCCACACCGGCAGGGTGTCCAGGCCGACGAACAGATCGAGCAGTGGGAAGCGATACTCGGCGTTCAAGAGGTACATGTGGCGTCCACTGAAGCGCCCCGTCGGGTAGCCGCGGAGGTGCGCTCCCGAGAGTGGCTCCTCGTTGATGAGCGCCATCAGGAGGTCCTGGTCCGGGAGTCCTCCCAGGCTGAAGTTCCCACGTTGTTCGCGGCTGCCGAACCGCGCGCCGGCCGTGGCGCGCAGGGCGAAGACGTGCCGGCGGTGCCAGGGGGCGGCGAGATACTCGCGCCATGTGCCGCGCACGCCATAGGTCAAGTGATCGCTGCCAAAATAGGGGTGGTTCGCGCTCAGCCGGAGCGACAGCGAGCGGCCCGCGCGGGGCGCGATGCCGTATCGGGTGTGGGTCAGGTCGCTGTAGCTGAGAGACAGGTAGGGTCCGGCCAGGAGCCCGTCGCTGGGGATGTGCGGCACGAGATCGTCCGGCTCCGGCCGATGGGGTGGTCGATCGACCGCCTTGGCCCAGCGCAGGCTGTATCCGAGCCCCACCGCGACCGGCACCCGCACATGGGGGAATGGGACGCGGAGATCGATACTGCCGCTCATCACTCGCTCGCGATAGTTGCGCTCTTGGTTGTGCATGAACGCCCAACGTCGCCGCTCAAAATGGCTGAAAGAGAGCCCCAAATCCACCGGAAGACGGAGGTACTGGTAGCTCAGCGCCTCGCTCAGAAGCGAAGAGTTCAAGCTGTAGTCAATCGCCGCGGTCCACTTGTGGTGGTCGAGCGCGTCCTGGCCCGAGAGTTCGGCGCCGACGTTGTCGAGCCCCGCCGCCGACAATCGCCAGGTGGGCCCGATGCGCCGCGGCCAGAGCGTCACGAGAGGGTTGTAGCCGCTCTCGCGGGCCACTGTCGTGGCGGGCGGTTCGTAGGGCGGCACCTCGGGTGGCGCGGCGACCGCCCGGTCGTGTGCGGAGACTTGATCGAGGGTCAAGGGGAGCGCGTGGATGTCATAGCCGTGGCCGCCGTAAAGCAAAAAGGCCAGGCGCGCGCCGTCGGGGGAGACGTCGGGCGCGAACGCGCCGGTCTCAACGCTCGTTATCCTGAACCGCGCGCCGTCCTCCAGCCGGAGCGCGTGGATATCATAGACCCCGTCGTAGTCGGCAGAGTAGAGCAGGTGGCGTCCGTCCGGCGACCAGGTGGGGTGCATGTGCAGCGCGTGGTCCCAGGTGAGTCGTCGCGGCGTCGCCGGGGAGAGGTGCGGGCCTCGCGCGGTGTCGCGCCCCGGCGCGTCGATTACGAACAGATCCCGGCGCCCATCCGAGTCGACCGAGGCCGAGTAAGCGATCTCGCCTCCGTCAGGTGACCAGCGCGGGCCGGCGAGGTGATCGTAGCCGTTTGGAGGGCGGACCACCCGCGTCTCGCCGTCCGGCTCGCGGACGACCAACGAGGTGGTGCCCATCTCGGTGGTCATGTAAGCCACCCTGCCGTCGGCGGAGACGTCCAGGCCCCGCACCCGCGCCCCCGTCGTGAGCCGTTCAGGCGCGCCGCCGTCGAGCGGCAGACGGTAGAGATCGCGGTACAGATAGACGGTTCGGTGGTAACGCGGTTCGGAGAAGTAGAGCGCCCGACCATCCGGGCTCCAGGCCAGGTCGCGGCACACTCCGTCGCAGTCGCGCACCCGCCGGCTCACTCCGCGCTCGAGATCCATTACTCGGATGTTGCGCCGCGTGTCGCCGTCGGACTCCACATAGGCCAGCAGGCGGCCGTCCGGCGAGAAGCGCGGCGACTCGTGCTCCTCGGCCTTGGTGGTGAGCGCGCGGCCCTCCACCACGCCCCGCGCGCGGATAGCCGCGAGCCGGCCGCGTTCCTCGGCTTGCAGCGTCGCGCTCCATTCGTCGTAAAGTTCGGCCCAGTCCCGGCCGATGGTGCGCCGCGCCAGGATGTTGAGCGCGTAGGGGACAGGGTGGCGCCCATAGGCGCGCTGGAACTCGACGACAGGCTCCAGGCCGACTTGATCGATTATCCATGAGACGAACTCGCCGCCGTAGAGGTAAAAGGCGCCGGCGCCGGGTCGCCTGAGGGGCGCGTCGGTGAGCTCCGAGAGGGTCAGCCAGGTGCCGTCGCGATGTGCCGCGCGCAGAACCATCCGGGTCCGCGCGCTCCCCACCCGCCCGCGGCCGGTGGCGCGGCTCTCCATGGTGACGGCGATCCCTTCGATGTACCACTTGGGCAGGACGGTGTTGGGTAGATAGGTCTTGCCGAGGACGGTGTTGATGACTCCGGGCAGCCCGCCCACCGTGTTCAGGTGCAGCAGATGCGTGTACTCGTGGAAAAACAAGAGATGGAGGTAGTCGTCATAGTTGCCGAGGTTGCCGTCGGGTTCGGGCGGGTAGGCGTGCAGGGTGATGCGGTCGTAAGGCATGGTCCGCGCGAAGCCGTTGGCCACGTCCAGGTGATCGGTCAACACCACCTGGCAGCGGTTGCTCAACCGAAGACCGAACAGCGGGCTGAGTTCGGCGTGGGCGTGTTCGGCCACTCGCGCCACTCGGGCGGCCAGCGCCTCGCCGCCCTCGTAGTAATGGATGTCGAAGTTTTCGGTCGCGAGAGTCCGCCACCGCATCCCGAGCGCGCGGGTCGCCTCGGCGCTTCCGGCTGAGAGCAACACGGCCAGCACGAGAACGACCGCAGAGGCGGGGCCGACGAGGGTCGCAATTTGTCTCGGTCGCGGTCGTGCCATTCGAGTGCGCTCGTTTTGGGGTGACGGTCTCACGCGAGGTGCGGCCCACCTCGCGCTATCGTAGCAGTCTGCGGGGAAATGATCCCATAGTTGACCCGTCGCTGAGGTGAGGTGTACCTTTGGCGTCGTTTGTGTCTGTGGCCTCAGCGCACGTTGCGTGGGTGAGACCGCCGAATCATTTTCGGCTGACTTGAGAAGGAGGGAGTGGGTATGAAGTGTCTTGTTGATGGGAGCGATCTTGGCCGCTTTGGCGTTGGCTGGCGGTTGCAGCGATGGTGACAATCCTGCCTGCGATGAGGCGTGTGGGATCCTCGCCCGACTCTGTGAAATGGACGCGGAGGATGTTCGGGAGTGTCGCTCGGAGTGCAAGGAGGAGATCGACGAGTTGAGTTCCGCTCAGGTCGCCGCCATTCTCGACTGCCTTCGTGGGGCCGACTCGTGCATGGCCGCTGGCTATTGCTTGGAGGTGCACGACAACGGCGAACAGCCGGGCCCGGGCAACGGAATGCCGAGCGGCCCAGTCGCCGACACCTGCGAAGATCTCTGCGACCTCCTTTTCGACGAATGCGATCCCGACGAGTTGCCCTTCGCCCAGTGGGAGTGCATCCAAGGCTGCTACGGGGATCTCTCGCTGATGTCCCCGGACGACGTGAGTGATCTCGTCGATTGCTTCAACGACGCCGAGGACTGTGCAGAGATGATTAGCTGCCTCTCCAACTGAGCGGCGCTGCATCGACAGTGCCCTCTTGCTCCGGCCGAGGGAGCCGCCGTTGAAGTTCCTACCCGCCCAGTTGGCCGGCTTGATGCGTCACCCGGAGCACCGGCGCAATGCCAAGGTTCTCCTGCGTGTGCTCGGTGCACTGGTGGTCGTCGTCGCGCTCTACAGCGTCGGCTTTCATTTCATCATGTCGGCTCACGAGGGGCGCGAATATTCCTGGGTGACCGGCGTCTACTGGACGCTGACCGTGATGTCGACCCTCGGTTTCGGCGACATCACCTTCAACTCCGATCTGGGTCGCCTGTTTAGCGTCGGCGTGCTGTTGAGCGGTGTGGTGATGCTGCTCATCGTCCTGCCGTTTACCTTCATCCGCCACTTTTATTCCCCCTGGCTCGAGGCGCAGCTCCGCCGGCGTGCGCCGCGCGAGGTGCCGGAGGGAACGCGCGATCACGTGGTGCTCTGCCGGTTCGACGATCTGGCCCGCGGGCTCGTCCCGCGCCTCGTCGAGGCCGGTATCCCGTATTACGTCATCGAGCCCGATCCGGCTGTCGCCGGCAACTTGTTCGGTGACGGGGTCTCGGTCATCGCGGGTGAGGTGGACAGTCGCGAGACCTATTCCCGGCTCGCCGTCGAGCGCGCCCGGATCGTGGTGGCCAATCTGGATGACGCCACCAACACCAACATCACCCTCACCGTGCGCGAGGTGAGCGCCGAGGTGCCCATCGTCGCCATCGTCGAGGATCGCGACTCCGTGGATTTGCTGCTATTGAGCGGCGCCACCAGCGCCGTCCCCATGAAGGATCGCCTGGGGCAACATCTGGCCAGCCGCACCGGAGTGGGGCATCAGCGCAGCCGGGTGCTCGGCCACTACGGCGAGATCGTGCTCGCCGAGTTCCCATTGAAGGGGACGCCGTTCTCCGGCAAGCGGCTGCGGAGCTGTGGACTGCGCGAGCGCACCGGGTTGTCGCTGGTGGGGCTCTGGGATCACGGCCACCTGGTACGCGGCGATCCCGAGACCAAGCTCGCCCCCTTTGGCGTGGCGGTGGTCTGCGGCACCGATCAGCAGTTGGCCAAGCTGGACGCTCTGCTCGCCAAGACCGCTCGCGCTCCCGGCCAAGTGCTGGTCATTGGCGGCGGCCGAGTGGGGCAAGCGGTGTTGCGGGAGCTTCGCACCGAGAAGGTCGAGGCCGCGGTGCTGGACTCGGATTCACGTTTGCGGCGCGTCCTCAAAGAGCTAGCCGATCCCGTGGTGATTGGGATGGCCAGTGATCTCGAGGCTTTGCGCAAAGCGGGGCTTGAGCAGTCGCGGGGCGTCGTCATCACCACTCACGACGACGCCACCAATATCTTTTTGACGTCATATGTGAGGAAACTCGTCCCCGAGATTCACATCGTCAGTAGAGTGACCCACGAGCGCAACATCGAGGCGATTCTGCGCGCGGGAGCGGATTTCGTCTTGAGTTTTACCACTCTCGGCGTCAAGAAGCTTCTGGCGTTCATCAGTCGGCAGGAGCTGATTTTGCTGGGTGAGGACGTCGATCTCTTCGAGCTCCCGATCCCCGCAGCGCTGCACGACGTGCCCCTCGCCGAGAGCCGGATCGGCGCACGCACCGGACTCTCCGTCATCGGGCTGCGTGACGGGGATCAGGTGACACCGATCGAGGACGGTGCGACACGCCTGGTTCAGGGCTGGTCGTTGTTGGCGCTCGGGACCAAGGAGCAGTGCTGCCGGTATCGCAAGGAGTTCGCCTGATTCCGGGGATTGCGGGCGGTCAAGGAGCCATCTTGTCGAACAGGTCAACGCAGCGCACGCTGTAGCCCCACTCGTTGTCATACCAACTGACCACCTTGATCATGTCGCTCTTGTCTCCGAGGACCATCGTCGCCTTGGCGTCAAAGATGCTCGAGGCCGGGTTGCCGATGATGTCGCTCGAGACGATGGGGTCTTCCGTGTACTCGAGGATCCCCTGGAGCTCGCCCTCGGCCGCGGCCTTGATCGCGGCGTTGATCTCTTGAACGGTCACGGGCCGCTTGACCGCGGCCACCAGATCGACCACCGAGCCGTCGGAGACCGGCACCCGCATTGCCATGCCGTCCATTTTCCCCTTGAGGTGCGGCAGCACCAGCCCCACCGCCTTGGCGGCGCCGGTGCTGGTGGGGATGATGTTGATGGCCGCGGCGCGGGCGCGGCGCAGGTCACTGTGCGGCAAATCGAGGATCCGCTGGTCGCTCGTGTAGCCGTGGACGGTGGTCATGTAGCCCCGCTCGATCCCGAACGCCTTGTCCAGCACCTTGACCACCGGAGCCAGACAGTTGGTGGTGCAGGAGGCGTTGGAGATGATCCGGTGGCTCGGCCGCATCATGTGATCGTTGACTCCCAGCACCACCACACACGCAACGTCGGGATCCGGGGTGCCCTTGGGAGGGACACTCAACACGACTTTCTTGACGTTCTTGTTCTCGGCGCCGCTGTAGTGCTGCTCGATCTGCTCTTGCGCGCGGAACACTCCGGTGGACTCGAGCACCATGTCGGCGCCGAAACGATCCCAGGGGATCTCGGCGGGCGCGCGCGCGGCGGTCTTGGCGATTCGGTGGCCGTCCACCACGAGCGCCTCGTCCTCGGCCGTCACCTGACCGGGGAAGCGGCCGTGGACGCTGTCATACTTGAGGAGGTGAGCCATCGCGGCGGAGTCGCCGAGATCGTTTATCGCGACTACCTCAAAGCGCTCTTGGCGCTGCCACAACTCGCGAAAGACAAGCCGCCCGATTCGGCCGAAACCGTTTATTCCGATTTTGATTTTGTTGGACATATTGCGTTCTCCTTCCTCCTTGTTTCTCGAGGCTGGCCCGGCCGGCTTCGATGCCAGCGACGCTCAACCGGCCCCGAGGGTATGCTAGTTACCACAAGGATTCAACTCCCCCCCCCCTCAATCCTCCACCGCGTCCGTGGACCGAGGGGAGTGAGGCGGGTGCAAGTGCAAGGAAACAAGCCAAATCGAGCGCAGTCGTAGCAGCGCTACGTCGAGCATCGATTTGGTGAAGG
>PWKZ01000144.1 GCA_003559575.1 Bradymonadales bacterium | reverse complement strand
TCACCTTCACCAAATCGATGCTCGACGTAGCGCTGCTACGCCTCCGCTCGATTTGGCTTGTTTCCTTGCACTTGCACCCGCCTCACTCCCCTCGGTCCACGGACGCGGTGGAGGATTGAGGAGGAAGGCCCGCGGATCTCGCGGGTGGCTTTCAGCTCATGCCGACCGCTGACCTCAGTAAGCTCGCGTCCGGAAACGGGGTTACCGGATGCGAACTAACTATCCTCCATTTTTCAGGCCCACGGCGCTGCCGGCGCTGCAAGAAAAAAGATCCCACTTTGAAATAATTGGTGTTTTTGTACTTTTGTGACGGCTTTGGGGCGTAATGGCACCATGTGCTCCGATGTCGGGATCCGAGGCGGCAACCCATCTTCTCGGACCCCATTTTGCGGCCTAGAGCGCAGGGATCGACAGGGAGCCCAAGCGAAGAGCGATGTTTCTCTTTCTCCAAGAGCTGTTGCGGAGCAAGTTCGGCCCGCTGAACGTCTTCCGCTATGTGTCCTTCCGGGTGCTCGCCGCCACGGCGACCGCGCTACTCATTACCCTTGTGGTCTACCCGTGGTTCATCAGGCGCTTGCATCGCCTGCGCCTCGGCCAGCCGGTTCGGCCCGACGGGCCCGCCCAGCACAAGGCCAAAGAGGGCACTCCCACCATGGGAGGCGCGCTCGGGATCCTGGCGGTTTTGATCTCGACGCTCCTGTGGGGCAACCTGACCAACGTGCTCGTCTGGCTGGTTCTGTTCTTCACCGTCGGTTTCGCGGCCGTGGGGCTGGTGGACGATCTGCGCAAGGTCCGCGAACAAAACAGCCGCGGCCTCCCGGGCGCGTTGCGGCTCGGAATCGAGTTCGTCATCGCCGGCCTGGGCATCGGCATGTTCTTTCTCCTCTTTCGCGAGTCGGTCGAGTTCGAGCTGTATCTGAGTGTGCCGTTCATGCGGTGGGACATTTACGGGATCTGGCTGCCGCCGGTGCTCTATGCGTTGTTTGCCATGGTGCTGATCGTAGGCACCTCGAACGCCGTCAATTTGACCGACGGCCTCGACGGCCTGGCGATCGGCCCCGTGATTATCGCCAGCGGGACATTCTTGATCCTGGCCTACCTGACCAACGTACAGCTCGGCGGGTTCGATCTCACGAGCCACCTCCTGCTGCCCCAGGTGGTGGGCGCCAATGAGCTGGCCGTGGTGTGCGCCGCGATGGTCGGCTCGGGGATCGGTTTCCTCTGGTACAACGCCCATCCGGCGCTGGTGTTCATGGGGGACACGGGGGCGCTGGGGTTCGGCGCGGCGCTGGGCGCGATCGCGGTGTTCACCAAGAGTGAGCTGCTCTCGGCCATCATCCTGGGGGTCTTCTTGCTGGAGGCGATCTCGGTCATCGCCCAGCGCTACTCATTCAAGTACGTCGGGCGGCGGGTGTTCTTGATGGCGCCCCTCCACCACCACTTCGAGAAGCTCGGATGGCCGGAGACACGGATCGTGGTGCGCTTCTGGATTATCTCGATCATGCTGGCGCTGTTGGCGCTGTCCACGCTGAAGCTGAGGTGAGCGATGGCGGGCGCGACTGACAAGGAGAGGGTCCCGCTCAAGAGACGGATCTCATCAGCGACGGTCAACACTCCGGTGGGGCCGCTCGATCTCTGGCTGAGCGGCATCATCCTGGCGCTCCTCGTGCTGGGGGTGGTGATGGTCTACAGCGCCTCCATCGGTCCGGCCGACATTCGCCCCAGAACCGCCTCCCACCATTTCTTGTACCGGCACCTCTTCAGTCTCGTGCTCGGGTTCGGGGCGTTGCTGGTGGGACTGCTCGTCCCCTACCGCGCGTGGGATCACCTCAAGCTCCTGTACCCATTGCTCATCGGCTCCGCGCTCCTGATGGTGGTGTGTCTCTTTTTCGAGGAGCGCAACCAGGCCAAGCGGTGGATCTACTTCGGCTCGGTCAGCTTCCAGCCGTACGAGTTGGCGAAGCTCGTCTTCGTCATCTATCTGGCGCGCTCGCTATCCAAACGCTTGCACGCCATGAAGGACTTCTGGCTCGGCTTTCTCCCCCATGTGGTCGTGTTCATGGCCTTCTCAGTGGTGCTCTTTCTGCAGCGCGATTTGAGCGGGGCGATCCTCCTGGCGGTGTTGATGTCGATGATGCTCTTCATCGCGGGCACACAGTTCAAGTTTGTCTCGCGAATGGCGGCGTTTTGCGGGCTCTGGGCGCTCGCCATCGCCTATTCCGGGGGGCGTTGGGCGCGGATCTTGAGTTACCTGAACCCATGGTTCGCGCGCGACGGCGACAGCATGCAGATTAGCAAGGCGATAACCATTCTCGGCTCCGGCGGTCTATTTGGCTTCGGTCTCGGGCAGGGGCCCCAGAACATCGGAGACTTTTTGCCCGAGAGTTACAACGACTTCATCTTCTCAGTGATCGGTGAGGAGCTTGGGTTCATCGGGGTAGTCGTGACCCTGCTGCTGTTCATCCTCCTGATAGTCCGCGGACTGTGGATAACCCTACGGCTCATGGACCCCTTCGCCCAGCTCCTGGCGCTCGGGCTCACCTTGATGATCGGGACCCAAGCGGCGATCAACATCGGCGTCGCGGTGAACGTCGTCCCCACCACTGGAGTGACGCTGCCGTTCGTGAGTTTCGGCGGCTCGTCGATGTTGACGATGATGCTGGCCGCCGGCCTGCTGTTGCAGCTCTCACGTTTCGCGAGCGCTCCCACCCCGGAGGAGTCCGCGCAGGCCGCCGCCGAGGAGTCGAAGCCGGCCGAGGAGGGCGCATGAGACGACGTGTCGTGCTCATCGCCGGTGGTGGGACCGGCGGACACATCTTCCCCGGGTTGAGCGTCGCGGCCGCGCTCGAGCGCCTCGATCCCCAAGTGGAAGTGGTGTGGCTGGGGGCGAGACATGGCCTCGAGTCGCGCCTGGTGCCGGAGCATGGGCTGCGGTTCTACGAGGTCCGCGCCCGTCGCGTGGTCGGGGGGTCGCTGTGGGCGCGACTCTGCGGCCTCGCCACGCTGCTGGTGGGGCTCTTGGGAGCCGCGCGCGTGCTGCGGCGACTCCGCCCGACGGTGGTGCTGGGAGTCGGGGGCTATGCCTCCGCGGCGGGAGGGCTGATGGCCGCCCTTTTCCGCATCCCGCTCGTCATCCAGGAGCAAAACGCCCTCCCGGGGCGCACCAATCGGTTCCTCGGGCGGTTCGCGCGATCGGTGGCGGTGGCCTTTGAAGAGGCCGAAGCCCACTTCCCGGCCGGACGCGCAGTGCGCACCGGCAACCCCGTGCGGACGGATATCGCCGCCGATGGCGGCCTGGAGGCCTGGCGAGAGTTGCTCGAGGAGGTGCCCGACGACGCGGCGCCCGTGGATGAGCGCCCACTGCGCGTGCTCGTGTTCGGGGGTAGCCAGGGCGCGCGCTTCTTGAATGAAAACGCTCCCGCGCTGATGGGGGCGTTTGCGCAACGCGGGCTTGCGCCGTGTGTGCTGCACCAATCCGGCGCGGCCGAACTCGAGAGTACGCGCCGGCGCTATCAGGAGTCGGGGCTCAATGCCTTGGTGGTGCCGTTCATCGATTCGATGAGCAGCGCCTACCGAGGCGCCGATCTGGTGCTCTGCCGCTCCGGCGCCACCACGGTGGCCGAGCTGGCGGTGGCCCAAAAACCGGCGCTCCTGGTGCCGTTCCCGTTTGCCGCCGACGATCATCAGGCCAAGAACGCGCAAGCGCTCGCGCGAGTGGGCGCGGCGCGCATGGTCCGCCAGCACGACTGGCAGGCCGAGCGCCTGGCCGATGAGTGGGCCGAGATCGTCCGCGCCGGGGGGTTGCCGGAGATGGCTCGGGCGGCCGCCTCTCTGGCGCGCCCGGACGCCGACCGGCGAGTCGCCGAGCTTGTCATGCGGACCATGGGCGCGCGCGGCGAGGACATTGATGAGCCTGAGTCGCGCGAGCCGGAGGGCGGCCGATGAAGCGCCTCGAGACAGGGGTGTGGATCCGCCCCACCGTCGCCGAGCGGCTCGCCGCCGACCGCCGGACGGAGGTCTCGTGGCGGGGGCGTTTCCGCAAGCTGTTTGGTCGCGGTCGCGAAAACCGCCGCATCAAGAAGCGCCCCAGAGCCGACGGTGTGGGGGTGGTGCGGCGCTTCGGGCGTGGACTCGTGCGCCTGTGGCATGTCTTGGCGCAGCTTGCGCTTCTGGTGAGCTTGCTCTTGGTCGCGGCGTCGGTGCCCGTCGGTCTTTTCGCCGGCTATCGGTACTTGCAGCGCGCGCCGCACTTCCTGCTCGGGCAGGTGGAGGTCGTGGGTGCCTCGCAGCTCAGCGTCGATGAGGTGGTGGCGACGGCCGGGCTCGATCGCGCGGTGAACTCGTTGACCATCGACACGGTTGAGGTTCAGCGCGCCGTCCAGTCGCTCTCATGGGTCCGCGATGCGCGGGTCGAGCTGCGCTTGCCGCAGACGCTCAAGATCGAGATCCGGGAGCGGACACCGCAGGCGCTGTTGGCGCTCGGGAGCCTCTTCATGGTCGACGAACACGGCGAGGTGTTTCGCAAGCTCGAGCCGGATGAGGCGAGCCTGCTGCCGATCGTGAGCGGGTTTGAAAAGAGCGAGTTCTTTTCGGCGGTGTCCTTGTCGGTGGCGCGGGAGCGTTTGCTGTTGGCGTTATCGGCCCTGGAGGCCTGGAATGCAGCCGGGCTGGGCGAGTGGATGGCGATAGGGGAGCTGGAGGCCCATCGCATCTACGGAATCATTGTGCGGTTGTGCGGGGATGGCACCGAGATCTGGCTCGGGGAGGATCGCTTTGCCGCCAAGGTGGAGCGCGCCGCGGACGTTTTGTGGGATTTGCGGGAGCGAGGGCGGCGGGCGCGCAAGATCTATCTCGATGCGCCGGACGCCCTCGAGCGCGTCTTTGTCGACTGGGACTCGAGGACTAGAACGGCGCCGGAGCTTGCAGCAACCGGCGACCGAGATGAAATCCATGACTTGTAGATTACATTAGAACCGGGGGAGCGCCTGCCCAAGAGGGGCGGGGAAAGAGAAGCGAGGCCATGGCGAAACAAGACGGGATCATAGTTGGGCTGGACGTGGGGACCACCAAGGTGTGCGTCATTGTCGGTGAGGAGAGCGAGCGCGGTCTCAACATCCTCGGGTTCGGTTCGCAACCGTCGGAGGGGTTGCGCAAGGGGACCGTGGTCAACATGGACAGCACCACGCGCTCCATCAGCGAGGTGTTGTCCAAGGCCGAGTTGATGACGGACTGCACGATCCAAAAGGTTCATCTGGCCCTGTCCGGCAGCCATGTGCTCGGATTCAACAGCCATGGCATCGTGGCCATCTCCGACACCGAGGTGCACGAAACTGATGTGGAGCGGGTGATCCATGCCGCCAAGGCCGTCGCGGTCCCTCGTGATCGTCAAATTGTCGAAGCGTTGCAGCAGGACTTCATCGTCGACTCCAACAAGGGCATCAAGGAGCCGCTAGGGATCTCCGGGGTTCGGCTGGAGGCGAAAGTGCACTTGGTGACCGCGGTGCGGGCGGCGCTCGACAACGTGGAGCGGTGTTGCATGCGCGCCGGGCTCGAGGTTGAGAGCATCAGCCTCGCCCAGGTCGCCTCGTCCCAGGCTGTGCTGCATGACGACGAGCGGGAGCTTGGGGTCGCGCTCGTCGACATCGGAGGAGGGACCACCGACGTGGCAGTGTGGCACGACCGCAGCGTCGTCCACTCGGCCGTCATCCCGGTGGCCGGCAATCACCTGACGCAAGACATCGCGGTGGGGATGCGGACTCCGCTGGCCGAGGCCGAAAAACTAAAGCTCAAACATGGTTGCGCCATGAACTCGCTGATCGGTGCCGACGAGGTCATCGATGTCCCCTCGGTCGGCGGGCGCGCGCCCGAACAGCGCTCGCGCCAGCTCCTGGGAGCCATCATCGAGCCGCGGATGGAGGAGATCCTGACGCTTGTGCAGCACGAGCTGCAGCGCTCCGGATTCGAGGAGTCGCTCACCTCGGGGGTCGTGATCACCGGCGGCGGCTCCGAACTCGAAGGATTGTGCGAGCTGGCCGAGGAGGTGCTCGGGTTGCCGGTGCGTCTGGCCAAGCCCTCGGCAAGCAAGATCGGCGGGTTGGTCGGTGATGTGAGCGGCCCGCGCTTCGCGACGGCGGTGGGGCTGGTGCTGAACGCCCATGCCCGCCGCGGCGAGCTTGGCAAGCCGAGCCCGCGGTCCTCCGGCGGTGGCAAACGGATCGCCAAGCCGGGGAATTCGTTTTTAAGTCGGGTCAAGAAGTGGTTTAGCGCCGCCTATCAATAGGCGACGGCGCGCGGGGCGACTCGTCGCCGGGACCGCGTCCGGCGCGTTCCCGAGTGAGCCTTTTGATGGCCGTTTTGCCAATGATATTAGATCCTTTAGGCCGTTGGCGGCTGAGGCCGACCGCCACCGGACGCGGGTGACTTTTTTGACGGCTCGCGGGGCTTCGTGGTGCTCTACTGTGGGACGCGAGGAGTAACGCGGCCCAACCGCAGATAATTCGGAAGCGCTTTTTTGACAGAGGGGCTTCTCATGGAGGGGATGATGATCGACTTGCGGCAAACAAACGATCTCAAAGCACGGATCAAGGTGTTCGGTATTGGGGGCGCGGGCGGCAACGCGCTCAACAATATGATTGAACAAAACCTCCCCGGGGTAGAATTCTACGCCGCCAACACCGACGCCCAGGTGCTCAACTGCAGCCTGGCGCCGGTCAAGGTTCAACTCGGGGCGCGGCTGACCAACGGGCTTGGGGCCGGAGGGCGGCCTCAGGTGGGCCAGGAGGCGGCCAAGGAAGACCAGGGGATGCTGTCCGAGCATATGGAGGACGCCGACATGGTCTTCGTCACCGCCGGCATGGGCGGCGGCACCGGGACCGGAGCGGCGCCGGTGGTGGCCAAGCTCGCGCGTGACTCCGGCGCGCTGACCGTCGGAGTCGTGACGCGGCCGTTCGGCTTTGAGGGAAGCCGGCGGCGCAAGAACGCCGACGAGGGTTTGAAGGAGCTTGGGCAAGAGGTCGATAGCCTGATAGTCATCCCGAATGATCGCTTGCTCGACATCGCGGACAGTAACATGACGATGGTGGATGCGTTCCGCGTCGCCGATCAGGTGCTCTACAACGCGGTCAAGAGTATCTCCGACATGATCGTCACCCCCGGTTTGATCAACGTCGACTTCGCCGACGTCCGGGCGATTATGGCCGGCTGTGGACTCGCTCTGATGGGCACCGGCAGCGGCAGCGGCGAAGGGCGGGCGCTCACGGCGGCACAGATGGCGGTCAGCAGCCCGCTTCTGGAGCACGCCGACATCGATGGCGCGCAGGGGATGCTGATCAACATCACCGGCGGTTCGAGCCTCACGATGCGCGAGGTTCAAGAGGCGGTGAGCTTCATCGAGGAGTCCTGCGACAACGACGCCAACATCATCTGCGGCGCGGTTATCGACGAGGCGCTCGGAGATGAGGTGTCCATCACCGTGGTGGCCACCGGCTTCGAGCAGATGCCCGACGCCAGGGGCTGCCGAGGCGGCAGGCAGCGGGGCGAGGCCGAGCAGCGGCGGGAGGTGATGGAGGCGCTGGACAAGGAGTTGCCCGACGTCGCCATTCCTCGGCCAAGCCAGGCGGACCTCGAACTCATGACGGAGCCGTCGCGGCCGGCGGCCGCCACCGGTGCGGTCGGCGCCGCCCCTCCGCCGCCGTCGGCGGCCGGAGACAATGGGGCGAAGGCGACGTCCGAGACCAGGTGCGAGCCGCGGATCATGAACCCGTTCGAAGAGACCGACCGGAGCGAGTACGACATTCCCACCTACAGCCGCCGCCGCGGTCGGTAGCTATCAGCCTTAAGCCTTCAGGGGCCCTCCTGAGCTGTGCGGCCTTCGGGCCTCCTGCACGGTCGAGCTCGGTGGGGCGTGACGAATTTTCCCATTTTTGGATAGAGCGCGGCGGAAAATCGGCTGACCGCTCGCATCCGGAAACAGAGCCTCTGGATAATTGATGGCCTCGTAGCGACGCGCGAATGCCGGTGCAGGTGGGGAATTAGGGATTAGCCCTAATTCCCCATCAAACCGAGCACCGAGCGCGTCGAAACGGGGTGAGCTGCAAGGAAACAAGCCGAATTAGGCGGAGGCGTAGCAGCGCTACGTCGAGCACTAATTCGGTGCAGGTGAC
>PWKZ01000142.1 GCA_003559575.1 Bradymonadales bacterium | reverse complement strand
AGGCGGGTGCAAGTGCAAGGAAACAATCCAAATCGAGCGGAGGCGTAGCAGCGCTACGTCGAGCATCGATTTGGTGAAGGTGACGCCGCAATTGTGCCCGAATCGATTCCCGAATCCCGGATGGGGTGGAGGATTGAGGGAGTTAGGGGGTTGACAACTCTTGGGTGCGTGCTAGACTCCGCGCGCCTTTTTGGGGGCACCGGCCGTGGCGCCTTCGGCGCGCCGACCGGGGGGCGAAAGCCATCGCGCCAGTAGCTCAGGCGGATAGAGCAACGGACTTCTAATCCGTGGGTCGGAGGTTCGAGTCCTCTCTGGCGTACCCGCAGGGTGCTCGACGGGGACGGGGTGCGAGCGGTATTTCAGTGCTCATTGAGAGTGTGAAGAGAGAGAGAGCGCCCGTAGCTCAGTTGGATAGAGCGTCGGACTTCGAATCCGCAGGCCGCAGGTTCGAATCCTGCCGGGCGTACCACAGAACATCTTGTTTTTTTGCGGACTCATGCTCTGCATCCGAGGACTCGTGGCGGAGTTTGTTTTTTTAGGTAACCGTGGGCCCATAGCTCAACTGGCAGAGCAGCGGACTCTTAATCCGGAGGTTGAAGGTTCGATTCCTTCTGGGCTCACCTTGGCGTTTCTTCCCGTCTCTGGGTTTTGTGGCGCACGCGATTTTTTTTGTCGCTCGAGCGCCGGCTCACCGTCTCTTTCGCGAGAGTGGCGGAACTGGTAGACGCACTGGATTTAGGTTCCAGCGGGATGACCGTGGGGGTTCGAGTCCCCCCTCTCGCACCTCTCGGCTCGAACGCCCGACCGGCCGATTGAAGCCGACTCGAACAACGCGCGATCCGCTGGGCTGAAGACCCAGTGGCAGCAAGGAGCGCTTCTCAATTCCCCCACGGAGTGGTGACCCCATGAAAGTTGAAGTCCAGCCTGTCAGTAATGTCGAAGTGAAGGTTGTCGCTGAGATCCCCACCGAGGTGGTCGAGCCGGCGGTTCAGGAGCGGCTGCGCGAGATCGCCCGGACCATCAGTGTGCGCGGCTTTCGCAAGGGCAAGGCGCCTCAAAAACTGGTCGAGGCGCGCCTCGGTGCTCAGGTCCGGGCCGAAGTGGCGCAGAACCTGTTTGAGGAGAACCTCGAGCAGATTTTCACCGAGGCCAAGGTGATCCCCATTGGCGAGCCGGAGGTTGAGATGGGCGAAATCGCGCCGGGCGAACCGCTCACGATTTCGCTCGGCTTCGAGGTGATGCCGGAGGTTAGTCCCAAGGACTACAAGAGCCTCGAGGTGCCGGCGACGGACCCGGCCGTGGACGATGAGAAGCTGCAAGCGGAGCTCGAGAAGTTGCGGGAGAAGCGGGCTCAGTTCGTGCCGCTCGGTGACGACGCCGTGGCCGAGACAGAGGTTCAGGTGACACTGGACTACGAAGGGTTCAAGGACGGCGAGCCGGTGGAGGAGATCAAAGGCGAGTCTCTCGAGCTGATTATCGGGGAGGGCCGCTTCATCCCCGGCTTCGAGGACGCGCTGCGCGGTGCCAAAGTGGGCGAGAGCCGGGAGTTCGACTTGACCTTCCCGGAGGACTACGGGTTCGAGAAGGTCGCCGGCCAAGAGATCCACTTCAAGGTCAATGTCCGGGAGCTGAAACAAAAACAGGTCCCGGCGCTCGACGACGAATTGGCGGTGGACGAGGGCCACAGCGACTTGGAGGCGCTCAAGCAGGCGACCCACGAGCGGCTATTGGCAGACGCGCGGGCCGAGGCCGAGCGCGAGCGGAACGATGCGCTCGTCCGCGCGCTCATCGAGAGGAACCCGATGGATTTGCCGCCCAAAGCGCTCAAGGCTCGTGAAGAGGGGCTGCGCTCGTATTATCTCTCCATGTGGCAAAGTTTCGGGATGAACGAAGAGTTCATTGAACGAATGCTTGCCGAACAAGGCTCTTCGTTCGAGGAAGAGGCCGCCAAGGGGATGCGCAAGTCCGCGCTTCTTGACAAGATCGCCGAACGCGAGGAGATTGAGATCTCCGATGAGGACTTTGATCTGGCCTTGGCACGCATGGCCGAAGAGCGCGGTGAGCCCTTCGCCAAGACTCGCGCATGGGCTCAGCAGGACGGCAACGATGAGCGTCTGCGGGCGCATCTGTTGCGTGATCGGGTGATGGACAAGCTCATCGAGTGGAATTGCGCTCCGGCGGACGCTCCCGAGGCGCCCGCGACCGAGAGCGCTGACGAGCCCGCGACCGAGAGCGCCGAGGAGTAGTCCTCTTCGTGGGTTCGGGATCTCTCGTGGCGAGTAGCCGCGGACAAAGCCCCGTGGGAGTCGAGGGCCGCGGCCGAGGGACGGAGGTAAGGATGGAT
This sequence comes from Bradymonadales bacterium, assembly GCA_003559575.1. Taxonomy (GTDB): domain Bacteria; phylum Myxococcota_A; class UBA9042; order PWKZ01; family PWKZ01; genus PWKZ01. The sequence goes on along the minus strand of PWKZ01000142.1, from coordinate 5,836 downwards.
GCGCTGAACTGGATCCCCACGGTCATTGAGCAAACCCACCGGGGAGAGCGCGAGTGGAATATCTACTCGCGGCTGTTGCGCGACCGTATCATCTTCTTGGGTATGCCCATCGGCGATGAGCTGGCGAATGTCATCATCGCCCAGCTCCTGTTCTTGGAGTCCGAGGAACCGGAGCGAGAGATATCGATTTATGTGAACACCCCTGGGGGCTATTTGAGCTCCGGGCTCGCCATCTATGACACGATGCAGTACATCAGGTGCCCCTTGACGACGATCTGCGTCGGTCAGGCGGCCAGCATGGGCGCGGTGTTGTTGGCGGCGGGCGACAAGGGGCGCCGCTTCTCGTTGCCGCATTCGCGCATGATGATGCACCAGCCACTGGGCGCGTTTTCGGGGCAAGCCTCCGACATCGACATCGAGGCGCGGGAGCTTCTGACCCAGAAAAAGCAGCTCACGGCGATTCTCGCTCATCACACGGGACAGGATCCCGAGAAGGTGCGTTATGACACTGACCGCAACTACTACATGGGGCCCGAGGAGGCGCTCGAGTATGGGTTGATCGATGAGATCATCCAGAAGCGCAGGGAGGACCCCGGGCGCTAAATCGGGGTATAACCGCGGAGTTGGCTCGTTAGTTTACTTTCAGCCGTGCCTTGCGTAGCATTCAACGCAAGGTGGACGCACATCTCGGGGCGGCGCCGAGATGGCTGCGGTCGGAAATGTCTTCGCTTGCCGCGATGTTGGGAGAAAAACGGTGGATCGACGTCGGGACAACAGCAATTTGCGCTGTTCCTTATGCGGAAAGAGCCAGAAGGAGGTCAAGAAACTGATCGCGGGTCCCACGGTCTATATTTGTGACGAGTGCATCAACCTGTGCAACGACATCATCGCCGAAGAGGTCGAGAAAGACACGCAGAAACCGGGGTTCAAGTCGCTCCCCAAGCCGCGCGATATTTGCGAGGTGCTCGACGAGTACATCATCGGCCAGGACCAGGCCAAGAAGATCCTTAGTGTCGCGGTCTACAATCATTACAAGCGGATCGACGCCAGAGACGAGAGTGGCGAGGATGTGGAGCTTCAAAAGAGCAACGTGCTCTTGCTGGGACCCACCGGGTGTGGCAAGACCCTGTTGGCTCAAACCCTCGCGCGCATCTTGAACGTGCCGTTCGCGATAGTCGACGCCACCACGCTGACCGAGGCCGGATACGTCGGTGAGGACGTGGAAAACATCATCGTCCATTTGCTCCAGAACGCCGACTATGATCTCGACGCGACAATGCGCGGGATCGTCTACATCGACGAGATCGACAAGGTCGCGCGCAAGGGGGAGAACCCGTCGATTACCCGCGACGTGAGCGGCGAGGGGGTGCAGCAGGCGCTGCTCAAGATAATCGAAGGCACTGTCGCGAGTGTCCCGCCCAAGGGGGGGCGCAAGCATCCTCAGCAGGAGTTTCTGCAAGTCGATACCACCAACATCCTGTTCCTCTGCGGCGGCGCGTTCAACGGGCTTGATAAGCTCATCGAGCGCCGTGTGGGGCTCAAGTCCCTGGGGTTCGGGTCCAAGCAGGCGATCGGTCATAAACGCGACTCGGGCCGGATCCTAGCGGCCATTCAACCGACCGATTTGCTCAAGTTCGGTATGATCCCGGAGTTCGTGGGGCGCGTACCGGTAATCGCGACACTTGAGACGCTGACCGAAGATGCGCTCATCAAGATCCTGACCAAGCCCAAAAACGCGCTGGTCAAGCAGTTCCAGCGCTTGTTTGCGCTCGATGGGGTCAAGCTCTCTTTTGCCCCGGGGGCGCTCAAGGCGGTGGCCAGGCTGGCCGTCGAGCGGAAGACCGGGGCGCGCGGCCTCCGCGCGATTCTCGAAGAGACGCTTCTGGATGTCATGTACGATCTTCCATCGCGCAACGACGTGGCCGAGGTGATAGTCAACGAAGACACCATTCGGAAAAGCGAGTCGCCGCTGTTGGTGTACAGCTCGGAGCGCGAATCGGCCTGAGAGCGCCCTAGGACATGACTGACGATAAACCCGGCAACGCCACGTCATTCGAGATCTCGCTTCTACCCTTAAGAGACATCGTCGTTTTTCCTCACATGGTGGTACCGCTCGTGGTGGGGCGTGAGCGCTCGGTGGCGGCGGTCGAACACGCCATGGCCAACGACAAGCGCCTGCTGCTGGCGTCGCAGAAAAAGGCGCGACTGAGTGCTCCGAGCGAGGAGGACATCAACACGCGGGGTACGCTGGCCGAGGTGGTTCAACTTCGCAAGCTGCCCGACGGGACCGTCAAGGTACTCGTGGAGGGCAGGGCGCGTGGCGACATCCAGCGCTTTTTGCAGAGCGATCCGTTTTACCTGTGCGCGATGGTGACGAGCGATGTCCCTGAGAGGACCTCAGTCGACGGGGAGAGCGCGATGCAAAAGACGCTCGAGCTGTTCGAGCGGTATGTCGAGTTGAATCGCCGGCTCCCGCGCGAGGTGCAGCAGTCGGTCAAGGAGGTCTACACCCCACCGCGGTTGAGCGACGCCATCGCGGGTCATCTCAAGCTCAGTGGTGCCGAGAAACAGTCCTTGCTTGAAGAGGACGATCCCCTCGCGCGTCTCGAGCTGCTCCAGGAGATGTTGGAACGCGAGGTCGAGGCGCTCATCGAGCGAAAGGCCCGCCGGCAGGGCCCCAAGAGCCGGGCGGAGCGCGCGCGAGCGGCTTGCCGGGACTCCGACGAGCACGATGAGATCGACGAGTTCAAGCAGGAACTCCAGGAGCTCTCCGAGAGGCTCGTTGCCAAGACGATGCCTCGCGAGGCCAAGCAGCGCGCCAAGCGCGAGCTGCGCAAGCTCTCCATGATCCCGCCGATGAGCCCGGAGAGCACGGTGGTGCGCAACTACCTCGATTGGCTTCTGACGTTGCCGTGGGACACATGTAGCCCCGACAAACATGACATCGCCGAAGCGCGCAGCATCCTCGACGAAGACCACTATGGTCTCGAGAAGGTCAAGGAGAGGATCCTCGAGTATCTCGCGGTTCGCGCGTTGGTGGGCACCATGAGGGGGCCGATCCTGTGTTTCGTCGGGCCTCCGGGAGTCGGCAAGACCTCGCTCGCGCGCTCCATCGCGCGAGCGACCGGAAGGCGCTATGTGCGAGTGGCTCTGGGCGGGATCCGCGACGAGGCCGAGATCCGCGGTCATCGTCGCACCTATGTGGGGGCTCTGCCGGGGCGTATCTTGCAGCGGCTGAAGCGCGCCGGGACATCCAACCCGGTGTTCTTACTCGACGAGATCGATAAGTTGAGCGCCGACTACCGGGGTGATCCCTCATCGGCGCTGCTCGAGGTGCTCGATCCCGAGCAGAACCATACGTTCAACGATCACTACCTCGAGCTCGACTACGATCTCTCGCGGGTGATGTTCATCGCCACGGCCAACACCCTGCACGATATTCCCTCGGCGCTCTCCGACCGGATGGAGGTCATTGAGCTGGCGGGCTACTCCGAGTACGAAAAACTCGAGATTGCAAAACGCTACCTGGTCCCCAAGCAGCTCGAGCTAAACGGTTTGTCGAAGCTCGAGCTTGATTTCGAGGCCGCCGCGCTCTCGAGCATCATCTCCTCCTACACTCGTGAGGCGGGGGTCCGCAATCTTGATCGCGAGATTGCGAGCGTGTGCCGCAAGTTGGCCTGTGAGGTGGTCAGCGGCAAGGAAACCAAGGGCAGCACTCATTTCCGTATCGGGGTCGCAGAGGTGGCCAACTTCCTGGGGCCGGAGCGCCACCGCCACAACCGGGCCGAGAGCGGAGACGAGTTCGGGATCGCGAGCGGGATGGCGGTCACCGCCACCGGGGGCGATTTGCTGGTGATCGAGGTGACGGTGATGCCGGGGCGGGGGCGCCTGACCGTCACCGGAAAACTCGGTGACGTGATGCAGGAGTCGGCCCGCGCCGCGCTCTCCTATATCCGCTCGCGGGCCGACCAGTTGGGGTTGATGCGCGCCTTCTACCAAAAAGTGGACATTCACATCCACGTCCCGGAGGGGGCCATCCCTAAAGACGGTCCCTCGGCCGGGATCACCATGGCCACCGCGCTGGCCTCATCGCTCGTGCAAGTGCCGGTCAAGCGCAAGGTGGCTATGAGCGGCGAGATCACGCTGCGCGGGCGGGTGCTGTCGGTGGGAGGGATCAAAGAGAAGATTCTCGCGGCGCATCGCGGCGGGGTGGCGACCGTCCTCATCCCCAAGGACAATGAGAAGGATCTGCGCGACATTCCGGCCGAAGTACTCGACTCCATGACGATCCTGGCGGTCGAGCATATGGATGAGGTGCTCCAGCGTGCGCTGCGCCTCGACCAGCCGGACTCGTTCCTGGCCGCGATTAAGCCCGAGAGAGAACCCGATCCGCTCGGGATCATGGCGTTTGCCGATCCGTGCGATCCCCTCCCGGGCGACGATGACGAGGACCTGGAAAAGGCCGACGACTACCCACTCTCGCCTTCTCCCAGTGAACGTTTACGGGGGAGATGAGATGGACGCGCGCCATGTGACCGCCTTTATCATCTCCACCCTGTTGATGGTGCCTCTCGTCCTGGGAGCCGGTTGCGGCCGACACAGCGCGGCGGCCTTGAGCAAGGTCGATGAGCGCAAGCTGTTCACGCTTGAGGCTAATCCGGTGGAGCTGGCGCTCGGCGAGGCGGGAGCGTTGGTCGTCGAGATCGAGGCCGGCAAAGGTTGGCAATGGAACGACGAGTTTCCAGTTCGCCTCGCCCTCGGCGATGTCGAGCGCCCCGGGCTCAGTTTTAAAAAATCGGCCCTGGTGCGCGGAGATGAGGAGATCCAGGTGGCCGCGACGAGGGCGACAATGAGCTTGCCGGTCAAGGCCGAGGCCCCCGGCGAGTACATGGTCCCGCTGACAATCAGTTTTAGCGTCTGTGACGAGAAGCGGTGCCACATCTTTCGCAACCGGGAGGTGAAAATCGAGCTCAAGGTCAGGCGGGAGGAGTAATGGACGAGCGAGAGCGGGCCGGTGAGATTTCACCACCCGTCTGCGAGACGGCGCTGGCCGATCTCAGCAAGCGGTTCAAGTCGGAGTTCGAGCGCACGAGAAGGGTGATGAGCTTCTCCGAGTACCTCGAGTTGTGCCAGGCGGCGCCTCAACTCCAGACTCGCAATTCCGTCAACTACCTGATCGACTCCATTGATCATTTTGGCGTCGAGAGAGTGGCCCGCCCCTGGGGAGAATGCAAGCGGTTCAAAGTGTTCGACGCGCCCTTCGACAATGGTCGCGACCGGCTAATCGGGCAGGAGGACGCGCAGGGCGATTTCTATCGGGTTCTCACCAATTTTGCTCGTGAGCGCCGCGTGCGGGGGCTCATCCTGCTGCACGGTCCGAACGGCTCGGCCAAGTCCACCTTCTTGAGCTGCCTGGCGCGTGGGTTGGAGCAGTATTCACGGGTGGAGTCCGGCGCGCTCTACTCGTTTCGGTGGATTTTTCCAAAGTTGAAGGCCGGCAAGAAGCGCTTCGGGTTCTCGACGGGCGACGGCGAGGCGGCGCCGCCCGGCAGCTATGCCCACCTTGACGACGAGGAGGTCGATGTCCGTCTCGGCAATGACCTCTTCGATCATCCACTCCTGCTGTTGCCCGAGGAGCAACGCGCGGCATTGTTCGGAGGAGGGGTGGAGCTTGGAGGGGGGGATCGGGCGCTGCCCTCCGAATATGTGCTGCGGGGCGATTTGTCGCCGCGCAACCGGCAGATCTTCGACGCCCTCTTGACCGCCTATGACGGTGATCTAGCGCGTGTCCTGGCCCACGTCCAGGTCGAGCGATTCTTCATCTCGACACGCTATC
>PWKZ01000246.1 GCA_003559575.1 Bradymonadales bacterium | reverse complement strand
TCAGCTTCACCGATTTTTTTGCTCGACGTAGCGCTGCTACGACTGCGCTCAAATCGGCTTGCTTCCTTGCAGCTCACCCCGTTTCGACGCGCTCGGTGCTCGATTTGATGGGGAATTAGGGTCCAATCTTTTCCGGGACGCGGTGGAGGATTGAGAGGCACACCTGCTGCGTAGTCTGCACCTGCCTCGACACCCTCGATCCTCGGTTTGAAACGGGGCTTAGGGTCCCGAGAGCCCGGATCCCGCGGGTGGCGACCAACTAGCTGACGGCTGATAGCTGAAAGTTAGAGTCCCGGCGACGAAGCCGGGGCGATTATGGACGATTGCTGAAACTTGTGGACTCTCGCGCCACATGCGATCATTCCCTCCGGGATTGACGCGTTTTCCAGGAGAGAGTCGCATGTCGGGACTTCTGGTATTGGGGCTTGCGAGCGGACTGCTGGCCGGCGCCGGAGCACTGGAGTACAGCCTCCACCGGCGCCGTCTGCGACAGATTCCAGTCCGCATCCATGTGAGCGGGACGCGTGGCAAATCAAGCGTCACGAGGCTCCTGGCCGCGGGGTTGCGCAAGGCCGGGAGGCGGACGTGCGCCAAGACCACCGGCACTCTGCCGAGGATGATCCTCCCCGACGCCGAGGAGATCCCCGTCTTCCGGCCGCAAGGCGCCAATATCATTGAACAGACCCGGATCGTTTCGCTGGCGACCGCGCTCGAGGCCGAGGCGTTCGTGGTGGAGTGCATGGCGCTCAAACCCGAGCTGCACTGGCTCAGCGAAGACAAACTGGTGCGCGCCACCCACGGTGTCATCACCAACTGCCGCGCCGACCATCTCGATGTGATGGGGCCCACCGAACAGGATGTCGCGCGCGCGATGGCCGGCATGATCCCCATCGACGGCACGCTTTTCACCGCTGAAAAACGCCACTTGGCGATCCTCGAAGCCGCCGCCCGTGATCGCGGCACCAAGCTTGTGGCGGTGACCGACGAAGACCGGGCGGCGGTGAGCCCCGCCGATCTGGCGCGCTTTTCCTACACTGAGCATGTCGACAACGTGGCGTTGAGCTTGAAAGTCTTGGCTTCGTTGGGAGTAAGTCGCGAGGTGGCGCTCGAGGGGATGTGGCGCGCCAAGCCGGATCCGGGAGCGCTGACCGAGCACCGGCTCAACTTCTTTGGCCGCCGGATCATGTTCATCAACGGCTTCGCGGCCAACGACCCCGAATCCAGCGCCCAGGTCTGGGAGATGGCCAAGGCGCGCCATCCCGATATCTCGCACCGGATCGTGGTGTTCAACCTCAGAGTCGATCGCGTCTCGCGCACGACTCAGCTTGCGCGCGACGTGAGCTTCTGGCACGACGCCGACGCGGTCGTCCTGATGGGTACCGGCTCCTACCAGTTTGCGCGGGTGGCGCTCCGTGACACCAATCAAAGGCATCGCTTCGTCTACGCCGACGCCGCGCGCATCGAGGACACCTTTGAGCAGATTTTGGGAGCCTGCGGCAAGAACAGTCTAGTGGTCGGGCTCGGCAACATCGGAGGCCAGGGGTTGGCGCTGATCCGCTATTTTCGCAACCGCTCCAGCATGGAGGTGGCGCTGTGACCGAACTGCTTCCTATCTCCGTCGGGATTGGGCTCGTTATCGGGTTGTTGTTCACCGAGCTGTTCGGCATCGCCTCGGGCGGCCTGATCGTGCCCGGGTATGTGGCGCTCAACCTGACCAAGCCCTTGGATCTGGCGGCCACCCTGATGGTGGCGTTGCTGACATTCGGGATTGTCCGGGTCCTGTCGACTTTCCTGATTCTGTACGGTCGGCGCAGGACCGCGCTGATGATCTTGATAGGCTACTTCATCGGCATGATGGTCAGCCGGTGGGCCGGGGTGTGGGCCGGCGACTTTCAGGCGATCGGGTTCATCATCCCGGGTCTCATCGCGCTCTGGATGGAGCGTCAAGGGGTCATTGAGACGCTCGCCTCGCTGACCATCGTCTCAGTCATCGTGCGCTTGCTGCTGATCCTGGTGGTGGGAACGGAGCTCGCCCGATGAAGAAGATCTACTGGCGCCCACAGCGGGTGTCACTCAGAATCCTGGTGCTCGTGGCGCTGGTCAGCGTGCTGGGCTTGATCTCGGTGGAGAGCTTCCGGGTGCGTGTGCGCCAGAGCTATTACAGGGAGAAATCCCAGGCCGCGCGGCTGATGCGACGGGCGATGGAGGTGGTGCGGGAAGAGCGCGCGCGGCGGCGGCTGGCCGTCGATCCGATCTCCGATCCCACCGAGTCCGGGCTGATCGGTGTCCTCCTGTCTTCAGTGACCACGAGCCCCGGCTACCTGTCGGCCAAGCAAACCTCTATCAACCCGAACTACGCGGCCGTCGTGGTTCACTATCTCTACCTCGCCGGAGTGGGCCCCGGCGATGTGGTCGCGGTGGGCATGTCCGGCTCGTTTCCCGCCATCAACATCGCGGTCATGGCGGCCATCGAGACGGTGGGCGCGACCCCCATCTATGTCACGAGCGCCGGCGCATCCCAGTGGGGAGCCAACATCGAGGGTTTCATGTGGCCCGACATCGAGACCGCGCTCTTGAAGCGCAAGGTCTTCTCACAGGGCTCCATCGCCTTCTCTCGCGGCGGAGTCGAGGATCGCGCGCTCGGTCTGTCACGCGCCGGGCGAAACCAGATCGACGCCGCGATTCGCCGCAGCGGCATCCCCCAGATAGATGTCTCCACCTACGAAGACAGCCTCAAGCAGCGGATGCGGTTGTTTGAGACCCACGCCGGCGAGAAACCGATCAAGGCGTACATCAACGTGGGTGGCGGGACCACCTCGGTGGGCACCCGGCTCGGCAAGCGGATGTTTCGCTCGGGCTTGAATCGCAACCCGCCCCAGGGCACGGATCTCATCGACTCCATCATGACCCGCCTGGCGCTGAGCGGCGTGCCGATTATCCACTTGAGCGGAATCAACACCATCGCCGAGCGCTTCGGGCTGCCGATTCAGCCGACGACCATCCGCCCGGTGGGTGAGGGGAAAATATTCGAGCGTGAACAGTACCGCACTTCACTGGTGGTGGGTTTGCTGGTGGGGATAGTCGCGCTGATGTTCGCCTTCGTGCGGCTGGATTGGGGATACCGGATAATGTCCACAGCGCGCCGCGAGTCGTCGGACATGCGTCCCGAGCAGATGGTTTAGGACACTGAATCAGGGCTCTTTATCTTGAGGGAGGTTGGAACCATGAGGTCTGCACGATTAGGGGTGGCGATTGTCTTGGTGACCGGGCTGTTGGCGGTGCCCGCCTGCGATGACTCGAGCGGGCCGCGGGTCAAGCGCCCGTTCGTGCCCAGGCCCGAGAGCGCCCGGTGGGAAATGAACCACAACACCTACACCGGAAACACCGGGCGTGTGGAGGGCGGTTTCGTCGGCACGACGATTATCGATGGCAAAGAGTACGGCCGGCTGCAAGCAGGCAACTTCGACCAGACAGCCACCCCTGAAGGGGTCGAGGTGTGGGTCGACTGGGAGCGCGACAGGGAGCGAGTCACCGTTGTCGGCGGAGAGGTGCACCATCCTCTGCCGGGCGTGAGTCAGCCGGGCTCGTTGCTGATCTCGGGGACCACCAACGAGCCGGTGGTGATCGACTTGAACCCACCGGTGGGCGAGCCCCGAATCATCGAGGCGGCGGGGACGGCGGTCCTCGGCGATCCCTCGGTGCCGGGCAATCATCATGAGATTGAAGGGGTCGTCAGCTACACCCTGGAGGAGAAGGACGTCACGGTGGAGACAAGCATCGGTTTGATCCCCGGCTGCCGGAGGTTCGTGGGCTCCACCGACGCCTACGGACAAAATCTGGAGGCCGAAGTATACTACCACCCCACGAAGGGAGTGGTCGCGGGGCACATCAACTGGCCCCCGCCCTACGGGACGGCGATCGATCTCATGGGCATCTCTGATCTCGGCGACCCGGACTCCGGCGTGGGCGACATTCAGGCGTTGGGGGTCATCGGCCCGGGCGATGCCAGGTTCCGGCTAAGCACTTACGACGTCAACAATGACTTAGACGCCGACAAGGATCGCCACGCCAAGATGTTGCTCGAGGTCCGCTGGCTGGATGAAGACAAAGCGCGCACCGACAAGCACCCAGAGGTCATCGAGGAATTCGGCGTGTCGATGGGCTACTTCCCCTCGCGGCTGGTGCCGAGCCCAATCAGCTTCTTTCATCCCGACGAGAACGGTCAGGGCTATACGTTCTGGGTGGCGCTGGTGGACCAAGCGGCCAAGAACCTGCCGTCCCAGGGCGTCTCGTATCACATCGAGGCGCGCCCCACCGCCCAGGCCGAAGCGCAGATGCGCGTCACCGCCCGGATCGTCTACCACAAGGTGCCATAATCGTCGGCTCATCCCGTCATTCGCGTGATGGAGCCACTGCAAGACGCTCCGCACGCACGCGAACCGACCGCCCTTCAAGCGCCCGCGCTTAAGCCTCGCCGAGCCCCATATAGCTCCTTCTGAGCCACTCAACTTCGCAACGCGGATTGCGCTTCAGTCGACGGAGGGCGGCATCAGTGGGGTAATGCGCAGAATGGAGCCCTCGTCCTTGGGGACGGGATAGGTTACGCGGCGGTCACGGATCACGATCTCCTCGGGACGCGCCACGAACCCCGGTTCGTACCAGTCGAGGAGCTCCACCTCGGCAATGGTCCACGGGAAGTCGAGCTCGAGCGTCGTCTCGTGCGCTCCAGGGTTGGCGATGACGGCGTAGGCGGTTCGAGTCTCCTCATGCCACTTGAGCATGGCGTGGATTCGCCCTTGGCCGAGATGGCCCTCCTCGCCGAGGTAGGTCGTGTCGACTCCGATGTCGAGCCGCGGGCTCGTCAGCACCGGCCGGTAGACCTCCTCGTGCGAGAGCGCGCGGAAAAACGTCATGAGCTTCTCCGCCTCCGGCCAGCGGTTGAAGAACCAGCCAAAAAAGATTATTCCGGTCCCGCCGGCAGCGATGGTGGAGGTGATCTCCTTTCGCAGGTAGCGATCACTCGGAAACGGGCCCGTCGTGTATGAGTCGCTGATATTCCCCTCGCAGCTCTTCCTGTTGATGTCCTCCGCGAACGCGTAGCCCTGCAGCCACAGCCACACTACGGCGTCAGGGTTGCGGCGCTCAACGAGCGACCGCCCGAGCAACCACGCCGCGGAAAAGAGTTCCTGGTGGTGCGGGCTGTCCATCTCGAGCCAGTCGTCATAGCCTTCGCCCACGTCGCCATGCTGGTTGTGGAACAGCGCCAGCGCCGCGCCCGCCGCGGTGCTGCGATCGAAGCGGTTCTCGATGTAGGTATACCAGTCGCCAATCATCATGTTGGTCGATTGGGCGAACTGGGTCGCGAGATCCGGCGACAGGCGCTGTTGCGAGCCACAAGCGATCATCCGGTGGGTGGGATGCCAGGAGTACCAGGGCAAATCGTCGAAGGGCGGCAAGTGAGGCATTGCCTCGGGAGAGAACCGCCCCTCCCTGTCGCGAAACTGCTCGAACTCGTCGCGCATCCGCGCGGCGTTGCTCGGAGTCGGCGAAGCCATGTCCTCTTCGCCGTATGCATTGTAAATGATGGGGATGACGTCGTTTTCCGGAGCGGGTGAGGTCCCGTAATTGCGATGCCACAACCCTTTCAAAGGGGGGGCGACGTTGACCAGCTCATCGATGTGTTTGCCGTAGCTCCAGACGTAAGCGAAGTTCGCGCCGGCTGAAGCGGCGGCCTGATTCTTCTCCACCTGATAGTTCACGTAGCCGTGGCCGGTCGCCGGGTCGCACTCGCCGCCTTCCGTCCCCTCGGCCCAGATGTCACCACCACCGGTCTCGCCGTCCCACATGTCAAAGGAGCTCGTGTCGAAGCCTATGGCGAAAAAGGGCTCGCCGTCGACCACGACGAAATTCAGGTCATGCACGACAACAGTACTCTCGGCCGACCAGTAGGTCGGCTCGGGGAGAGGCTCTTCGACATCGCCAACGCCGGCGTCGGCCACGGTTTCGGCCTCTCTCCCCGAATCCGCGGCGGTGTCATGGGACTCCGGAGAGCCGCAGGCCAAAGGCGACAACAGAAGAAGCCCAAGGATGAGCTTCGCAACGCAATCTTTCATTGTCTTTCTCGCCCATTTGCGAAGGGCGGCGGCACACCGCACCTCAAGCAAACTAGGGGTTGACGCCGGCTCACTCAGCGTACATGGCCTCGATCTCGGGCCCGTATTTCTCCATGATGACCTTGCGCTTTACCTTCTGGGTCGGAGTCAACTCACCGGTCTCCTGCGTCCACTCTGCCCTGACCAACACGAACTTGCGGATCTGCTCGACCCGGGCGAACTCAACGGTGCGCTCATCGATCTCCTTGCGATAGAGTTCGATGACCCTCGGATCCTTGAGAAGATCGGTGATTTCCGAGAATGTGATCCCCTGCGCTCCGGCCCACGCCTCTAGTTCGGGAAAGGCGGGGACCACCAACGCCGACAGGAACTTTCGCCGATCTCCGATGATGGCCACCTGCTCGATGAACCGAGAGCCCTTGACACTATTTTCGAGGTTTTGCGGCGAGATATTCTTGCCTCCGGCCGTGACGATGATGTCCTTGATGCGGCCTGTGATCCGCAAAAAACCCTCGCCGTCGATGGCGCCGATGTAGCCGCTACGGAAGAATCCGTCGTCGGAGAAGGCCTCCTTGGTCGCCTCCTCGTTCTTGTAGTACCCGGCCATGACCTGCGGGCCCTTGATGAGCAGCTCGCCGTCATCCGCGAGCTTGATCTCCGTCTCGCGAATCACGGGGCCCACCGTCCCCGGCCGCATGTCCCAGGGGCGGTTGAAGGTGACGATCGGCGAGGTCTCGGTCAGCCCGAAGCCCTCGAGGATCTTGAGGCCCATCCCGATGAAGAACTCGGCGTCGGCCACCGACAGCGGCGCGCCGCCCGAGATGGCATAACGCAGCCGATCCATCCCGAGCGCCGCCTTGAGCTTGGAGAAAACGAGCTTGTCGGCGAGCCTGTAGAGGCCCCCCGAAGGCTCTTCATCATTGCACACGACCGGCAAGTTTTTCCTGGCCTGGCTCAACGCGAAGTTGAAGATGAGCTTCTTGATGAGCGACGCGTTGGCCACCTTGCCGATCACGCCGGCGCGGATCTTTTCGTAGATCCGTGGCACGCAGATGATGATGGTCGGCCGAACCGTGACGAAGTCCTCGAGGATCGTCTTGATATCCTCGGCGAACGCTGTCTTCGCGCCGCAGAAGAGCGCCCCGTGGAACCCGGCAGTGCGCTCGAGGGAGTGGGACAAGGGCAAGAACGAGAGAAAGAGATCGTCCTCGGAGAGAAGGTCTCGGCCCGTCTTTTTGTCCTTCATCTCGGCGAGGGTGTTGATCACGTTGGAGAAGAAGTTTTGGTGGGTCAGCATCACCCCCTTTGGGTTGCCCGTCGTGCCGGAGGTGTAGATGAGCGTCGAGAGGTGTTGCGGCTCGATTCCGCGGATGCGCGCATCGAGCTCGTCGGGCGAAGGCGATCCCTTCCCCTCCTCGAGGACCTTCGGCAGGTGTTTTACGCCTTCCGCCGCGCCGCTGTATTCATCGAAGATGATGTACTCCCCCACGAGAGGGAGCCGGTCGCGGACCTTCAGGACCGCTTCGAGCTGCTCGTTGGAGCCCACGAAACAGATCTTGGAGTCGGAGTTCTCGAGGACATAGTGAGCCTCTTGGCTGGAATTGGTCGCATAGATCGGCACATCCACCGCCCCGATCGACGTCACCGCGAGGGCCGCCATGTGCCACTCGTAGCGGTTGGCGGAGAAGATGGCGACCTTGTCGCCGCGCGCGATCCCCTTGGACAGGAGGTAGTACGCCAGGTTATTGACGCTCTCGAGCATCTCCTCCCAGGAGATGTCGCGATATTCCCCGTCCACCTTGTACGCCGCGTACGCACGCGCTCGAAACTTTTCGGCATTATTCTGGAATACGGCCGGAATTGAGTTTTCATGGTACTGCGTCACGGTTTCCTCCCTGGGTTGTTTGATCGCCACGCCTCCGACCATTTGGCCGATGGAAACTGGCCGCATCATAATGTTTTCATGCCGGTCACTCAAGGTGGGTCGTTCGCCTCAATCCTCCACCGCGTCCGTGGACCGAGGGGAATGAGGCGGGTGCAAGTGCAAGGAAGCAAACCAAATCGAGCGGAGGCGTAGCAGCGCTACGTCGAGCATCGATTTGGTGAAGGTG
>PWKZ01000028.1 GCA_003559575.1 Bradymonadales bacterium | reverse complement strand
GACTGCGTCCCCGAGGACGGCGGCTACGAGGGCGAGCACCTCTGTCTTTACGCCGGTGACGAGGGGAGCTTCTGCGGAGTACCGTGCGACGCCGAAGGCTGTCCGGCCGGCTACGACTGCGTCGCGCCCGATGGAATCGACGACGCCCCACCCCAGTGCGTGCCGGAGGAAGGCACACATTGCCCCTGTCTCGATGTCTTCATTACGCGCGGGGCGACCACGCTTTGCCACATCGAAAACGAGTGGGGCCGCTGCGAGGCCGAGCGACTGTGTGACGAGCCCTGCCCGGCGCGCACTCCCGCCCCTGAGAGCTGCAACGGTATCGACGACAACTGCAACGGCATCACCGACGAAGACACCGAGGAGGAGTGTTATCCGTTCTACTGTGACTCCGACGCCGGGGCCTGTCATACCGCATGCGCCACACTCGACGACTGCCAGCCGGGATATGTGGCCTGCACCGACGGGATCTGTGTCGCCGAGCAAGGGGGCCGATGCACGCTCGACGCCGGCTGCGCCACCGGGTTCTGTGTCGATGGAGTGTGTTGCGAGTCGGCCTGCGAGGGCTTGTGCGAATCGTGCGCGGTGGACGGCTTGCTCGGTGTCTGCAGCGCCGTTCCGGAGGGCTATGATCCGCGCGGCGACTGCCCGATCGATTCCGAGTCGACCTGTGGTCGCTCAGGGGTTTGCTCGGGGCTCCGATCTTGCGGGCTCTATCCCGAGGGGACCGTCTGCAGTCAGCCCGAGTGTGTCGGCGAGACGTTGATCGAAGCCGGCGAGTGCGATGGCGCCGGCGAGTGCCTGACCATTCAGCACGATTGCGCGCCGCAGCTCTGCGTCGAGGGCGAGTGCCTGGCCACATGCGACGGAGTCGACGACTGCCAAGCGGGCTACCTCTGCGTCGACGGGACCTGCATGAAAGATCTCGGGCTCCAGTGCGCGCAAGGGGACGAGTGTGCCTCCGGTCATTGCGTCGACGGCGTCTGCTGCGAGGCGGCCTGCGACGGAGTGTGCGAGTTCTGCGCGCTCGAGGATCACGAGGGGCACTGCCGCGCCGCCCCGGAAGGACAGGATCCGCGCGACGACTGCCCCGAGGACCTGGTCGGGAGCTGCAATTTCTCAGGCGTCTGCTCGGGCGAGCGGACCTGCGCGCTCTATGCCGAGGGGACCTCTTGTCGGGCACCACGATGCCACGCCGACGATCCCACGCTCCAGATCGACAGCGAATGCGATGGCGAGGGGACCTGCGTCGAGCTCGAGCGGTCCTGCGCGCCGTTCGCCTGCGATCCGGCCAACGGCCGCTGCGTAACGGGCTGCGAGGTGTCGGACGACTGCCAGCCGGGCTACACTTGCCAAGACGGCGCTTGCCTGAAAAGCCTCGGCGCGCGCTGCGCCGACGGCGGAGAGTGCGCTTCCGGCTTTTGCGTGTCGGAGCTCTGTTGCGACGCACTCTGCGACGGAGTCTGCGAGTCGTGTACGACAGCCGACAACCCAGGCCTTTGTGTTCCCTTTGCTGCCGGAACCGACCCGCGTGGCGAGTGCCCGGTGGATCCCGATAACCCCTGCGGAAACCTTGGCGGTTGCTCAGGGGAGCGCTCTTGTCGGATGATGCACGCAGGTTATGTGTGCGCCGAGGCCGAATGCATCACGGACCGGATCTCCCTCGCCGCCGGCCGCTGCGACGGCGAAGGGGCCTGTGTCCAAGAGACCGAGGTCGATTGCGCTCCCTATTACTGCGACTCCTCTCCCGAGGGAGGCGACTGCCTGGCCTCTTGCACCACGAATAGCGACTGTGTCCCGGGGGCGTTCTGCCAAGTCGGGTTCTGTGTCCGCCACGACGGCGCCGATTGCCGGCGCGACTCCGAATGTATGAGCGGCTTTTGCGCCGACGGCTTGTGCTGCGACAGCCCATGCGCCGGCATCTGCGAGCGTTGCGACTCCCCCATCGCGCCGGGCGAGTGCCGGCCGGTGCCGGCCGGCGAAGATCCCGACAACGACTGCCCGGCCGAGCCCGTCCAAAGCTGTGGCCGCACCGGAGTGTGCTCCGGCGAGGGCACCTGTGAGCTGCATCCGGCGGGCGCAAAGTGTGAGGAGGCTCGTTGCGAGGCCGATACGGCTTACGGACAGGCGTTCTGCGACGGCGCCGGCGAGTGCGTGATTGAGAGCGTCACCGACTGCGCCCCTTACCGCTGCGACGAGGAAGATGGCCGCTGTTTCGTGTTCTGCAGCACCGACGCCGAGTGTCAGGACGGGCTCGCCTGCGACAGTGCGTCGGCGGAATGCCTGCTAACCATCGGGCGCAGCTGCATCGCGGGCTCGCAGTGCGAGTCAGGCTTCTGCGTGGGAGGAGTGTGCTGCGACGCGCGCTGCGACGGGATCTGCGAGAGCTGCACACTCGATGGCAGTGTCGGCCGCTGTGAACCGCAACCACCGGGGACTCCGGCCCCCCTGGAGTGCCCAGCCGAGCCCCCCTCCTCCTGCGGACGCACCGGCACCTGCTCGGGCGAGCGCTCCTGCGCGCTCCATCCAGCGGGCACCGAGTGCCGGGCGGCCGAGTGCGGCTTCGACGCCGTCGCCTACCACGCCCATCTCTGCGACGGGGCGGGCACCTGCGAGCCGCAAGGGGGCGACGACTGCATGCCCTATAGCTGCAACCCCAGCACCGTCGCATGCCGCGAGAGCTGCGCGCACTCCTCTCACTGCGGGGGGGGCTACGGCTGCGACCTTGCGACCGGTGAGTGCTTCGTCCAGACCGGCGGGCCGTGCGACAGCGACGACGACTGCCTCGTGGGGAGCTGCTGCGACGACATCTGCTACGACACCCTCACCAACCCGGCGCACTGCGGCGAGTGCAACCGGGAGTGTTTGAACCCCCACGGCTCGACGAGCTGTCATGCGGGCGAGTGCAACCCCATTTGCGACCACCGCTACGCGAGCTGCGACGGCGATCCGGCCACCGGCTGCGAGCAGTCGCTGACCACCCTGGAGCACTGCGGCGAGTGCGACATCGAATGCAGCCGCCCACAGGCCGAGGTCTCATGCGCCACGGGCACCTGCACCACGGTGGGCTGCGAGCTGGGCTACGCCGACTGCGACGGCGACACCGCGACGGGCTGCGAGACCCACATCGCGCCGTTCACGAACACCTGCGACGAGGCCGAGGATCTCGGCAACACCTGCGGCAACACGATCTGCTCGTCTTGGTGCTTGACCGGCACCTCATGGAGCACACACACCACCGTCACGGGCCGCGGCGGGCACTGGTTCCGGCTCCGCGTCCAGGACCGCTGTAACCACTGCACAGGTGAAATCACCGCGCGCTTCAGCCTCGGGGTGCCCTCCGGCGTGGACTACGACCTCCATGTCTACGAGGCATGCGGCAGCCACTGGGCAAGCTCGACGGAGGGCCCGGGCAACGACGAGCGGGTCAGGGTCTCGCGCAGCGCCAACCGGTGGCAAGACGACAGCTTCGACGTCTGGGTCGAGGTGCGCTATGTCGGCGGGACTAGCTGCGAAGACTGGGTGCTGATAGTCGATGGCCGAGGAGGAGGCGATTGTTGATAACGAGACAAAGTCGATTCATATGGATCTGTCTGCCGGTGTTGATAGCAAGCCTGGGGTGCGGCGAGTCGTCCCCGGCCGCGCTGCCCGATCCGGCCCCATCGGACACGGTGACGCCCGAGGTGACGCCGGGAGAGGTGGCTCAAACTGACACGACACCCGCTCCCCCACCCCATCCGGGATTCGGGAAGCGATCCCCTCGGTCCTCGGACAGAGTGGAGGATTGAGGTGGTCCTCCCCGAAGACAGCATCCCCTGCGTCACCGACGACGGCAAAACGGTGAGAGGATCTTCTCCCAGAGCCTCGCGCCCGAGAAGCTCTTGTCCGGCAAGCGGATCCCCCAAGGTGCCCTCAATATACTGGAGCCCGACGACGGCGATCCGCTGTTGATTCTACCATACGCCAACGCCGAGGGTGCCCCGGGTATCTCGGTACTGGACGCCGCCGATCTCAAGCCCCGATTCGAGGCGGAGATCGACGAAGGTGAGACCTTGCACTCGCTTCACATCAGCGGCGGCGGGACGGAGCTGCTGGCGTTGACCCACCTTACGGCGATGGGGCCTGGGCTCGACCCAAACCGGTGGCTCTGTTGATCTACAACCGCAACACGCCGTTGTCCGGGACCACCAAGGTGTCACTCAAGCGCGCCTCGCTCTCCACCACCGCGCCCGGGAACACCACCACCGAGTCGAGCACCGCTCGATCCCCCACGATCGCATCACGGGCCACCACCGAGTCGCTAGCCACCACGTCGCGACCAACCTCCGCCGCGGGGTGAAGGTAGTATGCTAGATCGTGCTTGCCGAGCCACATCTTGTTGGCCCACAGCACATCCGCCGGGTAGGTCACGTTGAGATCGCGCGCGAGCGTCCGGCGGCTGCCGACGTTACCCGTATGATCGATGAGCCGCTGGATGGCGTCAGTTAGCTCCACCTCACCTCGGAGGGGCGAGGGTGGGGTCTCTCTTAGGGCGTCGAAGATCTCGGGCCCGAAAAAATAGACGCCGCAGGGTTTCAGTGGGCTCAAAATCTTGTCCGGCTTCTCGACGATCGAACGCACCATCCCGCGCTCGTCCACCGCAATCGTACACTCGCGACGGATACGCTGCTCGTCGGCTACGAAGCGCACCGAGAGCACCGCCGCGCGACGGCGGCGAGCGACATCCTTAAGCGCCGGCTGCAAATCCTCGGGCTCGTAGTAGGTGTCGCCAAGCACCAAGACGAAGGGGGAGCCGCAGAGAAGAGGCTCGGCCAACGCCGTCGCGTTGCCGATGCCGCGCGGCTCCGGTTGGACCAAGAGCTCGAGTGTGACGCCCAAGGAGTCTGTCACGGCCCGCGCGGCGGCGGCGATCTCCGCGCCGCCGGGATCGACCACCAGGATGAAACGACGCGCGCCCTCGGCGGCGAAAGTGGCCAAGTGAAGCTCGAGTAGAGAGGCCGCGCCCACCGGGATCAAGGCTTTGCGCCAGGCCAACCCGAGCTCGGCGAGACGAGCGCCGCGACCGGCGGCCAGGATGAGTACCGGAATCAAGCTCTCAGCACCTTCTCAACCGCCCTGGTGGCGGACGCGATCGAGTGGTCCATGTTGAAAAAACGCCACTCGCCGAACCTACCGGCGGTGACGATCCCCACCTCGGCGAGCGTCGCCGCCAGGGTGTCCACATCCTCCTCATGGCCAAGGTGAGGCACCACATAGGCCGGAGAGTAGGCGAAAACAAAGTGACGTTCAATGTCGGTGGCGCGCACCACGCCTTCGGTCACGAGCGCCCGCTGCACCCGCGCAGCGATGGCGGCTTTCTCCACCCGGGCGCTGGCCGGGAGCGCGCACTCCGCCAGCAACACCGACAGTCCGGGGGCCGCCTGAGGGTTGAAACGGTCGACTCGGGTTAGACGGTAGTAGGGCAATGAGGGATCGGGGACATAGATCCAGTGGTAGTCCGGCAGCTCGACCCGCTTCGCCACAATCTGGACGCAGACGACGGTGTTCGCCCGAAGGCGTTTGACCGCTCCCACGCCCCCGTCTAAGCCGGCGAACGCGAGAGTATCGTTGATGGGTAAGGTCGAGAGCAATCGATGGTAACCGATACGCCCCCGATCGGTCTCGATTTGGCGCCGCCCGGTGTCGATCGCCCGCACCCTCGAGGCGGACCGGATCCGGTGCTCGCCCAGCCGCTCGGCCAGACCATCGGTGAGCGCTTGAATCCCGCCACGCCGCGGATAGCGAAACCGCGTGTGGGGCGCCACATCGAGCGATCTCTCACGCTCTCCGCCCAAGATGCTGACAGCCAACTCCCGAGCGTCCGGCAGAGCAATCTTGGCTTTCAGCCAGCGGAAGTCCATCTCCGCTAGCGGAGTGAGCCAAAGCTTCTCGTTGTACGGGCGGAAGAACAGCTCGAGGATGCCATCGCCCAAGAGCGCGCGGGCGTGCTCCTCGAGGTTGCGGGCGGATCCGGTGGGGCTCGAGCGAGCGAGCAAACTTGTCAGCACCTCTCTGCGTTGGCTCAGCGGGAGCTGGTGGATGTTATTCTGAAAAGGAAAATCGACGAACCCGTCATCCCACCTGATCCCCAGGCGGGAGGTATGCTCGGTGTAGCCGCCGACAAACTCGGAAAAGAGCCGCAAAGCGCCTCGATCCTCGGTGAAAAACAGGTGCGGCAAGTGGTCGATGGTGAGCCCGTCGGAGCGGTTGGTGCGCATCAAGCCCCCCGTCGTCGACAAGCGCTCGACCACCATGACATCCTCGACACCGGCACATTGGAGCTGATAGGCGGCGGTCAAGCCGGTCAATCCACCTCCGAGAACCACGACGCTTCTGACCTCGCTCATCACCCCACCACGCGTCTGATAATTGTGTAGGCCGCACGCTCCGGGAGCGGCGCGGTCAAGTCACCACGCATGCGCAACCAGGCCAGCGGTCGATAGCCCCGGTACGCAGCCCGCAACAACGGCCCGCCAAATCCGTAGTCATCGAGCTTGCGATCGAGGAACTTGCTCAAAAAGACGATCCGCTCGAGATAATCCGCTGTCGACTGATCGTGATCGTGCAATATATCGGCGTCCCACTCATAGCGCCCCCACCCCTCGAGATCACCAGGGAACGGAAACCCCCGGCGCCGGAGAAGCTCGTAGAGCTCGGTCCCCGGGTAAGGCACGAAGTTGTAGAGCTGCGGCACGCGGAAATTGCTCGCACGTGAGAGCGCCCACAGCGCGAGATCGATTGTGCGTCGAGTCTCCTCGGGGGTCTCGCCGGGGAACCCGATGATGAACGTCAACAACACCAAGAAGCGGCGCTCAGCGAGCCGTCCCAGTTGGTGGCGAACGGTCTCGAGCGTCCCCCACTTGTGCAGGAGGCTGGTTCGGATGCGATCAGTGCCCGACTCGACCCCGATGCTCAACCGCTCGACCCCGGCTTCCTCGATGAAGTCGAGCTCGTCGTCGCTCAAGTTGGTCATGGCCTTGATGTCGACCCCTTGCAGGACCGAAGAGAGGTTCATCTCGCGCAGCCCGCGCAAAATCGTCATGGCGCGCCGCTTGTCGACGAAAAAGTCGTCGTCGAGAAAGTAGACCGTCGAGAAGGAGTAACGCTCCCTGAGCGTCTCTATCTCAGCGAGCACTCGGGCGGCCGATTTGGCGCGCCAACGACCTTGATTGAAGACATTGTTGTAACAATAGGCGCAGCGGAAAGGGCAGCCACGGCTCGATTGGTAGAAGAACCACCGCTTGTCGCGGTACAGGCCGATATAGCGCTCCATGTCCACGAGCTCGTAGCGCGGCCCCGCCAAATCATCGAGCTTCAGCAGCGCCTCACGCGGTCGCCCGCGGACTTCGCCCCGACCGCACCATACCCC
Organism: Bradymonadales bacterium; assembly: GCA_003559575.1. Lineage (GTDB taxonomy): Bacteria > Myxococcota_A > UBA9042 > PWKZ01 > PWKZ01 > PWKZ01. The sequence goes on along the minus strand of PWKZ01000028.1, from coordinate 894 downwards.
GGGCAGATCGACCCTTCGCCCGGACGCCAGGGCGGAGATGAGCGCCCCAAAAACCAGATCTCCCTCGCCTTCGACCACATAGTCGACCAGCTCGCTAGAGGCGGTCTGGCGTGGCAGCAACGAGGGGTGGACTCCCCCCCAGATGATAGGCACTACGCCCGCTTCCCGCACGACCCTGGCGGCCATCGCAGCGCTCCGGATCATACCGCCGGTCAGGGTGGTGATCCCCACCGCGACGGTCGCAGCGTCAAGGGCTCCCCGAAGCTTGCCGCGCCAGTCACGCTCGAGGCGCGCGTCGATGAAACGTACCTCCACCGCCGGATCCAAGTGGCTCGCGGCGGAGAGCAGACCCAGTGGAGGAGTGGGGCGATCGCGGAACTCGTCCATATCGCCGACACAAGGCTGAAACAAAACGACATTGCGCCCCAAAGAGACTCTCCAATCACCTTGCTTGCCTTGACTCGAAATCGGCGCCCCGAAAGCGTTGATCGCACGCGGCACGGAGGGAGAATCAATGCCGTGCGGCAAAGTCGTTGCGTTCGCGAGCGGCCCTCGTGCCGAAGGAACGACTATAGGGCAATCCCGTTCGGCGTCAAGTGCCTCCGACGGCCGACGGGGGATTGACCGATCGGGCAAAACCGTTCATAAAAGATGGGCTCCGGATGGCCTCGGCTTCCGCGGGTACTTTGTCAATGCCCAGAAAAGGGTGCGAGGAGTAGATGATGATAGCGTTCAGGACTCTCGGGTTGGGGCTCGTCACCCTGCTACTTCTCTCCTGCACCGACGAGGAAGCTCTTGTCACGCCCGATGCGCCGGAGGCTGGAGCTGATGTGGCCGGTCCACCGGATGCACTCTCTGACACAATCAGCTTGCCGGAAACATCGCCCGCGCCGG
>PWKZ01000229.1 GCA_003559575.1 Bradymonadales bacterium | reverse complement strand
TCGTCGGACGTGGCTTTGCCGGAACGCGGGGCGCCGCCGGGGCCGCTTCGCTGCTCTCGGACGCCGCCGCCGCTTCGCTGCTCTCGGACGCCGCCGCCGGGGCCGCTTCGCTGCTCTCGGACGCCGCCGCCGGGTTAGCCTTCGGTGCAGCGCGCCTTGGCGCCTCGCCTTCGTTCAACCAGCGTGGTTCGCCGGGCGGGGAGTCGGCCAGCGGTTGTCTCTTGCGGGCAGGACGCCGCGGAGGCTTCGATTTTTGGGCCCACAGTGGGTCGTCGTTTGGCGTTTGGGGCGTTCCGGTTTTGTCTTCTTCCAAGGAGCCTCCCGCGCTCAATCATGGATTGAGGGGTCAATCCCCGGCTGCGCCGGAGCGCGCCAAGCAGTCGACGGCGGCAGCGACGTCCCCGGTCAATCGGAGGCACTCGGTGACTCCGCGCGAGAAACTCTTGCGGCACCGCTCTATGCATGCCGGGATCCGTCCCGCGACGAGATCGGCGAAGAGCTGCGACAAATCTTCCTCCATCGCCTCCAAGTCTTGGCTTTGAGTACCCTCCGCAAGGTGCTCGTCGACGTCGGCTTTGATTTGACTCACCTCGAGCTCGAGGAGACGACGGCAGGCGGCGATGCAATCTTCCTCTTGAGCCGGCTCGAGAAGTAGCCGGCCGGACGTCGAGGGGGCGTCCGGCAAATCCGGGAACGGTTCGTTCACCACGATCTGTTCATCGGGTTCAGGATCGCTCTTTTCCGATTGAGCGAACTGTGGTCGGCCTCGGCACGCCTGCGTCGCCATGAGACAAAGGATCGCCAAGCCGAGCCATACGGCGCCCCGCCGCCCGTGCCGCGGTTCACGTGGCGCTAAAGCAATCTCCATGGGGGGGGCGTCATACAAGAGGTCCTCAACAGGCCACCCGTTTCCGGTTGACTTTGCTTTGAGTCCTTGCATCTCAACCTGCCTCATCATGCTCGATAGAGGCCACGCTCGCGCTTGACGACGCGAGTGCCTCAGGCCTCCTTGGGTGCCGGCGGCGGCTTGACGAACAAAATCGCGACGGCGGCGATGATACAGAGCCCGCCCGCAATGGCGAAGGCCGGGTTGTAGCTTCCGAAAATCTCGAACACTTGCGGCGCAAAGATATTGGATAGCAGGCCGCCGATACCGTAAGCCAAAAAGACCAGCCCATACTTCAAGCCGACGTTGGTGGTGCCGAAAAAGTCGGCTGTGATGGCTGGGTAGAGCGCCAGGTAGCCGCCGAAGGTCGCGCCGACTATCGCGATGCCGAGCCAGTAGAAGGCGGGGACGGTCGGGATCAGGAAGTATCCGAGGATCGCGAGCCCGTTCAAGAGGTACATGATGAACAGGGTCCGCACGCGGCCCAGATTGTCGGAGACTTTCCCCCAGAAGATTCGGCCGGCGGCGTTGAAGATCGCCAACACACTGACCCCCAGGGCCGCTACTTCAGCGCTGTATTTGGCGACATCGGTCCCGATCGGTGATGTTTGGCCGATTATCATGAGACCGGCGGCGCAGCCTGCGAAGTATAGGATCCAGATGATCCAGAATTGGCCGGTGCCGAGCATCCCGCCGACCGAGTAGTCGCCTCCGGATGGACCGCCGGTGGCCGGCGCGGGCGGGGTCCAGCCCTCGGGCACATAGCCTGCGGGCGGGTTTCGAAGCATGAGCCCACCGGCGGTGACGACGATCAGGTAGACGAGCCCGAGGATGCGGAAAGTGTCCGCCACGCCGAGTGATCCGATCATGGCCTGCGCCAGTGGACCAACTATCATTGCGCCGCCGCCGAATCCGGCCACCGCGAGGCCGGTGATGAGCCCGCGCTTGTCGGGGAACCACTTGACCAGCGCCGCTATCGGGCAGACATAGGCCATGCCGATCCCGAGGCCGGAGATGACGCCGTAGGAGATCACCAACGTGGTGATGCTTCCCGCGAAGCTCGCACCCAACATGCCGGCCGCCAGGAGAATGCCTCCCGCCACGGAGATGACCCGCGGGCCGAACCTGTCTTGCAGTTTGCCGCCGATAGCCACCGCGAGGGCAAAGAACGCCAAGACCACGGAGAACGGCAGTGACGCTTGAGTGGCCGAGATGCCGAGCTCTTCTTGGAGCGGCTGGCGGAAAACACTCCAGGCGTAGATGGCGCCCAGGCAGAGCTGGATCATCAGCGCGCCGACCACCAGTAGCCAACGATTGAATACTTTTTGTTCGCTCATTTTGCTCTCTCTGTGTCCGGAAAAGTGGTCTTTCCAGTTAAAGGAGACGGTCGATGATTCCGTGGGACGGCTACTCTCGCCGTACCTCTTGAGAAGCATTTGACTGTCGTCGACCGGCGGCCGATGGTCGCCAAGTGCTGCGGAGTATACTTTGCGGGGCTTTCTAGTCAACCTCTGTCGGGGTAGAATCCGGGCTGGGTCGTTACGGTTTTTTGGTGGAGTCTCTCCATCATCGTCGGGCAATGGAGGGGGCTGAGGTGATGCGCAACGAATTGGGCGTTGGGGTGATTGGGGCGGTCTTTGCACTCGGTGTGTTGGTGTCGCTTGGCGGCTGCGGCGATGGCAAGGGCCCGCCCGGCCACGACGTCGCTCGAGACGCGACTGACGTCGGCGCGTCTCATCCTGACTCCGTCCCTGCCGAACCTCGAGACGGCGCACACCACGTGTCGGATATCTGCAAAGAGACCACCACCCCTTCCGGTGACGTACATGACGATGTTGCGGAAGAGCCGCCCGGGCGACCGTCTCCTTTCGCGTCCGTCGATCCGATGATCGGCACGGGATCGATGGGATTCAACGTGGGCAACGCCTTCCCCGGCGCGACGCTTCCCTTCGGTATGGTCAAGCTGAGCCCCGACACCACAGGGCCGGCCGGTCGCCCGTGGCCGCTCCACTGCGCCGGCTACCGCTACGAGGATTCGCACATCCTGGGGTACAGCCACATGCGGCTCCACGGCACGGGAGTGCCGGACTACGGTGTCATTCGTTTCATGCCGGCGCTTCTTCCAGAGGAGACGGAGATGTCCGCCGCCATCCCAGTCGAGTTGACGACCGCAGCAGGCTATCGGGCGCCTCTCGATCATACTGAAGAAGAGGCCGCGCCCGGCTACTACGCTATCACGCAGAGCGGCTACCCAGGCGACGGAGCGATCCGCGTTGAGCTGACCTCCACGCCTCGCGCCGGCTATCATCGCTATACGTTTCCTGACGACAGGGCAGGGCTTGTGATCATCGATCTCGGCGAGGTGATGGTCGGCGGGCGCGTCTCGGAGGCCCAGGTGCGCATTGACTCGGATGACGGGCGGGTCTGGGGCTCACAGCATAACATCGGCCAGTTCTCAGGGCGGTATGGGGGGTTCACCGCCTGGTTCGATGCACGCTTTGACCGACCGTTTGCAAGCTACGGGGTTTGGACGGAGGAGGGGGCGCAGGCTCTCACGGAGTATGGCGAAGGCGTGCCGCTCGGTGTTTGGCTATGGTTTGACGGGTCGCCGTCCGACAACGTGGTGGAAGCACAGGTGGGCATCTCGCTTGTGGACGCCGCGGGCGCCCTCGGCAACCGCGAGGCGGAGCTTGCGGAGTGGGGCTTTGCGGAGACGCGGGCCACGGCGCGCGACATTTGGAGCCACGAGCTCGAGCGGATTGAGATTGAGGGGACCACTCCCGACGAGAGAATCATCTTTTACACCGCGCTCTATCACACGATGATGATGCCGACGATACTCACGGATGTCGACGGCCGCTTCCGCGGTGTGGACAAGAGCGTGCATGAGGCCGAAGACTTCCTTTACTACACCGATTTCTCAATGTGGGACACGTTCCGCACTCTGCACCCGCTCTTGACTCTGTTGATGCCTGATCGCGCGCGCGACATGGCGCGCTCCCTCGTGCACATGGGGGTTGTGGACGGCGCCATCCCACGTTGGCCGATGGGGATTGGGCACACCAACTCCATGATTGGGACCGCGGGCGACTGCGTCATCGCCGACACGTACGTGAAGGGGGTGACGGATTTCGACGCAGAGGCGGCCTATGATCTCCTGATGATTACCGCGATGGGCCGCCCGCCCGAGGGCAGCGGGGTGCATGGCCGTTCGGATATCGAGGACTACGTGGCAGACGGTTTTCTCACAACAGCGCACAACGAGTCGGTCGCCAAGACGCTCGAATACGCGTTTTACGATTTTTGCCTCGCCCGTTTCGCCGAGGCGCTCGGCAAGGAGGATGACCGCGCTTTGTTCGATGAGCGTGCGCGAAACTACCGGCATCTTTGGGATCCCGAGACGGAGTTCATGCGGCCGCGAACACCGAGCGGCGAGTTTCTCACACCGTTCGAGCCCATCGCATTCAGCGATCACTACACGGAGGCCACCGCCTGGCAGTACTCCTGGTTCGTGCCTCATGACGTCGTGGGGCTCGTGGATCTGTTCGGATCGGCCGAGGCGATGGTGACGAAGCTCGAGCGGTTCTTTCAAGAGACCGTGGATACTTTCGTGTTCGAGCTTCCGGGCAGCTATTACTACCACGGCAATGAACCGAGCATACAGGCGGCGTACATGTTCCTCGAAGCAGGCCGCCCCGACCTCACCCAGAAGTACGTCCGCTGGATTCTCGCGACCAACTATCGCACTGATCCGGGCGGGATCATCGGGAACGACGACGGTGGAACACTGGCCGCGTGGTATGTGATGAGCGCGCTCGGTTTCTATCCACTACCCGGCACGGCTCGCTATTACATCGGCAGCCCCATCGTATCGCGCGCGGTTCTCGCGCTTCCCACCGGCGACGTGGTGATCACGGCCGACGGCGCAGGCCCCGACAACATCTATGTTCAAGGCGTGTGGTTGAATGGCGAACCGCTCGAGCAGCTCTGGTTCGATCACGACGATCTCATGGGTGGCGCGACGCTCCACTTCGAGATGGGCCCGGAATGACAAAACCGCTCGTGCTCGTCGATGAGAAGCTCTCCCTCGCGGCGCGCCTGCTTGCCTCCGACGCCGAGGTGCGCACCTTTCCAGGGCGATCGCTGAGCGCCTCCGATCCTGTGCTTGGCGAGGCGTCGGGCCTCGTGGTGCGCAGCATCACCACGGTCGACGCTGCGCTCCTGGCGGCGGCTCCCCGGCTGCAAGTGGTGGCGAGCGCCACCGTCGGGCTGGAGCATGTGGACTCCTTGGCCGCGCTGCAGCGCCATGTTGAGGTGCGGCATGCCCCTGGGTGCAATGCGCCCGGGGTGGCCGACTGGGTGACGGCGGCGATGGTGGCCGATATGAGCGCGCGTGGCCGCAAGCCCCGCGAGATGACTCTCGGGATCGTCGGCGCCGGGCACACCGGGAGCGCGGTGGCGGCGCGGGCGAGGCGGCTGGGGATGGAGGTGCGGCTCTCCGATCCGCCGCGGGCGGCGCGCGACCCGGACTTTTGCGATCATTCCCTGGACGAGGTCTTGGCTTGTGACGTGGTCTCGTTGCACGCTCCGGCCACCACCTCGCGGGTGAGCCGCTGGCCGACTATGGGGTTGCTCAACGAGCGGACACTCGCGCTCATTCCCGACAACGCGCTCATCATCAATGCTGCGCGGGGTGCGCTGGTGGACGAGTCGGCGTTGCTGGCGGCGCTCGCCTCCGGGCGAGGCTTGGTCGCTGCGATTGACACGTGGCGCGGCGAGCCGCGCCCCTGCGCGGCGCTGGTTGCCGGCGCCTGGCGCGCCACCCCCCATGTGGCCGGGCAGACGGTCGAGGGGAAAGCGCGAGGGCAGACGCGGGCGGCCGAGGGGGTGGCCGAGATACTTGGCCTGAATCCGGCCCCGGTGCCCCGTGGCGCGCCGCGCGCGGCGGAATGGCGGCGGGTGGATCTCTCCGGGGCCGGGCGCTCGGCGCTCGACGCGCTCGCGTTGATTCTCAGCCGCGCGACCGGGCTCGTGGAGGTCGAGCGGGCGCTACGGGCCTGTGTCGCGACCGGGGCGCCGTTCGACGAGGTTCGCGATAGCCATGCGCGTCACGATCTGGAGGCGGTGAGGTACTCCGCCGAGGGGACGTTGCCGGACGGTCTCGAGGATCTGTTGGGCGCGGTGGGGATCGGGTGGGGCGAGTCGCGCGGCGCGGGAATAGCGCTTCTCCTTGCCGGGTTATTGTCGGCAGAGGAGGGAGATTGATGACCAAACGTCGCTCATCGATGTTTCAACTGTTAGCGCTCTTGCTGGCTGTCCTGGTTGGGGCGCTCGTGACCCTCCTTTTGCTCGAGAGGCCCCCGCGCTTTATGGAGGGGGCGAGCGAGCCGGGGGTGTCGCAACAGGACCGGGGAGCCGAGAGGGAGCGCGTGACTCCGTCACCCGGCGACGGCGTTGCCGATGAGCGAGTGCTCCCGGGCGATCCTTTCGGGTTCGATTGGGCACCGTTTGGGCCCGACTGGGACGAGCTGTTCATTGATCCGTGGGACAGGGGGGGCGCCGGTGGCCGCGATCCCGACAATCCTCTCCAGCGTGAGATGGAGAGGATGCGGGAAGAGATGCGGGCCGAGCTTGACGAGATGCGCCGCGCATTTCGTGGCCGGATGGCGCCCCCGCTCGCTGCTCCCCCGCCGGTGGATGACGGCGGGGATCATGAGCCGGAAGTCGAGAGGAGGCCTCCCGATGCCGGCGTGCGCTTCGACGTCTCGCGCGTGAGCTTGCCAGACGCTGTCTTGTTGCTGGTCCGCGTCAAAGACCTCAAGCCGGGGTCGTTTGATATTGCGCTCGGCGACGGCCAGGTGGTGGTCTCGGCCGAGCGAATCGAGCCTGACGGTGTCGGGCGGCGCTATTCGCGCAGCCTGGCGCTCGAGGAGGAGATCGATCCGGACGGGGTCGAGGTGACCCCGCTCGGCGACGGCTATCGCGTCCTGCTACCTTATCGCTAGCACGGCACGGGTTCGCTTTCCCTCAGGCTGCTTGCTCCCCAAATCAGGAGCCCCATTTCGGCCGGGTTCTGGTACCCTCGCGATGTTCGGCGCCTGAGATTCGCTCTTTTTATTAGACCTCGCAAAAGCGGGTGGAGAATCGGGGCTGAGGGAGAGCGCGCATGTGGTTTCGCTGGCAGAGTCTGACTCTTTGGAAGCGCATCCTCATTGCGTTCATGCTCGCGGTGGCGCTCGGCTCACTATTGAAAGTGCTGGGCCTCGAGCAGGTGGCGGCGGGCTTCGAGCCGGTCGGCCGACTGTTCATCAACGCCATCAGAATGCTGATGGTACCCATCATTCTGACGACGATCATCGCCGGCGTCACCTCTTTGAAGGACACCTCGCGCCTCGGGCGTCTTGGCGCCATGACCATCGGGCTTTATCTGTTGACTACCGCTTTCGCGGTCTCGATAGGTCTCTTGATGGCCACCTTGATTCGTCCGGGGGCCGGGATCTCCTTGCCCGAGGTGGGTGGCGAGAGCGATCTGGTGGAAGCGCCGACATTGGGCGAGCTGTTGCTGGGGCTCGTGCCTGAGAACCCGGTGGCCGCGATGGTGGAGGGCAATGTCCTGCAAATCATCGTCTTCGCCATTCTCCTGGGCCTGGCGATTAACCTCGCGGGCGAGAAGGGCGCGCCCGTCAAGCGCTTTTTCCACAGCGCGGCAGAGGTCATGTTCAAGCTGGCGCACATGGTAATGGAGCTTGCGCCGCTGGGGGTCTTTGCGCTGATAGTCTGGGTGATAGGCGAGCTTGCGCTGGTCGAGCTGTTGAGTCTTGTGTGGATCGTGGTGACCCTCTATGCCGCGTGCCTCTTGCACATCGCCCTGGTCTACGGCGGGTGCATTCGCTTGTTGGGGCGGCTCAAACCACAGCACTTCTTTCGCGGCATCGTCGACGCCCAGGCGGTGGCCTACTCCACTGCCACGAGCGCCGGCACGTTGCCCGTGACCCTGGCCAACGTGCAGCGCAACCTGGGGGTCTCGAAGAATGTCTCGGGCTTCGTGCTGCCCTTGGGCGCCACCATGAACATGGACGGCACCGCGATCTACATGGGCATCGCGGCGCTGTTCACCGCTCAGGCGCTGGGGGTTGAACTCACCATGACGCAGTACTTGACCGTGGTCCTGACCAGCACCTTGGCTTCGGTTGGGGCGGCGAGCATCCCGGCGGCGGGGCTCATCGTGATGCCGATCGTCTTGAGTTCGGTGGGGTTGCCGTTAGGCGCGATAGCGCTGTTCTTTCCCATCGATCGGTTGATGGATATGATGCGCACCATGACCAATGTGACGGGCGACTCGATGGTCGCCACCCTCGTCGCCAAGGCCGAGGGCGAATTGGATCATGAGGTCTATGATGCCCCGGCGGTGGAGTGAC
>PWKZ01000020.1 GCA_003559575.1 Bradymonadales bacterium | reverse complement strand
GGCGCAGCGCGCCGCGCGCATCGAGGCGCTCGAGGCCGAGCTGGACCAGACCCGCCAGGGACGCGAGGAGGTCGACGAGGCGTTGGCGCAGCGCGCCGCGCGCATCGAGGCGCTCGAGGCCGAGCTGGACCAGACCCGCCAGGGACGCGAGGAGGTCGACGAGGCGTTGGCTGAGCGCGCCGCGCGCATCGAGGCGCTCGAGGCCGAGCTGAATCAGACCCGCCAGGGACGCGAGGAGGTCGACGAGGCGTTGGCTGAGCGCGCCGCGCGCATCGAAGAGCTCGAAGCCGCGGCCGACACACGGCAGGAGTACGTCGATCAGCTGGAGAATACCAGGCGCGAACTCCTTGCAAACATTGAAGATGAAAGGCGCCGTGGCGATGGCCATGAGAGGCGCGCGCGAGAGTTCCAAGAGGAAAACGAGGAACTCAATGATTTCAAAGACCGCTACCTTGCCCTCGCGCCTGTTGCGGCGGATCTTCACGCGAGGCTATCGACCGGCCTCGCGCTGCTGAAGCGCACCGGGCTGATCGCGGATGAATCGACCGGCCACGCCGAGGGTGAGGCGAGCCGTGACCTCGACTCGGCGGAGATGTTGGATCTCGACCTGGATCCCGATGTGGACTTGGAGGACGACGAGCAACCAGCCGAAGACTCAGAGCAAGCGCCGGAGACTCCCCCCCCGATACCGGAGTAGCAGTCAGGCCCCAAACGTTTTGGACTCCTTCTTCGCTTTCCTCAATCCTCCACCCCTTCCGGGATTCGGGAAGCGATTCGGGTGATTTTGCGGGGGCACCTTCACCAAATCGATGCTCGACGTAGGCGCTGCGTTTGCCTCCGCTCGATTTGGCTTGTTTCCTTGCACTTGCACCCGACTCACTCCCCTCGGTCCACGGACGCGGTGGATGATTGAGGCTTTGTGGTTTCCTGTTTCTGCGTGGTAACATACTCGTAGAGTGTCCCGTCTCTTCGCCTTTCTTCGGGCGAAGGCGGCAGTAGCGTGGTTAGCGGTCCCAAGGAGCATTACGAACATGACGGCCCGGGCTTGGTGGATGTGGTCGCTGCGCGCGCTCTCCGGCGCAGCCTTTTTGGCGGTGATCGCCTGTAGCGGTAGCGATATCAGCCAGTTCGGCGATGACACGGCCGTGGGCAGTGAAGTCGTGCCGGGCTTGCCCGACACCGGGCCGGGAGAGGATGTGCCTCCCGACGTACCGCCGCCCGACAGGGATGTGTTCGAGAAGCCGGATGTGGAGCCGTCTCTGGAAGTCGATGACGGGGACCAGTCGCCGATTGCGCCCGACGCCGACACTTCCCCTGATTGCCTCGAGGACGAAGACTGCCTTGATGTTTTTGAAGATCTCGGGGTTTGCGAGAGGGCGGTCTGTGATGACGACGGCCGCTGTGCGCTCCAGCTACGCCCCGACGGCGCCGCGTGCTCCGACGGAGATATCTGCACCGTTGACGCCACCTGCCTTGACGGGGTCTGCCAGGGCGGCCGCCCGGTGGTCTGCGACGACGGCATCGACTGCACACTGAGCGAGTGCCATCCGTTGCGTGGCTGCGAGCACACCCCGCAGGATCACCTGTGCGACGACGGGATCGACTGCACATTGAGCGAATGTCACCCCGAGCGCGGCTGCGAGCACCGGGCGATCGACCATTTGTGCGACGATGGCAACGACTGCACCGAGCATCACTGCTCGCTGGAAGAGGGCTGCATCGAGACCGTTTTGGCCGACGGCACTCCGTGCGACGACGGCGATCTTTGCACATTCGACGAGCAATGTGAGGGCGGCGTCTGCGTCGGCGTCGAGCGCGACTGCTTCAACGACAACGTCTGCGATGGGATCGAGACTTGCGATCCGGCCACCGGAGCGTGTGTCGCCGGCGAGCCGCTTGACTGTCGCACCGGTCTCATCTGCTATGTCGAGATCTGCGATCCGGTCCTGGGCTGCGTCCCAGGGATCCCCCCCGCCTGCGACGACGGCGATCCCTGTACGCGCGGCGAGTGTATCGAAGGGGTCGGCTGTGAGTACACCTTCGATCCGGAACTGCCGGACTGTGTTTTGACCCTCTGTGACGAGCACGAGGATTGCGCCGACGACGATCCCTGCACCATCAACACCTGCATGCCGGAGGGCTACTGCCGCAACGCGCCCGATCCCACCTGCCGGCACATGCAATGCTCCGGCGACATCCAGTGCGACGACGGCAACATCTGCACCACCAACGAATGCGACCGCGATCTCCGGGTGTGCTGGAACAGACCCATCCCCGGCTGCCCGGTGGACTGCACCAACGACGCCGAGTGCGACGACGGTAACCCGTGCACCGAGCAGATGTGTTTGCCCGGCGGGATCTGCGAGTACAACAACCTGGACGGATGGCCGTGTGAAGACAACAACGTCTGTACGCTCAGCGTGCGTTGTCAGGACGGCGAGTGCGTGGCCGGAGCGGAACTCGACTGCGACGACGGCAACCCCTGCACCATCAACACCTGTGATCCGGTGCGCGGCTGCGTCAGGGAGATCGTTTGCGGCCTGATGCCGTGTGAAACCGACGGCGACTGCAACGATGACAACCCGTGCACCATCGGTTATTGCGACCTCTCAATCGAGGCCTGCCATATCGAGAACGCCGGAGGCGTTTGCGATGACGGCGATCTCTGCACCACCGGGACGATGTGTTTCGACGGCGAGTGTGGTGGCGGCCTCCCGCGCGACTGCGGCGACGGCAATCCATGCACCACCAACGACTGCGATCCTCTCCAGGGGTGCGTGAACGAGCCGATCCCGTACTGTGAGGTGACTGGTTGTACCTCGGCGGCTGATTGTGACGACGGCGATCCCTGCACCACGCATATCTGCTACATCACCGACGGTGTTTGTCGCACCACCCGGATCCCGGGCTGCAACACCGTGTGCACCACCGACGAGGATTGCAACGACAACGACCCCTGCACGAGGGATTGGTGTGACACGACCACCAACCTGTGCCGCTATGATCCTATCCCATATTGTGGGGCAGAGCTTTGCGACACACACGACGACTGTGACGACCAGGACGAGTGCACCTACAACATTTGCACCGGCGAGTACTGCATCCATCCTCCGATCCCCACTTGCGGAGAGCCGTGCGAAACCGAGATGGACTGCGACGACAACGACCCCTGCACGGAGAACATCTGCGACAATGGGACCTGTGTCTTTGCCCCCCGCGCCGACTGTGAGCTTTGCCACTCCTCAGACGACTGCGACGACGGCAATTTCTGTACGGATAACATCTGCCATCGCGGGGCATGTGTCTATCGGCCCAACGAGAGAGTCTGCGATGACGGAAACGCCTGTACCAAGAACACCCGCTGCAAGGACGGCGAGTGTGTCGGCGAGCCGGTCGTCTGCACAGATCCCGATCCCTGCATGATCGCGACCTGCGAGCCGGATCGTGGTTGTGAATCCACCTTCGATCCTACGCTACCGGGGTGCGAGTACTGCGAGGAGGCAGAGGATTGTGACGATGGCAACCCCTGTACCGAGGGGTTCTGCTATGTTTTCGAATGCACATTTGCGCCGATCGAACACTGTCGCGTAATGGACTGCTCTTCCGCGGTGGATTGCAATGACGGTGATCGCTGCACCCAAAATATTTGCGCGCCCGACGGCGACGCTTGCTACAACCCGCCCATCTGGCCATGTCTGCCGGAGATCCCCTGCGAGACCGACGAGGACTGCCAAGACAACAACCCCTGTTCGCATGCCGTCTGCGGCGATGACGGGTTGTGCGACATCGTCCTCGAGTCGCCCTGCGGTGATCCCTGCTTCGATGATCAGATGTGTGACGACGGCGCGCCCTGTACCACGGCGACGTGCGACGAGCAGATGGGGTGCCTCTATGAGGCCTCGCCCGACTGCGTCTACTGCGACGACGATAGCGACTGTGATTTCGATGATCCCTGTCGCCTCTATCCTGTCTGCGCTTATACCGGAGTGTGCGCTTTCTACCCGGCGACCGGCGAACCTTGCGAGAAGCCCTGCACCGAGGCACCCTACTGTGATGACCAGGGCAACTGTGTCGGCGAGCCGCTCGAATGCCCGGACGACGGCGACTTCTGCACTATTCCGACGTGCGATCCGGAGCGGCCGTTCGGAGACCAGTGTGTTTTCGAGCCCAACCCCGATCCGTATTGCAACTGCGTCGACGATCTCGACTGCGCCGATGGCGATCCGTGCTCGTTGGATATCTGCTTCTCGGGCCATCGATGCCGTCATCAGTTGATCGGCGATGTCCTCGGCTGCCTCCCGTTGGACTGTGTCTCCGCGGCGGATTGCGACGACGGTGATCCTTGCACACGCGGGTTCTGCCATCTCGAGAGCGGCGCGTGCTTCCAATTGCGCGACGAGGATTGTGACGCCGAGTGCCTGGAAAGCTGGGAGTGTAACACCGGCGACGGCTGTCTCTCGTATCACTGTGAGCCTGAATCGCCACTATCGCCGTTGGGTAATTGTGTCTTCATCGGTCCTCCCGAGGACGACAACGACGACAACGGTGACAACGGCGACAACGGCGACAACGGCGACAACGGCGACAACGGCGACAACGGCGACGACGGCGACAACGGCGACAACGGCGACGACGGCGACGACGGCGACAACGGCGACGACGGTGACGACGGCGACAACGGCGACGACGGTGAGCCTGTGGAGGAGTGCGTCTCCTTTGCCCCTTGCAGCAGCGACCTGGATTGTCGCGGGGAGACGGTCAGCGCGAGACGACATGGACTCTGCACTGATGACGGGTGCATCTTCGTCCATGTTGCGGCGGCCGGGGAGACGACCTGCCAGGAAGACGACGACTGCCCTCCGGGTGAGTCCTGCGCGGTGAGCCTCGAGCGCTGTTTTCAGGTGGGCGAGTGATCTTTTCCGGGGTGGCTCAGCGCCTCGTTGAAGCGCAGCGAACTCTTGGCCCTCATGTCGGCCAACGTGGTGTTGTTGAAGTGCTCCTCGACCGTATGGAACACACGGTGCAACACATCCCCCATGATGCAGGTTCCAGGTAGGCACAGGCGAGTCGCCATCAGGCAGGTGCCGGCGGGCAACGGGCCGTGGATGGCCGCGTAGATATCCATCAGGGAGATCTCCTCGGGCTCGCGGTTGAGCTTGAAGCCTCCGCGTTGCCCGCGCCGCGAGCTGACCAATTTCGCTCGTGCGAGACGCTGTAATACCTTGCTCAGGTGGGCCTCGGAGACCTTCAGCACCGAGGCCAGATGCTTGACCGACTGGGATCCGACGCCCTCGGTGATTGCCAGACAGAGCATGGAGTGGATGGCGAGTGTCGCCGCTTCCGAGATTCTCAATAGATTGTCCACACTACCTCCTCTGCTAAAAGGCGAAGAGACGGGCCCAGGCCCTCAATCCGCCACCCTTTTCCGGGATTCGGGAAGCGATTCGGGCACAATTGCGGCGTCATCTTCACCAAATCGATGCTCGACGTAGGCGCTGCGTTGGACTGCGCTCGATTTGGCTTGTTTCCTTGCACTTGCACCCGCCTCACTCCCCTCGGTCCACGGACGCGGTGGAGGATTGAGGAGCCGACATAGCTTGCTCCCGGAGAGAGTATGTGTCAATTCTATCAGCAACCTTGCTGACGGCTGAAGGCCGGTAGCTGAATGCTGAGTTCTGGGGGGAACCGAGATGGACGCGCTGATACTTGCGGCCGGATACGCGACGCGCCTTGGAGAGCTGACCCGCGACACCCCGAAGCCGCTGCTCGAGGTCGGGACGCAGCCGATGATCGAGCACATAATCGACGCGGTCGCGAAGAGCGGCCGGGTGCGGCGCCTGTTCGTGGTCACCAACGCGCGTTTTTGTGGCCACTTCGAGCGCTGGGCCGAGCGGTATCGGCGCCAAGCGCCGGCCGGGGTTTTGCGCCCGAGCGTCACAATCGTCAACGACGGCACCGCGAGCAATGACGAGCGCCTCGGTGCCAACGGTGATATCAACCTGGTCATCGAGCGCGAGAGCCTCGCGAATGATCTTCTGGTGATTGGCGGCGACAACCTCTTCACCTTCGAGCTTGGCGAGTTTATCGAGTTCGGCCGCCAGAAGCGGGCCGCCACCGCGCTCTTCGACGTGAAGCGGGCTGAGCTTGCGAGCTTGTACTCGACGGTTGAATTGGGCTCCGACGGGCGCATCGCCGGCTTCATCGAGAAGCCGAAAAACCCGCGCTCGACGTTCATCTCCACCTGTCTCTACTACTACGGCGCCGAGCACCTCCCGCTGTTCGCGCGCTACTTGGCTCAAGGCCACGACCCCGACCGCACCGGATCCTTCCTGGAGTGGGCGCACCGCGTTATCCCCTACTATGGCTGGGTGGCCCGCGGCGAGTGGTGGGACATCGGGGATGCGGTTGAACTCAAGCGCGTCAGAGAGCGATTCGGAGCCGGCGCATGAGAAAAATTGCGCCCGCCGGTCAGCCGGTTGCCTATGCGGCCGTTGATCATGGCGGCGGCGCGGCGTCTCATCCGGGCGCGGGGGGCAAATCGGGTAAGGTGGGCACCAGCATCAGGGTGGGGTTCGCCGAGGATCGCGCCGCGTTCGCGTTGAACCTCGCCTCGGTGGCGCGACGCTCCGGCAAAGAGCCCACGTTGGCCGTCAGGCTGACGCGGAGCGCGTCCCCCCCGGCAACGGACGCGCCGTTCTCGCTTTATCGGCCGCCCTCCGAGGCGGCCTTGATCCTGAGCGGCCTGGATTTTGGTCTTCTGTCCAGCCTGCACGCGGACTTGCAGCTGCGGTTGAGGCCGGGGCGCCACTCCATTCCGCTTGCGCAAGGCAGCCCGGCAGAGTTTGAGTTTGGGCAGGACTCCGATGCGCAGGTGCGACTCGAGATCTCACGTGAGGCGGGACGCGACAGGCGGCCCTCGGCGATAGTTCGGCGCTTCGATGTGCGCTTCGAGCGCCCGGTCGTGATCCACAATGTGCTCCACGCGTTGTCCGAGGTGCGCACGCTGTTCGAGGACCGAACCGTCGGCGCAGTTTTGCAGCGTATCCCCGCGGAGCAGGCCTGGGCCGGGCTGCGCGCGCTCTTGCCCGAGCGGCTGCGATCATTGGGGGGCCTTTTCGAGGAGTCGAACTCTCTCGGCGTCGTGGTTCTCGATCGGGTGGAGGGCCGCGCGCGCTATAAACGGCGCACGAGTAGCTGGGATATGAGAGTCGGGTTCAGCGGTCGCCTCAATCTGCCGGGCGGGGTGGTGCGGCCCTTCAACGACACCGAGCTTCCCAATGTCGTCCTGCCGAGCCCCCACGCGCTACTCGACCAATTGTTTTCGGATCAGCCGTTGGCGTCGGCTGAGTTGGCCGGCAAGAAAGGCGCGACGGTGGCATTTTTGCGGGCGGTGCTCGGCGCAGCCATCGACGCGAGCGGCAAGATCGCGCTGACTGCTCGGCTGCCGCTACTGCGGATGGCGACGACGCTCGTGGCCGGGAGCGAGATCGAGGCGCGCCTGCGGCTGTGCGATGAGGTGACTATCGAGGGGCCGTTCAAGGTGCGCCTCGGCGAGCGAGAGAGCGTTCTCGACATCCCGCGCCTGAACGTTCGACTGCCGGACGACGGGTTCGCGCTCAAGGCGCGCGCGCTCTTGAAGCACGATCTGGTTGACGGTCCGAAGGGGTACGACGAGCGCTTCTCGTTGGCGATGGATCTGGCCTTCCTCGAAGGGTCCCGGATCCCCCGCGCCGATCTCGTGCTGACGAGCAGTCACCCCTTGTGTGTGGGCCGTCGTGAGATCCCGCTCCGGTTGACCTCTCTTCGCTGCGACGGCGAGGGTAAGCTGGAGTTTGCTGACGGCGCGCTCTCCTTTTGGCCCACGGCCCGGCGGGTGCGGCTCGCGGGTTTGTTCGAGTCGCCAGGCGCGGTGCAGTGCAACCAGGTCGGCGTCGAGTCGCGGACGTCTCTCAAGGGGGGGCGGTTCGACGGCGCGCTGGAGCTCGATCCCGACGGGAGTTGGAAGTTACACTCGGCGGGGACGGTTCAATTCGCTCACACCTATGGCATGGCGGTCACCGCGGTACCCGAGCTGGCCATCGAAGAGGGGCGGCTACGGGCAGTGGCGCGAGGTCAGGCGAGCTTCACCCTCGACCTCGTGCTGAATCGTGACCGGCAAAGCGCTCCGCTGATCGATTTCGACGGCACCGCCGTCGAGGTGGTGCTGGATGAAGCCCAGGCCATGCTCGGCGAGCGGACACTTCTCCTGCCACGCGCGACCTCACTCTCGCTGCGGGTCACCGCGGGTTGCATGACGGCGGTGGGGCTCGCGCCGGTCGCCAGCGAACTCACCTGGGATCTGCATCAAGAGCCCTGCCTGCTGCGGGCCGGTGGCCGTGAGGTGAGCCTGCTCTCTCACGGGTTGCGGCGAGGGCGGCTCACGTTGTGTCTGCGGGGGGGACGGTTTGAACTCGAGGGCGACGCGGAGGGTTTGTACGGCGTCCGCTTTTTCAACGCGCTCCTCGATCCCACCGCGCACCTGGACACCTGGCTCGACGTGCTGCGCTCCGAGGAGGCGCTCAACCGCGTCATCGCGGCGATTCAAGTCTTTGCCCCCGAGCTGGCGTGGTTGTTGACCGATCTTCGCAGCGCCGTTCTGAGCGTCCGCGCGATGTTGGCGCGTGAAGGGATCCGCACTCCCGGCGATCTCATCCCGCGGCCCCGGCTGGTGCGATTCTTGTCGCTTTTGTTGGTGGGCAACGACAGCTTGAGCGAGCGGCTCGAGCTTGTCGTCCGTCAGGTCACCGAGGGGCGTGGGCTCCCCGTCCGCGAACTCAAGGCGATCCTGAACGAACAGCTCGAGGAGCTGCGCTACGACTATGAGATCGATTGGATCGTGCGCTGGCTCGATCTGCTACTGCGCCCCTCCGCGCCGCTCTCGCGCCCGGTGCCGAAGGAGCGACCGTCGTTGGCCGAGGATCCTGAGTTCGCCGAGGCGCGGGAGGGGTTGCCCTCGGCCGCGCAGCTATACCGGCGGCTCTTGAAGGGACTTGAGACACCGGCCCAGGCCGCCGAACTGGCGCGGCTGGCGCCTTACCTGTCGCTCTCCCAACTGGAGTGGCTGTGCCTTGATTGCGCCGCCCAGCTCGACTACCGGTCGCGCGGCACTCTGCTTTACGCGCGTGAGCTGAAGCGCCGAGTGCGTGGTATCGCCGACGCCTACGGGGGAGTGCGCTTCGCGCCCCAGGCCACCTCGATTGCGACTCTGCTCGGCGAAGCCGGTTTGCACGCCGAAAGCGCCCTGCGCGGTGAGAAGCCCGATGGACTCGCCCCGCTCGGTCCCGAGGAGGTCGCGACACTGCTGCAGGCAGGGCTCGCCACCGGGCGCCAGGGTCGGAGGACGCAGGCGAACAACCGCCTGCTCATCGACATGATGCGGGCGCAGCCGGCGGCGTTTACGCTGGAGGTCTTGATCGAGCTCGGCAACGAGAGCCCCCGCGCGCTATCGGGGGCGTTGTTCGCCTTTCTCGCTCAGGATCAGGAGAAGCTCCGCGATCCCATCGATCTGGCGGCCTTTTTGGAGCAACGGCTCGGGCTCCCGGTCCCCCGGAAGGGCGACTACGAGGCCGGCGGGGTGCGCGCTCGCCGGAGCTACACCGAGGCGCTCGACTCCCTGGCGGCGAAGATTTTGGCTCGCTCGGGGCCTTATCTTTCGTGCAAGGCACATCTCCAGACTGTGCGGCATCAGCCCGCCGGAGTGCCGCACTTCACCTCCGGCAGCGGGGCTCGGCTCGTGGCTCGCGCCGAGGCCGCGATCGCGACCGCCGAGCGTCTCGGGGCTCGCTGCCGCTTTCGCGCCACGCCCAAGGGCGAACGCGCGCGGGCGGCCGAGACGCGACGCCGGGCCGAGGCGGTGGCGGCCTTCGAGGCCGCCTTCGAGGCTTGTCGCGCGCTGTTGCGGCACACGCCGCAGGCGGTGAGCCAACCCTGGTTGAAGCGGTTTTGGACCGCGAACGAGGAGGCGCTGGTCGTTCGTTCGGTGGTCTCGAATTACGTCGAGGATCTCGATCGGGTTCGCTACTGGCTTCATCGGCGGCTAATCGAGCGAGAGTCAACGCCGGCCCGTGGACTACCGGACGAGGAGGCGGCCCTGAGGGCGCTCGCCCGCCGTCCGATCAAGGATCGCCAAGAACTCGTGGACGCCGTCATCGATGTGTTATACGCCGCCGAGAGCGACCGCGAGGATCTCAAACGGAGCCCCTTGGTGCGCCTGCTAATCGACCCGCCCGAGGGACGTTACGATTTCACTATCGTGAGCGCCATGGGGGTCATCACGGAAGGCGCTCGCGGGCGCGAGCTGGAGGACGCTTACCGGCGGTTGTGGTCGCGGCGCGGGGTGCGCACGATGCGCGCCGACACCGCCACCGGGCGTTCTCTCGAGTACAACGCGGCGCGGGTGCACGACGTGGTGCGCCAAATAACGACACCGTGGGGATACTTGGGCTATAGCCAGGGATGCGCCAACGGTCTCTTCGCCGAGGGACTGCTCCGCGCCGGAACCCCGTCCGAGCAGCGCCTTCTAGGCAAGTTCGTCTCCCGCAAGTTGTTGTTCAGCGCCGCCAACGGATCGGCACACGGCACGTCGGGGATGCGCAAGCTGGCGCTTGCGTTGGTGCAGGGAGAGTGCTCTTTGAAGCCCTACCAGGCGACCTTCTCACGGCCCGCCACCGAAGCATTTTACCGCGTGGTGCGCGCGTTGTTAGACTCGCGCGCGTTCGTCCATGCGATGGGAGGGGGGCACTCGTTGACCTTCGAGCGGGCGATCGCCTTGCATCGTGACTTGCAGGTGGTGGAGCACGCCGTGACCTCCACCACGCGGGGGGTCGCCGAGGAGCCGTTCGTGCCGGAAGTGCTTGAATACATGAGCAACCTCCTGGATCTATTGCAGCCCGGAGTCGGTCACGACACTCAGGTGGTGGTGGATGACGCCCGAGGCGAGGCGGCGGCCGTTTTGAACGACTGGGCACGCGCGCTCGGGCGGGTGAATATCGACTCGCGAGTGCAGAGCATCCACCACTGGTCGCCGGTGTCTTACGAGGCCGAGTTCGTGACCACTTGTCGTGATCGGGCGCGCGCCATCTACGATGGCCCGAAGGATCGCCACGTTTTTCCATGGGTCGAGGTCAACGCGCGGTTTGGGCGTATCCCGGTGCAGAAAAAGTGATCGCGTCGCCGCGGAGACGACGCGCGGCGCGACTTCAGGGGGGAGGAGAGGGGTCATGCGGAGATTCGGGACTCTTGGGCTCATTTGTCTGTTGGCGCTCAAGGCTTTGGGATGTGACCGGCCGGAGCTCACATCGGGGCGGCCCGCGCCGGGGGACGGCGACACCTCGGTGCCGGTGAGCCCCGAGGTCGTGGAGCGTGGCGGGATTTGCGATGATGCTCCACCGCTGAGCATTCAGGCTCACACCACCGACGAGAGGGTCGCGGTCATCGCCGGGAGCATGTCGTTGACCGAGAAGGTCGAACAGATGGCCGGATTCACGGTGGGCGCCGAATTGTTCGCGACGCCCGACAATGAACGGCTCAACGTCCGCGGCTTCAAGTTTCGCGACGGGCCGCGTGGTGTGCGGCTGGAGGACGGCACCGCCACTTGCTTCCCGGTGGCGGTGGCGCGCGCCGCGTCGTGGGATCTCGAGCTCGAGCGGCGGGTCGGCGCGGCGATGGGCGCCGAGACCCGCGGGCTCGGCCACAATCTCTTGCTGGCCCCCACCGTCAACACCTTGCGCCATCCGGGCTGGGGGCGCGGCCAGGAGACCTACGGTGAAGATCCGTGGCTCCTCGGGCGGATGGGGACCGCCTCGGTGCTGGGAATCCAAGAGCATGTGCCGGCCTGCGCGAAGCACTATGCCGGCAACAACATCGAAGACACGAGGATGACCAACAACGCCATAATCGACGAGCAGACCCTGAGGGAGAACTACACCCGCCAGTTCGAGATGATCGTCAAGGAGTCCGATGTGGCCTGCGTCATGGCGGCCTACAACCAGGTGAACGGGCGCTACTGCTGTGAGAACATCCCCCTGTTGCGCGATCTCTTGAAGGGCGAGTGGGCCTTCGACGGCATCGTCTTGAGCGATTGGTTCGCGGCCAAGAGTACGGAGGAGTCGGCCCTGGCGGGCCTGGATGTCGAGATGCCTTGGCGCCAGCACTACGCCAACCTGCACCACATGGTCACGGGGGGCCAGGTCCCCGAGAGCGTCATCGATGAAGCGGTGGAGCGGATCTTGCGGATCAAGTTCAAATTCGGTTTCGCGCTGCTCGATGAGCCTTTCGAGGGTGATCCGGCCGTGGTCGAGAGCGACGCCCATATTGCGCTGGCAAGGGAGGCGGCCCGCAAGGGGATGGTGCTGCTCAAGAACGACGACGATCTTCTCCCACTGGATCGCGAGGGGGTGAGTCGCCTCGCGGTGGTCGGTCGGTGGGCCGATGAGGCGCGCCTGGGCGACGCCGGAAGCAGCGATGTGAGGCCGTCGTACGCGGTCGCTCCCTACTCCGGGATCAAAAACGTGGCCGGCGACACTGTCGAGGTCTTGACCAGCCGGGACGCCGCCGCCGCCGCCGATGTCGATGTGGCCATTGTGGTCGTGGCGCTGACGCAGGAGGATGAGGGCGAGGCGATCTTCGGCGGCGGTGATCGCAACCGACTCACCGTCTCCGAGGATCAGGAGAACCTTGTCCGCGAGGTGGCCTCGGTGGCGCCCAAGACCATCGTCATCATCAAGGCCGGGGGGCCTATCACGATGGAGCGCTTCATTGATCACGTCGACGCCATCGTGATGGCCTGGTATCCGGGGATGGAGGGCGGGCACGCCATGGGCGACTTGCTCTTTGGGGATGCAAACTTCGAGGGGCGGGTGGTGCAGACCTGGGCGCACCACGCCGACGACTACCCCGAGTTCGGCAACCGCCTGTCCGAGACCGAGTTCGAGTACCATCACGGCTACCGGCACTTCGACTATTTCGAGACGGAGCCGCTCTATCCCTTCGGCTATGGGTTGAGCTATACGACCTTCGAGTTCGAAAACCTGTCGCTCCCATGCGTTGCCATCACGCCGGCCGGTGAACTCTTGGCCACGGTCGAGATCGAAAACACGGGGCCTTTGGCCGGAGTCGCCATCCCACAGCTCTATGTGAGCTTCCCCGAGACCGGTGCCCGGCGGCCCGTCAAGCAGCTCGCGGGGTTCGCGCGGGTCGCGCTCGAGCCCGGCGAGCGGCGTGAGGTGACCATCCCGGTGCGTATCCCCGATCTCGCCTACTTCGACACGTCCAGCGGCGGTTGGGTCGTCGTGGAGGGCGAGTATCAGGCCCGGGTGGGACCGCACGCGGGCGATCTGCCCTTGAGTGCAAGCTTTTCGGTCGCCGGCGAGGGCGTCCCGGTCGAGTAACCGAGGGAGTTTTCCGATGCATAATCTAGCCCGCGCGCTGCTTGCTTTGGGGGGCCTCGTGGTGTTGCTCCCCGCCGCCTCGGCCGGTCCCAGGATGTGGGGCGGAGATGAGCCCTCGCCCTACTATGTCCCTCGTGGGCTCCAGTCTCCCCTGAGGGACGATGGGGTTCATTTGGGCGGCGACATCTGGATCGACACGGGCTACCAGAGCACACACAGGGAGCTCGAGAGCGAGCCCGATCTCCACTTCTGGCTCATGAAGGGCCGTTTCATGCTCGATGTGACCGCCACCTATACGTGGCGGGAGCGCTTCTTCGTGCAAGCCAAGGGGCAGATCCTGGCGTTTGTCGAGGATATCCGCAACAACCAGTTTCTCGACACCGACGACGCCTGGGTGCGTTTCGGGATGTGGGATCTGTGGGATATCCAGATCGGTCGTTTCGAGAAATGGCGCGTCTATCACAAGGGCGAGGGGTTCGAGCGCGACACGCTTGAACACTTGGGGGCTTTTGACGGCCCCCGGATGTATGAGGTCAACTACGCCTTTTATCGGCAAGACGGCTTCGGCCAGGTGGCGGCGCACCTCTACCCGCTCTCCTGGCTACGCTTCGAGCTTGGCAGCGTGTTCGGCAACGAGATGGGCTTCAACTCGGTGGGAGTGCGCCCGGCGGGCATCGTTGATTTTGGCTGGCTGCGCGTCAAGTTGGCCGGTGAGTACCGCCGCCTCGAGCACCAGGAGGAGGGGCGCAAGGAGTGGGAGACCCGGAGAGGGATCGGCGGCAGCGTCGCGTTTTACTACGACGAGCCACACCGCGTCGTGCGTGTCCAGGTGGGTCTCAACGCCGCCTATGGCTACATCGACAAGGTGAACCCGTTTGGGGAGGTCGACGAGCGCGGCAGCCCCGACACGCTCTCCCTTGGAGGGTTCTTGAACGTCGGCTTGTGGTCGGCGGTGGTCGGGTTCGGCTACAACCATACGATCCAGGGTGATCGCCAGCACCGGGAGACCATCGAGAGCAGATTCGTCCACAAGCAGCTTTTTGCCTCGCTACGACATCACATCTTCGTGCGGCGCCTGACGGCCAAGCTGGTGTTTTCCTGGGCCGAGGCCGATCTGCGGCCCGCGGTGGGCAATCAGCGGTTGAACGAGATGTATAGCATCAGACTGCGGATGGCGATGGTCTTCTGAGCGTCATCCGGCGGGATCACGGGCCGGCGTCGGCCTCCGGCGGGGGCACCGGGGCAGGCTCGGGCCAAAGCTCCGGGGCGTGTGTCGAGGCCCACTCCCGCCACGGCCAGAACTCGGCTGCCAGATCTTGGCCGGTCAGCTCCCTGAGCCCTTCGGTGATCGCCTCGGCGACGACCGGATCGGCCTCGCGCAACGCCGTGGCCAGCGCCGGGAAGGCCAGATGGTCAAGCTCCCACTCGCCAAAGAATCGCCCCATGCGCTCGAAAACCCGAGGGTCGGTCTCGAGCGGGATGCGTGCCAGCACGGCCTCGGCCACCCCGGGGACGCGAGTCAGCCGCAGCGCCGCCTCGTGGGCCTTCAGACGTACATTGGCGATCGGATCGGCGAGGCGCGCTTCGAGCAGAGGCAAGACCTCCTGGCTGCCGTTGTAGCGGCCAAGCTGCTTTGTGGCGTGTTGGCGTATGATCACGTCCTCGTCTTCGACGGCCTCAAAGACCTTGTCTCGCACGTCGCGTGGGTTGAAGAGAGCGAGCGCGCTGAAGGCGGCGCGGCGGCGCGCCAGGTCGTCGGACTCCAGGAACGGGAGAAGCGCCTCCAGAGACCGGCCGGAGCCAAACGCCGCGAGTGCCTCGATGGCTTGCTTCTGGACCTCGGGGTGGGGATCGGCCACCATTGGCAAGACGGCGTCCTCGGTGGCCGGCATCCCGCGCCCCGCCAGGACCACGAGCGCTCGACGCCGCACCGCCGGGCGCGGATCCTCGAGCAAGGGCAGGAACGCCTCGGTCGGCCCGAGCCCGATCAAGCGCGCCAGCGACTCGGCGGCGGCGTCCGAGAGCGCGCCGGCATCGCGTTGCACGTAAGGCATTAGGACTTGCTGCACTCGGAGGTCGTCGAACTTGGCGAGCGCGCGGGCCGCCGCGATTCGGACCTGCTCCTCGGGGTCGGTCAAGAGGCGCGCCACGGGGCTCAGAAGCTCGGTCGCTCCGAGCACCGCCGCCGCCTCGAGCGCCAATTTGCGCACCTCGGGATCGTCGCTCTGAAGAGGGATCGTGAGATCAGAGGGCGGAAGTCGGCCGTCGGCCTTGAGATAAACGGCGATGACGCGGCGGATCTGCTGAAAGTCGCCTTGGGCGAGCCAGTCGCGCAGCTCATCGCGGGCGTGTTCGGCGATTTCGGCCACCGCGGCCACGGTGGCGGCGTCTCCTTCGCGAAGCGCCGCGAGCGCCTTCGTGACCTGCTCCTCCGTCGCCGGCGCCGGGGTGAGCGGCTCGGGCTCTTCTAGCAGCGCGCGCGACTCGTCCTCGACAGCGCTCTCGGTGCTTTTCCCGCGGCACCCGGCGAGCGCGGTCAGGATCAAAAAACCGCCAAGCGTGGCGCTCAAAACTCGTGTCGCGATCATCTCTCCCTCGTTCCCTCGAATTGCAGCTCCCGGTCGACTCGCCGGACTACTTGGAGGATCACGGCGACTCCTTCCGGCCTCGAGGAGCCAGGATAGACGATGTCGGTTGGACCTGCCAGGGCCATGGGTTGGACCACGAGGTTGGACCACGAGTTGGACTCGCGGTCCCTTTTCGGGACTTTGGGCCACTTGGTCGCACTCCCTTGAAGCCATAATTACAGCGACCTGTGGCGCAAAGCAGATTTGGCATGGGCGCTGCAACAATCTCTGCTTGGCTGCAGTGAGTTGCCGGCGGCTGTCGCCGGGACTCCATCGCCGGCGGTTTTTTAAGGTGGTGCGGCCGCACCACCGTCTCGACACCGCCGCGCGCCGGGGGCTCGAGGCTCTCGGGAGCGACGCGGGGGTTAGAAGGTTTTCTCATCCCTCAAGGGAGGACAGGAGGACTTCCGATGGAAACGAAGAATCATCCCGTCTATCGGGTCGGCCCCATTCGCCGCGGTTTTAATCGTCGGCGGGTTGTGACCCCGGTGGCACTTGCGCTCGCGCTGTTGCTTGCGCCGTCGCTCTTGGCTGCTCCCCGGTCCGCGCCGCCGCGCTCCGGCACGGCGTCCAGTGAGCGCGCGGTCGGCGAGCAAGAGAGCCGCATCGATCTACAGACGGCCCCACTCGAAGAGCTCGTCCTTTTGCCGGGGATCGGCGAGGCGCGCGCCGAGGCGATCATTACTTTTCGCTACGAGCGGCCGCTGCGCCGATTGCGCGATCTCCGCCGAATCCGCGGCATCGGCCCCAGGCTGCTGCGCCGGATAGCCCCCCTGGTGACGGTCTCGCCACCGCCGCCGAAGCGCCCGACCGCGCCGCCGTCCACGCGACGTGCCAATTGAGACGGTTTCGCGGTAAGCTCGAGGGCGCCTCGCGCGGAGGCGTCGCCCCCCGGGCTCGCGGGTTACCTCGCGCCCTTGGGGAGCTTCGCGCGGGGGCGCAAGTTAGGCGCGAGCTAATGGATGGGGCTGAATGCGCGATCCCGTCACGCGGTATCGATTGTCCCCGGCGCGGTCACGGGCTGCCGCCTTCGGGTTGCTGTGCGCCCTGGCGCTCGCTTGTGGGCGAGAGGCCGAAGCGGCCTGGAGTCGCCCCGAGGAGATTGTCATCGGGACCGCCTATACGCTCGATCAGGGCGCTTTCTCGATCGGGGTGTTCGAGCCGTTGCGCTACGGCGCGCTCGACTCCGTGATGCTGACGACTCGGCCCGTGCTGCATTTGTTGCTCACCCCCAACATCAACGTTCGCGCCCGGATCGTGGCCGAGCCGCTGTGCCTGTCGTTTCAGGTGGGCTACATGCAGTCCTTCCTCGAAGAGCGCAAATCCGGTTTTCCAGGCGCGGTCCACGGCAAGTTCCTCTTGTCCGTCCCGCTCTTCAGGCGGGTCGTGCTCACCGGCTCACTCGGCTACGCGTTTGGTTTCTTTCCTTCCGACCATCAGATCCCGATGGCGTTCGCCATCCACGGCCTCTTCTCCCGCTCTTCGATGGTCATGGCGCAGTTGGCCGCCATTCACTCCGTCAGCCGCGGAGGTCTCCGCCAACCCAATGTCCAGCTCCTCTACGCCCACGGTTGGAGCTCATTTCATCTTGGTTTCGGGGTGTCGATTGGGCGCTACGAGTTCATGCCCTGGACCGGTCTGAGCGTCGCTGTCCAGGGGGTGGCGATAGCACCAGTGATCGACGCGTGGTGGCGGTTTTAATCGCTCAAGGGGAGGCCGGAGACCTCGGTCAGCGCCAGCAAGACCGCCCCCACCCCGTAGGTCCGGCAGTCGTTTTGGTGAACACTCCGGTAGTACTCGAAGTCACCGACGTTGGTGGGGTCGGAGATGCCGGTCACTCGCGCGTGTCCCTCGTCTTCGTACTCGATTCGTTCCCGCAGCCCAACGACTGCGCGCCGGATCACCGGCAGCACCTCGTCGCCCAGAAGACCGTAGCGAAAACCGCGCGCCAAGCCGAAGGCGAACAGCGCCGCGGTGCTGGTCTCGAGGTAGGACTCGCCCGGGCGGTTCAAGACAGTCCACCACAGCCCGCTCTCGAGGTCTTGGGTGTTGATCGCGGCCGACACCAATAACTCGAGCGAGGCGCGCAGTCGAGGCGGCGGCTCCTCGCCGCGGATGTGTCGAATGCGCAGGTGGTCATACGCGGCCGCCACTACCCAACCGTTACCACGGCCCCAGTAGACGTTGTCGTCCTGGGGGAAGAACTCGCTCTCGGTGGCGTGCATGAAGAACCCACTCGGGGTCTGCAGGGCCTCGGCGAAGATTTCGTACTGCTCGACAAAGTCGTCGAGGGGTGCCGGATCACCTGTTATCTCGGCCCAGGTGTGCATCACGTTGCCGAACATGAACAGGGAGTCGACCCACAGGGACACCCCGAAAATGTCCATGATGCCCAGGTGGTTGAGGCCCCCTTCGGGGGTCCGCAGCGACTCCTCGTTGAGGTAGTAAAACGCGTCGTCCACCACCGCGCTGTAGCGCTCGTCGCCCGTCTCGGAGTACATCAGGGCGGCCAGCGCCGCCGGCGCGCAGGTGTCGCTGGTGCGGATGGTGTAGCCGGACTCGATGTGGTGGTCGAGCCACGCCCGCGGATAGTCGAGGTAGCGCTCCTCACCGGTTATCCGCGCGAGTTGATAAACCCCGAGCAGCATGACCGCTTCGCCCCAGTCCCAGCGAAGCGACTCCGGGGGGCGCCGCGCTATTTGCCTGTCGGCGATGGCGCGCGCCATTGCCACCTCTTGCGACTCGGGGGCCCTCGTTCGGGCGAAGCACGCTTCGTCGGGGGGCAACCCGTCGCCGCAGTCGTCGAAGACCGGCTCGGCGGGGAGCGAGTCGACGCCGCCCGAGTCTCGGGCCGGCGGAGAATTGATCGACGAGGCGCTGTCGCAGCCCGTCAGGAGCAGCATCGCGGCGGCGGCCGCAGAGACCAGTTTTAGCGCGTGGTGGTGTGGCATGACTGTCTCACTCGGCCGGGATTGCGGCGGCGCGACCTTGAGGCGCCGAGTAGCGCTCGGGGACGCGCGGCAGCCCCTCCTCCTCGTCGATGGGGAAGTGCTGGAGCAGCTCCAACAAGGTTTGCCAGAGCTTGAGTTCTTCGACTTGCGTGGCGCCGGGCGCCAGATCCACCAACGCGTCGGTCAAATCCTCAATGGGATTGCCGTCGGCGTCTTTCGGGACGATCGACAGGGCCGGCAGCATGCTCTCGAGCACCGAAAGCATCTGTCCGATGTAGAGGTTGACCGCCACGCCGTAAAGGCGCGTGTTTTCGGCCGACGTGTCCAGCGGAGTCTCGTCGTAGCCCTCGGTCTCGGTGCCGAGGTAGATTGCCTGGACCTTGCGGAAGAGGTTTGCGTCTTCCCGGTAGTCGAACCGCATGCCGGCAACCTGGAGGTAGAACGAGTCGGCCCCGAGTGACGGCGCAAACCCCGCCGCAATCTCCGCGGTGGTCTTGAGCTCGGCGGCGGTCAGGTAGACGAGCAGCATGGGGTAGCCCAGCAGGCCGTCGGGGCCGGTGCCGAGGGGCAAGACGTGCAGCAGATCGGCCATGAGAATCCGGCCGGTCGCGCCGGACAGAAGCCCGGCGCGCAGCACGCCGTTGGCCTCGATGGCGATGTCCACCTGCGCGTCGGGCAACGCTCGCCGGACACTCGCGAGGATGCCGTCGGTCACCAGGTTGCCGATGGGCGCTTCGGCAAACCGCACCCGCGGGATGTCGAACGCGGTCACCGCGACCGGCTCTCGATAGCTGATCCCGAGCCCCTCGAACAGAGCGGCGTCGAGCGCCGCCTCGTAGCCGTCGATGAACTCCAGGATCGTGGGCTCGCCCGGGATCGAGCTGTCGACCGGCATGGCTTCGTAATCCTCAAGCACCATCGCGCCGTCTTCCTCGACCAGGGTCAATCGGCCCACATGCTCGCCGTAGGCGCCCACCTGGACCACCAGGGTGTCACCGATTTGCAGCGGCTCCTCGAGCAGAGTGTGGCTGTGACCGCTGACGATGACGTCGAGTCCATCCACGTTTTTCGCGATGGTCTCGTCCTCGCCAGGCAGGCTGCCCATGTCGACTCCGGAGTGCGACACGCAAAATACGAGGTCGACGTTCTCTTGCTCGCGGAGTAACTCAACCATCTCGCGAGCTGCCTCCACCGGGCTCCGCACGGTCACGGGCGGGGCGCTCGGGGCGAGCTGATAGGCGCCCTGCCCGAGGAGGCCGAAGATCCCGACTTTGAGCCCGTTGTCGAGCTCGACGACGACCCACTCGTGGACGAGATCGCCCATCAGGGCGGCGAGATCGTCGTCGCCAGGATCGTCGGGATCGAAGACCAGGTTGGAGGCCAGCACATGCAAGCTCGACGCACCCTCGAGCCCATTGACGAGTGAGCGGGCCAGGTTCGCGGGGCCAAAGTCGAACTCGTGGTTACCGATGGTGGTCGCCGTGAAGCCCATTGCGTCGAGCAACTGCAGCTCGGCGCCGTGCGAGACGGAGAGCGCCGAGAAAGCGGTCCCCATGGAGTAGTCGCCGCCGTCCAGGGCGAGGACCTCTTGACCCGGCCGCGCTCGTCTCCGCTCGCGCTCCACCAGCGCCGCGATGCGGGCGAGGCCGCCACGGGTCTCATCGCTGAACAACCGCCTGGGGTTGTAATCGCTGATTGGCCCCGTGCCGTTGAAGTAGGAGTGCAGATCATTTGTGTGGACGATGGTCACACGCCGCTTGCCGTCGTCGGGGAGATCGCTCGGGGCATAGAACTCGTCCCAGTCGATGGGAGGATCACCAGGCTCTTCCGTCTCGCTGTCCGAGCAAGCTCCGGCAGCCAGCAGCAGACCGAGCACGCACGCCACCTGGATCAAAGTACGGGTTCCTCTCATCTCGAACCTCCATTGTGTCCTGTCCTGGATCGCCGGAGTGCCCATGGGCGGGCGCCCCGGCGACATATTTCGCTGCCATTATGCCGTAATTTTCGGCCCCGTCCAAGCCAGAAGCCCGCCCTCCATCACCGTCACCCGGGTGTAGCCAAGCGCTTGCAGGATGACGGCCGCCTCGTAGCCGCGTAGCGACACGCGGCAGTAGGTGATGATTGGGGTCGCGCGATCGGCCGGCAGCTCCCCGGCCCGTTGCCTGAGCTCGCCGAGCGGAATTGCAAGCTCTCCTTGCCCCAGGCGCTCCTCCGCGACCTCGTCGGGGTTGCGCACATCGAGCAGGAGCGGTTTGGCGCCGCTCTCCAGGTGCTCCTGGACAGCCAGGGCGGACATCCCGCGCATCTTGCCCTCGAGCTTGTTCTCGAGCACATGGGCGGCGACAATCAGCGGATCGAAGGCCGGCGAGAACGGCGGCGCGTAGGGGAGATCGAAGTTGACGAGGTCGCCCACGGTGAGTCCGCCGTGCAGCGCGGCGGAGGTGATCGCCACCCGCTTGACCGCGTCACCGAGGCCCACCGCTTGCATTCCCAATATCTTGCCCGTCTCGCGCGCCGCGATCAGTTTGACGAAGATCGTCTGGCCGCCCATGACACCCAGTTTGTCCGCATGAGCCGCGATCGCGGTCTCAAACGGGGGGCATTGCCCCGCCGACTGCGCCTCCAACGCTTCTTGCCAGAGCCCGGTGGCGCCGAGGCTCATCCCGAACACCTCGCACGCGCCTGTCCCAAAGGCGCCCGGATAGGTGGCCACATTGCCGTGGACGACGTTTTTGCCCACCACGCGCCCTTGCAGGTTGGCGAGATCGCCGAGCGGCAGGTGGCGCAGATCACCCAGGACGCGATGTGGTTGCTCGGTGCAGTCACCGGCGGCGTAGATGTCCGGATCGGAGGTTTGGAGGTGCTCATTGACGCGCACCCCGCCGGAGCGGCCGATTTCGAGCCCGGCCGCTTGGGCGAGCCCGGAGTTGGGGCGAACCCCCACCGAGACGAGCGCGAAGTCACACGGCAGCCTGCGGCCGTCGGCCAACTTGACCGCCGAGACACGCCCATCGTGCCCCTCAAACTCGGAGAGCCCATTGCCGGTTATCACCTCGATCCCTTGGCGGCTCACGTGCTGTTCGACGATGGCCGCCATCTCCCGGTCGAGGAAAACGAACAGGTGCTCGGCGCGTTCCACCACCGTGACCTTGATGCCGTGGGCGTGGAGCGCCTCCACCATCTCCATCCCAATCAGCCCGCCCCCGATGACCACCGCCGCCGTGGGCCTCTCCTCGTCTATCCGCCTCTTGATGCGATCGTTGTCCTCCATGCTCCACAAGGAGTGCACGGAGGCGAGATCGATGCCTGGCACGGGGGGCATAAACGGGGTCGCTCCGGTGGCCAGCACGAGCTTGTCATATCCCATCCGGCGCCGCTCACCGCGCTCCTTGAAGAGGACCTCGATCTCGTGGCGCGCGCGATCAATGCTCATCACCTGGGCGTTGACGTGAGCCTCGACCCCCTTCACCGTGCGAAAATACTCTTCGTCTCTGATGGTCCCGGAGGGGAATCCTATCAGCAGTGAGCGGTCGAAGCCGTCACGGATGTGGTAGGGATAGGCGCAGGAGGACATGCTGAGCTCGGGGCTCTGTTGCAGCATGATCACATGCGCCCGAGGATCCTCGCGTTTCGTCTTGCAGGCGGCCTTCGGTCCCGCGGCCGATCCACCGACGACGATGATACGTTTGGCCATATGTTTGAGTTTCCTTTCCTGATGCGCTCAAAACAAACCGGTCGGGAGCCGCGCGCGCGCCTTGGGCCGGCCTCGTCGCGGAGCCCAGCGCGTGGCGCTCAAGTAGTCTTGGACGCGCGCTCTTCCTCCAGCATCCGCGCCAGCACGCGAACGTAGTCGCGCGGCGTCAGGTTGCGCGGCACTGCGCCCGACTCGACGGCCTCCTCCAGCCGTTGGCGTAGCAAGCCGACCGTGGGAGAGGGCGGCAGCTCGAACTGCTCCATGATGAGATGCCCGATCCCTTTCGGCAAGGCGGGCTCCCGCGCGTCGATACGCTTCAGCTCTTCGATGCGCGCTTCCAGGTGGTCCATCATTCGGCGCACGAGCTCCACCCGCGACTCACGCCGCGAGGTGATGTCGGCGCGTGAAAAGGCGAGAAGGGATTCGAGCCGTGGTCCGACCTCGCGGATCAGACGGCGCACCGCGCTGTCGCTCCACTCCTCGGTGTAGAGGTTGACTCGGGAGTGGTTGCGGATCAAGAAGTACACCTCCTCCGCGAGAGGCGCCGGGAAACGCAGCCGCGCTGCGATTCCCTCGAAAAGAAGCGCGCCGAGATCCTCGTGACGGAGGAAGTGAACCCTGTTGTCGCCGTCGATTTCGCGGGTCGCGCACTTGCCGATATCGTGAAACAGCGCCGCCCAGCGCTGCACCGGATCGGGGCGCGACTTTTGCACGACCAGCCTGGTGTGCTCCCAGAGGTCTTTGTGGTGGACATCCGAGCTTTCATCGAAGCCCACCAGCGCCTGCACTTCGGGCAGCAAGAGGGACAGCATCCCGCATGACTCCATGAACTGCAGCGCGCGATTCGGGTGGCGATGGAGCAGCGCTCGTTGGATCTCCTCGCGCCAGACCTCCGGCGGCAGGTCGAGCAGTGTGACCACGCTGTCGCGGGCGGCCGTCGTGATTTCGGGTGTCACCTCAAAGCCGTAGTAGGCCACATGGCGCGCCATACGGAGGATCCAGCGCGGCGAGTCGAATCCCATGGCGCTCACCGGCAGGACGGTGGTGAGGCGCTGATCCGCGAGATCACTCATCCCGCCGAAGGGATCGATGGCGTCGCCACGCTCGTCGACGGCCACCGCGTGCAAGGTGATTTCACGGGAGACAAGCTCTCGCGCGAGCGGCTCACCGAGCCCCTCTATCGTCTCGGGCGGAAGAGCTTGGCGGCCGAAAGGACGCGCGCCGCCCATCGGGGTCAGTTGACAACGCAGAGTCGTGGCAGGGCCATCGGTGGACGGCTCTTCGACCACGATGAGCAACCGTTGGCGGCCGTCTTCGAGGCGGCCACCAAGCTCGATCGCCACCGCCTGGGCCAGTTTTTTATTCAAGGCGGGGTCGGCGTCGGTTATGAAGTCCAGCCGTTTGTGACGCGCGATCGGTTCGCCCTGGAGGTAGCGACGCGCCGCTGCCCCGACGAGGATGCAGCGTAGTCCGGCCTCTTGAAAAGTAGTCACCAGCGCGGATCCGACCGCCGGCAGTGCCTCCGGCCAGGGTGGGGTGTTTGGGCTCGTCACATTTGCCTCGTCTAGCGTCCGGAGCAAAACTTGCAATCTACCGCCGCCATGTGCTCGGGCCGTGGCGCGGAGAGTCTCCCTGATAGCGATCCGGAGCTACCGAGTCAATCCAACTAGCACGCCATCTCCGGGAGGCACATGGGGGTCCCGTACAAATCGCAGCACACCTCGCCGTCGCCACACTCCTCGTCGTTGGTGCAGCCCATCGATTGCATTTGTTCACAGGTGGCGCGGTCAAGGCAGATTTGCGAGCCCATGTAATCGCAGCAGACCGCGTCGGGGAACTCGGCGTCGCGGCAATCGTCGTCGGTGGAGCACATTCCGAAGTCGGGCGTGCCCATGTCGCCCTCAAAGGTGCACTCCTGGTCCTCTTGGCCGGCGCAGGCCTGCCACGCCTCGATCTGCGCGCCGGTCATCACGAACGACTCGCCGTTGGGGCAAGAGACGGTTATGTCGCCGGTGTCGATATCTTGCTCGAAGAGCCATGTTCTGCCGTCCGGCGCACCGATCTCATAGCGCATACCCTCTTCGCTCGTCTCCTCGCTCCCTTCCATGTACATCGTCCCGCACAGCTGTCCGTCCGGGCCGTACATTTCGCCATTCATGTCGTAGCCGCCGTCCCCGAACACATCGAGGAAAATCCGTGTCTCCGCGCCGCTCGCGTACTCGATTATCAAATCATCATAGCTCGCCCCGTAGCGGACCGTACAATCCCCCTCGGCTTGATGGCACTCGAAGATCTCTTGCAGCCCATCGGCGCAGGTGTGGGCCCAGGGGTTGCCCACCTCCTCGCAGCCGCGCGCGCTGACCGTGAGGTCGCCGACGGAGAGGCAGTCGGCGCAGTCGGGCGGGATGGTCGTGTCGCGGTCGTCGCTTTCGACCTCCACCTGCAAGAGGCCGCGCAAGCCGTCGGAGAGTGTCAAGCGGACCGTGGAGTCCTTGCGCACGACGACACAAAACTCGCCGTTCTCGTCGGCGGTGGTGCTCGCCGAGCCCAGGTAGTCGACCCCGCCGGCCACCACATGCGCGCCGGGCAGCGGGGCTCCGAAGGCGTCGAGCGCTCGGCCGCTCAGGCAGGTGGACTCGATGACGATGTCGGCGTTCCAGTAGGAGAAGTGCTCGATGTCGGAGACATAGACTCCGTTGGCGGCGTCGTAGAGGCCGGTGCCCTCTTCGACCCATAGCCCTTGCTGCTCGTCGAAGCTCCAAAACGGCATCGACTCGGGGGGGGACTCGACTCCGGCCGGGGCCGGAATACTGATGTTGACGGTGGCGCCCGGGGCCACCTGGAGCTGCTGGTCGTTTTGAGTGACGGTCACCTCGAGGACACCAAACGACTCCAGGATCGCCGGCTCTCCGCCGCTGGTGGTCGCCGTGAAGTCGCCCGGCATGGCGTCAAACTCCTCCTGAACACTTGGATCGAAGGGAGTCAGGTACACCAGCACCTGTCCCGTCACCGGGTTGCCGGCGGCGTCCACGAGCGCGCCGGGAGAGAGCTCCAGGGCGGCGCCCCGCGCGCCATAGGCGCCGGGGTCGTGGTCGAGGTCGAGCACAATGGGCTCGGCCCGCATCCGCATCCGCGCGCTCACCGCCGTTGCCGCGCCGTCGAGCACCCTCACCCGCCTGAACGTCGGCAAAAAGCCCTCCTTCTCGAACCGCACGACGGCGGCCCCCGGGGAGGCCGGCAGCTTGAAGTCGCCCAACGAGCCGGTGGTGGTGGACGAGCCGCCGATCTCGACGTGGACGTCCGGCAGCGGCGCTCCCTCGAGGTTTTGGACGCGCCCCCAGACCTCGGTCACGTTGCGATCCACAACGCTCTCGCCCGGCCCCGGCCCCGGCCCCGGCCCGGGGTCGTGCGGCGTCAAATCCTCGCTCTCGCCGCAAGAGACCAGGAGCGCCACCGTCAGTATCCCGAGGCACAAATAGCGATAAGCAATTGCCGACATAGTTCTCGCGAGCATCATGACCTCCTCGGCTCAAATGGGGCTCGACACGGCGAGCCAACGGACCAAACCACTCAACACTGGGAGCACGAGCCGCAAAAAGTGTGCTCCCACGGCAATGAACACCACCGCGAAGAGCATCTCGAGGCGGTAGCCCCAGGCGCCGGTCTTGCGGACACGTTGCAGCACCGCGGTCGAGGTGCCGAGCGCCAGGAACAGCATCCCCATCCCCAGCGCGAAGATAAACATCAGCCAGAAACCCAGCCACACATCTCGCTGAGCCCCGATATAGGTCAAGATACCGATCAACATCGGCCCGATGCAAGGGGCGGCGACGAAGCCGACGGTCATCCCCGACAGCAGCGCCAGGAGAACCCTGTTGTCGGTGGCGGAGGTGACGCGGGTCGCGAGGCCGGAGGCTTGCGGCAGCCGCAGGATCTCGAGATAGAAGAGGGCCGGCAGGAGAAAGATGACCGCGATCGCGCCCACGATTCGTGGATCTTGAAAAGCCACCCCCATCGAGGTGCCGGTGAGCCCCGCGACTACCCCGAGGACGCTGTAGGTGATAGCCAGCCCGAGCACATAGACGCTCGACAACCCGAATCGACCGGAGAGCGATGAGATCCGCTGGGCGCCCATCAGGTTGACGGTCAGGATGTAAACCGGCAGGACGCACGGTGTGAAGCTGAGCGCCACCCCGCCCAGGAACACCAGCACGAAGGTCAGCAACAACCCTCGCTCGGCCAGCCAGGTGCCCACCTCGGGGGAGGCGGCCAAGGAGGTCTCGCCGTCCAGCAGAGCCAGGAACTCCGGCGCCGAGATTTTTTCGCGGATGACCAGCCGCGGTCGAGGTTCGTCGGTGCTCATCTGCTCGACCGAGTCGAACACCGCCACCCATGGGAGATTACTGAACGAAAAGCGCTCATAGAGGTGGTCGTTCTCCGGTGCGTCCATGTCTAGCTTGATCTTGGTGAAATCGTCGAGGCGCGGCTTGACGGCGGGGTGCTCCAGCGTCTTGGCGAAGATCTCCTTGCAGGCGGCGCACCACTCGGCCCAGCAGTCGACGATCACGGGGCCGCCACGCTCGCGCGCCAGGGCCCTACCCTGCTCGAAATCGGTGATCCAGTCGCCGTGGTCGAAGCGGGTCGTCAGCCCTCCGGCGATCACAAAGAGGCCCAACCCGGCGACGGCCGCCCCGAGCGCGCGCCGGATGCGGCGTGGCCAGGAGAGTTCACTACCGGGCGGCTGAGGGAGTACGAACACCCGGCCGGCCCAGATCCCAAGGAGGGCCAGCGAGACGCCGACCACGGTCACGAAGAGGTTTGCGAGTTCCACCTCAATCCTCCACCCTCTTCCGGGATTCGGGAAGCGATTCGGCCACAATTGCGGCGTCACCTTCACCAAATCGATGCTCGACGTAGCGCTGCTACGACTGCGCTCGATTTGGCTTGTTTCCTTGC
>PWKZ01000166.1:5000-27712 GCA_003559575.1 Bradymonadales bacterium | reverse complement strand
TCACCTTCACCAAATCGATGCTCGACGTAGCGCTGCTACGCCTCCGCTCGATTTGGCTTGTTTCCTTGCACTTGCACCCGACTCACTCCCCTCGGTCCACGGACGCGGTGGAGGATTGAGGGATTCTGTACTTTGGTATAATTAGAAAAACGGAGTGCTTGATGCGCGATCTGCCGAACAAGTTTTGGTTTTTTCTCTCGCGCCGAAAACGATATTGGCTGTTGCCCTTGGTGGTCGTCTTTCTGCTGCTGGCCCTGCTGGCACTCCTGTCGGATCGCGCCACCGTGATTCCTTTGATTTACTCGCTTTGACCGAGCTTCCCATGAACCCTCTCGGATGGCAGTTGCTTTTGGGGCTGGCGGTGGCCGGGGGGCTCCTGATCGCAATCAACGCGGCGGTGGAGTTGGGCGAACGGCGGGGTTTGATCTCCACCTATCGCGGACCCGACGATTTCGTCCGCTACGCCGATGAGCCGGTCTTCGGGCAGACCGCCGACGGACAATGGCTGACGACCACCCCCTACGGCCGCAAGACAATGGTCCCGAGCCGCTTCCGCAGACAGAAGAGAGAGAACGGCTGGCGGATGTTCGTACTTGGCGGATCCTTCGCCATGGGCTCACCCTACACTCACCAGCTTCACGACACCGAGCGGTCGGGCGGAATCGCGTCGTGGCTCCGCGACCAACTCGCGGCCGATTATCCCGAGAGCGAGATCGAGGTGTTGAACGCCGCTACCGGCGCCCAAAACTCATCCCGGGTCCGCCGGATCGCGGATCAGGTGGTCAATTTCGATCCGGACGTCCTGCTGGTGCTGACCTGTAACAACGAGGGAGCGTTGCCCCCCGGAGTGGTCACCGAACAGCTTCGTCGCTTCGGGGGGTTCAGGCTGATGATGCGGCTCATGGCGCCGCTCGAGGACGGTCTCGAGCGCAGCCACTACACCGCCCAGGACGCCCCCACGGCGGCTCTGCGCGAGGTGTTTCGAGAAAACATCCGCGCCATCCTGGCGGCGGCCGAGGCACGAGGAGTGCCGATCCTGCTCGGGACACTGCCGGTCAACCTTCGCTACACGGGGGAAGAGGTGGTCCATACGCTCTCCGACGAGGGCGCGTTTCGCGGCGTGGCCGCGCTCGAGGTGATCGAGCCGCCCCCCGGCGAGGCCGCGCGGCGGAAGCTCGAAGAGTTTGAGGAACACGGCCCGCTGGAGGCGCTGCGCCGCCTCGGACTCGAACTTTATCGCCAGGGCGACTACGAGCACGCGCGCCACGTCCTGGAGCAGCACACCGAGCTTGCGCCCTATAACCGCTGCCGCCCGTCGTTCAACGAGATCATACGCGAAGAGGCCGTCCGAGCGGCGAATGCCGCGCTGGTCGACCTGGAAGAGCGCGCCCGCGCGCTGTCGCCCCACGGCGTCCCGGGGGGGGAGCTGTTCTTGGACTACTGCCACATGAACCGCGAGGGCTACGCCGCAATGGCGGAAGCGATACTGGAGGCATTGCGCGAGTACGACCTGGGCCCCTGAGTCCGCCACCTCACTCGTCGCTCTCGGGGCAGCCGGACATCGCGTTCTCGATCTCCTCGCGGAAGGCCTCTTTGGAGCGCCCCCCGGTCACCAGCCGGCCGTTGATGACAAACGCGGGGGTACCGCGAACTCCCCACCCGGTCCCGGCGTGGATGTCCTCACGGAGCTTCTCCTCGGTGCGCGAGCTGACCAGGCAGGCTTCGAACTTCGAGAGGTCGAGATCGAGTTGGCGGGCGTAGCCCGCCAGATGCTTGCGCTCGAGATGTCGCGGGTTCTCGTAGAGGATGTCGTTCATCTCCCAAAACTTGCCCTGCTCGTCGGCACAAATGGTGGCGCGCGCCGCCAGACACGCGTAGCGATGAAACGGGCGCGGGATGTGGGGATTGCACGAGTTGTCGAGCGGGTAGTGGCGGTGCACCAGGCGAACTTTGCCGTCGTACTCATCCACCAACCGGCGCAGGGTCCAATGGGCGCCGCGGCAGTGACCGCACTGGTAGTCGCTGAACTCGATTATCGTGACCAGGGCATCCTTCGCGCCGACCATCGGGTGCCCATCGGCCGTGCGCAAGTTGGATCCGCAGCCGTCATCCATTATGACGGGCGCGGCCGCCACCGAGGTCAGATGAATCTGCGGGTAAAAAAGCAGGAGCGCGCCCACCACGGCGCCGAGCGTGAGCGCGCCGATGCCGGTGAGCTTCGGCCACTGGCGCATGGCCCGCAGATCAGCGCGTACCGCCCGCCCAATCGAGCCCGAGGTGCGCGTGGCGAGGGGAAAGCTCAACCCCAGAATAGTCAAATTGATGAGATACAGCATCACGCACAAGACACAGAAGGACTCAATCAAGAAGGTCGAGATATAGGCCAGCACCGCCGTGCACACCATGCCCGCCAGCGCCCACAGCACAATGAGCCCGGGCAAGCCGGGATAACGCGCCGCGCGCGCAGCGCGCGCCCCGCTCAGCGCGAGCCCCAGGAGGACCAGGTATGCCAGGCAACCCCAGACCGCCACCGGCACTCCGAACACCTGCGAGTAAGCGCTGGCCGCGACGGTCTCGCAGTTGACCGCGTCGCCGATGTTGCAAAACGACATGAAGTCGGGATCGGTGTTGACCTTGTAGTGAAGATGGGTGAGCTGGAGCGAGATGAATGTCCCGGCCACCGCGAGCAGAATAGTCGTGATCGTCAAGGCTTGGCCGCGGTGCGTCGCCGAGATCGTTTTCGAGCCGACAGTACTCTTGGGTTCGCGCTGATCGCCCATCTGGTTCGCCCCTCCCCTCTAAGGCGCCGGGCGCACCCAAGAAGTGTCGCGCCCCGACTAAGCGAGAGCAGATGTTAGCAAACCCCCTTCACCAATCCAAGGAGTTGACGCTCATCTGCCAGGGTGCTAGTTTTTCTCGTGTTTTGGAGCTACACGCGGAGCTTCGGCACGCAGGGGGGCGAACCGAATAGGCGGCGCTCCGCCGACAGGAAGGCTGACTCCGGGGCTCCCGCGAGCACCACGAGGGATGCCCCCCCCGGGACAACGCATGGGATTTGTCATCAGAAGCCACGGCGCCACCGATGTGGGGCTCAAACGCGAAAAGAACGAGGACTACTTCTTGCTCCTCGACGAAGCGGAGCTCTATATACTGGCCGACGGCATGGGGGGACACGCCTCCGGGCAGGTGGCCAGCCGTCTGACCACCGATCACATCGTCGAGTTCATCACCGAAACTTGCCGCCAAGACGACATCCAATGGCGTTATCCAGTGCACGAAGGGGCAAGCTTTGAGGAAGCCGCCATCTCCAACGCCATCCAGTACGCCAACGAACAGACCTACTTCAAATCCAAGAGCGACAGCCGCCTCGAGGGGATGGGGACCACCGTCTGCGTCATCCTCGGCACCGAGCGTCATATGGTAATCGGCCATGTGGGAGATAGCCGGGTCTACCGCTATCGCGACGGCGCGTTGGTGCAGTTGACTCGCGACCACTCACTGCTCAACCACTACCTCGACATTGGAGCCCTCGCGCCTGAAGAGAGCAAAGAGTTCCAAAGCAATAACGTCATCGTGCGCGCCATCGGGCTAAATGAGTATGTGGACCCCGAGATCCGAGTGGTGGAGAAGCGCCATGGCGATCTCTTCCTGGTCTGCTCTGACGGACTCTCGGATCTGGTGGACGACTGGATCGTCCAGAACACCATCGAGAGCGCTCTCGACGATCTCAATGAGATTGGCCGAAAGCTTATCAGGTTGGCCAATCAGGCCGGCGGCAAGGACAACATCACCATCCTGTTGTTGCGCGTCGACCGCATCCCCGGCGACGATGAGGTCACCGACCCCCTGGGAGTCCCGGCGGTGCGCGCCCCAGACCCCAGGAGCGGCCGGGAGTAGACCCCCGCCGGCGCTGCCAAACTTCATCGAAGGAGCAGACCCAGGCGAGTGAGCGCCGCGGGAGTCATCCCGGGGATCCGGCCGGCCTGTCCGAGTGAGCGCGGACGGACACGCGTCAGCTTCTGGACCAACTCCACGCTCAACCCGGGGAGCGCCCCATAATCGATCTCCTCGGGAAGCAGCTGATCTTCGAGCTTCCGCAGGCGGAGCACCTCGCTCTTCTCCCGCTCCAGATAACCCTCGAAGCGCACCTCGATAGTCAGCGAGCGCGCAACCTCGGGGGACAGATCGCGCAGCTCCTCCCGGTCGGGCGCCATTTGAGCCACTTGCGCGAGAGTCACCTTCGGCCGGCGCAACAGCATCTCGAGCGTCGCGTCCCCATTGAGCCCCCCGATCCCTATCCGCCGCAAGCGTTCCCGCGTCGCTTCGCTGGGAGAGACACGGACACTTCTCAAGAGCTCACGAGCCGCCGCGATTCGCGCGCGTTTCTCCTGGTAATGCGCAAAGCGCTCATCGGAAATGAGCCCCAACTCGCGCCCGATGGAGGTCAGACGCTCATCCGCGTTGTCCTCGCGTAACAAGAGGCGGTGCTCGGCGCGCGAGGTGAACATCCGGTAGGGTTCGTCCGCCCCGCGGGTGGTCAGATCGTCAATCATGACCCCGGTGTAGGCCTGTGACCGCTCGAGACGGAGCGGCGCGTCACCGTCGAGCGCCAACGAGGCGTTGATCCCGGCCAGCAGCCCTTGAGCGGCGGCTTCTTCATAGCCCGAGGTGCCGTTCACCTGTCCGGCCAGATAGAGCCCCGCCACCCGACGACTCTCGAGGGACGGCTCGAGCTCACGCGGATCGACCACATCGTACTCGATGGCATAGCCCGGTCGCACCACCTGGACTTTCTCGAGTCCCGGGATGGTCCTCAAGAATTTGAGTTGAATGTCGAGCGGCAAACTCGTCGAGAGGCCGTTTGGATAGATCTCGTGAGTGTCGAGCCCCTCCGGCTCCAAAAAAATCGTGTGCCGCGGGCGGTCGGGGAAACGGACGACCTTGTCCTCGATGGAGGGGCAGTAGCGCGCTCCAACACCTTCAATGACACCCGAGAAGAGCGGTGAACGATCGATGCCGTCGCGAATCGCGCGGTGAGTCTCTTCGTGGGTGGCCGTGAGATGGCAGGCGACCTGAGGCAGAGGCGACATGGGCCCAAAAAAGGAGAATCTCGGCGGCGGAACGAGCCCCGGCTGGACCTTCAGCGCCCCAAAGTCGATAGTCCGTCCGTCGAGCCGCGGAGTGGTGCCTGTCTTGAGCCGCGCTATCGGGAAACCGAGCTGCTCCAAACAGCGCGACAAGCCCATCGCGGCGGGCTCACCGGCTCGCCCGGCCTGCTCGCGGTAATCGCCCACGTGGATCAGTCCCCGCAGAAACGTCCCGGTGGTCAGAATCACAGTGGGCGCGCGCAATCGTTCGCCGAGCCCGGTGACCACCCCACCCACGCGACCGCTCTCCACCAGCAGCGCCTCAACCGTGCGTGACGCGACCCGCACCCGTCGCTCGGCAAAGAGCACCTCGCAAACGGCGATGGCGTAACGCCGGCGGTCGCACTGAGCGCGGGTGGCGCGAACGGCGGGGCCTTTGCTGTCGTTCAGATACCGCACCTGAATCGCGGCGCGGTCGGCGAGGCGTCCCATCTCGCCGCCCAGAGCGTCGATTTCGCGCACCAAGTGCCCTTTGGCGGTGCCCCCGATGGCGGGGTTGCAGGACATCCAGCCGGCGCGATCGACGTCCATTGTCAGGAGAAGGACCGAAGCGCCGCGGCGGGCCGCCGCCAACGCCGCCTCAGTCCCCGCGTGACCGGCGCCGACAACGATCACATCGGCGTCGGCGCCCCGCCGAGGCACCCGTTTGCGCGACCCGGCGGTTGGGGGTTTTGCGACGACTCGCCCACACGTCGAACCCAAAGCTACTTGCACTCCGCCCGAATCTGCTTGATGCGATCCGGGACCGCCTTGGCCTCATCGCTCCGGCGCTGACTTTGCCGCAAGTAGTCGAGGACCGCCGCCGCCTTCTTGCAGTGTCGTTGCGCCACCAACGCATCGGCGATGCGCCAGAGCGTCTGGGCCAGCAGATCGCTCTTGGGGTGCTGATCGTGGAGAGCTTGAAACTCGCGGATGGCCAGGTCGTATTTCTCCTCGGTCATATACGACTCCCCGATCAGAAACCGGGCCTCCGC
Organism: Bradymonadales bacterium; assembly: GCA_003559575.1. GTDB lineage: Bacteria > Myxococcota_A > UBA9042 > PWKZ01 > PWKZ01 > PWKZ01. The sequence goes on along the minus strand of PWKZ01000166.1, from coordinate 21,591 downwards.
CACTCGCTCGGACTTGGAGTAGCGCTCCAAAAAAATCCTGAAGGTCGCCCGTCCATCTCGCAGCTCACCCCGATTGAGCAGCCCGACCCCGTGCTTGAACAGCCCGTCTTCATCGGGGGGCAACGCATCACCTCGAACGGCAAGGGAGAGGCCGAAGCGTTCGTCGAGGGCATCTATCACCGATTGGAGTTGCTGACGCTGGGCCTCGTTGTGAAACGCGAGGGCCTCGAGCTTCCCGTCGGTCGCCGCGAGGTGCATTCGCACGTCGTCGAGAGTCGCGCCTCGCATCGCGCCGCTCTCTCGAAGCGCCTTCTTGTCCTCCTGGAAGCGGGAGTAGAGGTTCTCGATGCGGTTCTCACCGCGCCCGAGCCGATCACGAGTGCGGGCGCTCTCCCTCTCGAGGTCAACCACCCGCTCCTCGAGCACGCTGTACTTGTTGAGCGACACACAGCCGCCAACCAGCACCGCCACCGGCAACAAAAGCAATAGCGTTGAAGAGAGACGGTCCATCCGAGTCATCACAATCCTCCTCACGTCGCGACGGCGCTCGAGCGGCCCCCCGGCGACGGCGCTCAACCTAGCACGGACCGCCCGCGGCCTTCAATTACATAACGCGCGCGGTCGATTAGCCTCGTCACGGCGCGCTCAGTGCTCGGCTTGGAAAGACAATCAAGGTTGGGAGAGAAGAGACTTCGGCCACGCCTGGCCAGACAGCGCTATCTAAGACGCGGCACGCGAGGGGAAGACCTAGCGGAATCTGAACTCGGCGCGGCGGTTGCGGCGCCAGCAGCCCTCGTGGCTCTCGCGGCACACCGGCCGCTCTTCGCCGTACGAGATAGTGCTGATCATGTCCGCCGAGATGCCAAGCTCGGTGAGATAACGCTTGACCGAGTTGGCCCGCCGCGAGCCGAGCGCCATGTTGTACTCGTTGGTTCCGCGCTCGTCACAGTGACCTTCGATGGTCACATGCTGGCCACGCTCCCGAATGCACTGGACGTTACGCCGCAGCGCTTCCTGGGCATCTTGGCGCAGCCGGGACTCGTCGAAGTCGAAGTATACGACCTCGGGCTCACAGCGAGGGACACAACGACCGTCGACACAGGTGCGATCCGGGCCGCACTGGCCCGGGCCGGTGCATTCGGCGGCCGGCACACACATGTTGTTCTCGCACTTCTGCCCTTCGGGGCAGGGGTTGTCGGCGTCGCAGTTGCCGTAGCACTGACCGACCTCCGCACCCGGAGCCTTGCGGCAGACACCGACCGGGCAGTCGAGGTCGCTGTGACAACAACCGGCCTGCTTGACGCAAGTGTAGTTGGGCCCGCAGACCATGCACGCGTCTTCGGCATTGCAGTGGCTGTTATCGCGACACTCGCGACACATATTGTTGACGCAATACTCGCCATAGTCTTTGCAGTGGTCGTCGGTCTTACACTCGGGGTACTTGGGCCCACAGCCCAAACCGGCAAACAGCCCCAGCGCGCACAAGATACCAACCAGTTTGAGCCCTCTCCGAACGGTTCGGCCTCGCATATTCGCTCCTCCTTCACCGCGACCGCACTTTCGGCGTCGCGTCAAGATGTCGACCTGCCAATCAGGTTCCACCCTAGGCGGTCCAAGGTCCCTTGTTTCAGCTTTCAGAAGGGAAGCACGCACCGGTGCGCGACTCCCATTCGGGGAAGCCTCACCCTATACGACGAACACGCTCCATGTCAACATCCATAAGCGTCCCATAATCGTCGGCCCATCCTGGGAAACGCGGACGGATTCACGCACATCTGCGGCGTCACCTGCACCGAACAACCAGGTGAAATGCCATCAGAGTGCTCCCCAGCGCTAGCGCAGACGGCCACAGCAGCCACGGTGCGCTTGCCATGTGGGCCGCTCCCTCTGCGATTGAGGCCCCCCAGGAGGGGGAGTCGGGCGCGACGCCGAGCCCGAGAAACGACAAGAACGCCTCTCCTAACATCGCGCCCGGCACCATCAAGACCGCATAGGCCAAGACCGGGGGGGCGGCGTTGCGAAGCAAATGCAGCCCAATGATGGTTCCAGGCCGCGCGCCGTAGGCGCGCGCGGCCTCGACGAACGGCGCCTGCCGCAACGCCCGCACCTGGCCGCGGACCACGCGGGCCATGGTCATCCACCCGGTCACCCCCAACAACAAGATGAGCGCCCAGAGACCCCGCCCCAATACCACCAACGCCATTATTACCACGAGGGGAAAGGGGAGCCCGTGGAGCACATCGACAAAGCGCATCATGGCTTCGTCGCGACGCGACCCTCCGCCGCCCGCCAGCCCTCCGAAGAGAATACCGATAAAGAGGCTCAACGCGGTGGCCCCAAAACCGACCGCCAAGGAGACACGCGCGCCGTATAAAAGCCGCGTCAGGAGACACCGGCCGAGCGAGTCGGCCCCGAGCAGATAGACCGAGGGCCGCGGCAGCCCGGGAAACTCAGCCGCGGAAATGGCTAGATCGCCGTCTCTGTCGTGGTGTTTCAGCAGATGGACAGGATTGAACCGCAGCGAACGGGTCGCCTCCAAGATCTCTTCCCGGTGGAGCTTGCCGTCACCGTTGAGATCCAGCCGGGCAAACCCGGCCCTACCGAGCAAGGGCCACTCGAGGTACTCGGCCGCCGCCAAAACCTCGGACGACACCTGCCCCGGATCATGGGGATATTCATCGATCTCCAGCTCGCCATCCGCCGGTACGCCCGCCCCCCCGTCAAAACTCTGCAACAAGGTGGCATAGAACCCGTCGTACAGCACGCGGCGCTTGTCGAGCGCGGGGCACACCAAACGCCCCGTGACTGCGCCGAAGAACTCGTCGACCATCACTCCGCGCGCCTCGAGGCGCTCCAGGGAGGCGACGATCTCCTCGTGGATAACGGGCCAATCGCGTTGAGCCATGGCCAGCAGAGGCACCCCGCCGTCCGGCGAGGGGCGGCGATAACACCGCAGCAACCCGTCGCCATCGTGGTCGAGCGCCGCGAAAGCGCTCGAATCGCCGTCATAGCGTGGGTTCAACCTGGGGATCGCCCGCGCGCCGGGGGGCGCGAACGCCAACTCGGGGTGCAGCTCATCGGGCGCGAATCGGGTGAGTCGCATGCTCACCAACGGCGCCGCGAGCCCCGCTGTCACGAAAAACGCCAGCACCGCCGCGGCGCCACCGGTCAACCACCGGCCGTGGCCGCAAAAACGGCCTCTCAGCCAACGAGCGATGGATATGGGGCGCTTCATCGAGCAGGCTCCATGACTCGCGGATCGAGATAGGCGTGGGCCAGATCCGTCACCAGGTTGAGTAGCAGCAGCAGCGCGCTATAGAGCATGACGACCCCCATCAGCACCGGGTAATCACGCGCCAGCGCGCTCTCGATGAAGTGTTCGGCCACTCCGGGGATCGCGAACACCCGCTCCACGACAATCGATCCCGTGAGCACCTGGGCCAAGGCAGGGCCGAGAAACCCGAGCACGGGGCCAATCCCGTGGGGCAACACATGACGCACCAGAATTCGCCTCTCACTCACCCCCCGTGCCCGCGCCGCAACCACAAAGTCCTCTTTGAGCGCGTTCTCGAAGCTACTCCTCGAGAGACGCGCCAGCGCCGCCGCGAACACCAGCCCCAGCGCCACCGTGGGCAACACTTTGGAGGCCACCCCATCCCAACCGGAGACCGGCAGCCAGGCCAACCGCTCGCCGAAGAGAAGCACCAACAACGGCGCCAGCACCAGACTCGGCACCGCGTAGCCCGAGAGCGCCAGGAAAGTCACCGCGCGATCGAGGCAACCGCCCGGCCGACGCGCGCCGACGATCCCGGCCAGCAGCCCGACGAACAACGCAAACACGGTGGCATATAGCCCTAGCTCGAGTGAGATCGGCACCGCGCGGCTGAGCAGCTCGCCGACCTCAAGTTGCCCCTGGTGGATGAAGCTGACCCCGAAGTCGAACCGAAGCGCCGCTCTCAACGACTCCACGTACTGCTCGCGCAGCGGACGGTCCAGCCCAAAGCGCTCTTCGAGATTGGCCCGCACGGAGGGCGGGAGGGCATCGGCGCTCTCGAGAGGCCCCCCGGGAGCAAAGCGCACCAGCAGAAAGGCCGCGGTGAACACGAGCCAGAGAACGGTCAAAGCCGTCACCAGCCGATAGCAGATAAAACGCAACATGAACGCCCACGTATCTTCGGCTGTCGATTGAGGCCGGCGCGCAATCATCGCCGCCGACACGCGCCACTAAAGCAAACTATAACACCATAATCGTCGGCCCATCCTGGTATTCGCGCGCGGATTCACGCACATCTGCGGCGTCACCTGCACCGAATTAGTGCTCGACGTAGCGCTGCTACGCCTCCGCCTAATTCGTTTTGTTTCCTTGCATATGCACGCGACTCCACACGCTCGTTCCTCAGAACGAACCGACGATTATGGTAGAAAGAAAGGATTGTGGCGGGGCTCCGGATGGGCCACAATGGCCTGGGAGGGTGATGTGATGATACGCGTCTTCGGCATACCGTTGATGCGAGTGATGGCGACCGGGGATTAGAGAGTGCCCGTGATAACACCACATGCCGCGCGTGAGCAGTTAGCGAAGGGCTTTTCACGGATGGGGGTGGCACTGTTGTTGCTCCCGGCTCTGCTGGTTTTCATCGGCTGCCGCCGCGACGCAACCGACCCTCCTCGGCCCTCCTACGACAATCGCGAGCTCGCTGCGCTGGCCGGCGCCGGGAGGGAGATCCCCGACAGCGGTGCGCAAACCGACAGCGGCATCCATATCTCCGACGCCCAGGCGCTCCTCTTCGATGAGTCACTGTGCGAAAGCGCCTGCGACCACCTCTTCGAGCTGCTCTTGGAGGAGCAGCGCCGCAAACTGGCCAAAGATCCCGAGGGCCTCAAGCTCTTCGAGGAGGACTTGGAGCGCGTCAGGCGACACAGACGCCGACGCTGTATCGACGACTGCCGGCGTCTGGCCGACAAGCGCGCGGTGGAATGCGTCAAAGCGGCCGAAGACCGCTCGGCGCTCGAAGACTGCGACTTTTAGATGGCCCAAACCGAGTTTGAGCGCATCGCGCACATTCGACGCACGGTGCCCGCCGATATGGCCGATCTGCTAGTGGGGATCGGAGACGACGCAGCGGTGCTGCGCCCCCCCACGCGACCGCTCGTGGTCACCACCGACACCATGATTGAAGACGTCCACTTTCGCACCGGATGGACGACTCCGCGCGAGACCGGCCGCAAACTCGCGGCCACCAACCTCTCCGACATCGCGGCGATGGGGGCCGAGCCTCGATTCGCCACGCTCGCGATGGCGCTCCCGAAAGCAGTTGGGCGCGAGGAGTTCGAAGAGTTGTTGCGCGGGGTGGTGGAACGGCTCGGCGAGTACGGCGCGGCCATCGTCGGCGGAGATCTCACCGGGAGCCCAAAGCCCCGTGTTCTCACCTTGACTCTCTTCGGCGAGGCGCCGTCCCGGGGCGTGCTGCTCCGCTCGGGGGCGCGCTCCGGTGATCACCTTTGCGTCGTCGGACCGCTCGGCGATGCCGCCCTGGCGCTGCGAATGAGCGAGCGTGGCGAACACCCGCGAGACATTGCGGAGCGCCGGAAGCCGCCCTGGAGCGCGCTCTTCGACCCCGTCCCTCGTTGCCGCCTGGGGAGGGCCCTCGGCACGTCCGGCCTTGCCACGGCGGCCATCGATATCTCTGATGGGCTCGTCCAGGATCTCGGACATCTGACTCTTGCCTCTGGGCTGGTGGCCGACCTCGCGCTCGAGAGACTCCCGCTCTCAGCGCCCTTGAGACGACACGAAGCGGCGGAGGACCTCGCGCTCGCCGGAGGCGAGGACTACGCCCTGCTCTTCGCGGTGGCCCCGAGCGATCTCGAAGCGGTCGCCGCGCTTGCGAGCTCAACCCCGGAGAGTGCCCCGATCTCGTGGATCGGGGTCCTACGCCACCCAAATCAAGGCGAGCGCTGCGGGGCGGTTGTGTTCAGGCGTCACGGCGAGGCGGTGAGAAAAGAGCTGGACGGCGGATTCGACCATTTCCGCGCGGGGCGTTGATTCGCCCAGAACCGCTGCAACTCACTGAATACCGAGCAGCTCCACGTCAAACACCAGCATCCCGGCCGGCGCCCCCGGGCGCGCTGGGGTCTCGCCATAAGCCATCTCGGCGGGGATCCAGAAGCGGGTCTTTTCCCCCACCTTCATTAGCTGCAAGCCCTCGGTCCAGCCGCGGATGACTCCCGCCAGCGGGAAGGTCGCTGGTTGGCCGCGCAACACCGAGCTGTCAAACATCTCACCGTCGGTGGTCCAGCCGGTGTAGTGGACCTGAACGACGTCGCTCTCCACCGGACGCCGATCACCTTCGCCCGGCTCGAGGACCTTGTATGCCAGGCCGGACTCGGTCCGCTCGGCGTCCTCGGGCGGCCCCGCCACGTCTTCCGGCGCATCCACACTAGGCGCCGCTTTGATGTCGATTAGCTCCACGTCGAAGACCAGCATCCCCGCCGGAGCCCCGGGTCGCTGGGGGCGTTCACCGTAAGCCAGATCGGCCGGGATCCAGAAGCGGGCCTTCTCGCCTCTCCTCATCAGCTGCAGTCCCTCGGTCCAGCCGGCGATCACTCGGTTGACCGGGAAGGTGGTCGGCTGACCGCGCACGACGGAGCTGTCGAACATACTGCCGTCAACGGTCCATCCGGTGTAGTGCACCTCCACTTGATCACGCGGCCCGGGGCGCTCCTCGCCGTCGCCGGGCTTCAAGATCTTGTACACCAGCCCCGACTCGGTCTTCAGCGCGTCCTCGGGTGGCTCCGCCACGTCGTCCGGCGGAGGAATGGGCTCGGGACCCGAAGGCTGCCCGGTGGGCCTCTCGGCGGGCGCCTCATCGGTGGGCTCGGCCGGCGCCTCATCGGTGGGCTCGGCCGGCACCTCATCGGTGGGCTCGGCCGGCACCTCATCGGTGGGCACGGCCGGCGCCTCATCGATGGGCTCGGCCGGCACCTCGGCCTCGCGCTTGCATGCCGTAATCGACAAGAGCGCCATAATCAGCATCAAACGTGCGAGAATCCTCATGATAAAAAACCTCCTCGATTGGGTTCCACAGGATAAGGGGCAACGCACCGTAAAAGCTACCCTGCGGATAAGGAGCCTAACCGGTCGGAGTTGATTTGTCACTTGAGGCGGCAGCTCCAGACGTTGATGTCCTCGAGCCCTTTGCCAAGCCGACATGATTGAGCAGTGCGTCCGCGCCAGACGAACCCCAGGCGTGAGAGCGCCAGGTTCATTCCGACCACCCGCGCCCGCGCCAGGCTGAAAACGGTGGGATAACCCATCGCCGAGAGATCGCGCATGAGCCCGCGGAGCAGCGCTTGCATGTGGCCTCGGCCACGCTGCGAGGGGTGCGAAGCACAGTCGGTCAGCTCGGCGGTGCGGGCCTCGCGAACGAGATCGGCGCTGGCGCAGGACACGATGCGCCCCTTGTGACGAATGACACGAAATGGAATGCCCTGCTCGAGTTGGCGCTCGATGTACTCGGGAACACCACTGGGAGTCGGATAGTCTTCAAAGGTCTCGGCTATCAAAGCCGCGATGCCGGCCGCGTCTTGGCGACGCGCCCGCTCAGTGCGCACGGCGCCGCGCGTACCGCCGGCGCTGAGGCGCGCGCGGCGGTGCACCACGCGATCGGTGCGACGCACCGCCTCCGGGTTGGCCAGCCGCGCACGCCCGGGGGCGAGCGTGCGATAGGCGATGATGCCGTCGCGTCGGCCCCGATAAAGCCCCGGTATGCGAGCCACGGTGGGCACTCCCGCGCGCTCGATGCCAACCCCCAAGGAGTTTGGCGCGATAACCATCACGGCACCTCGGTCACGATCGTCGGCGAGATCCAGCAGGGCCTCGCCAAGCGGCTCGCCGTCGCTGGTCTCCGGATGGTCACAGCGGATCCGATCCGAGTAATGATCGTCCATCACCGCAACACGCTCACCCCCCGGCAGCACCAGTCGCGTGCGGCTGGTGCGCGGGCGCAAGTCACACGGCCCGACTGCCGCCTGCGCATCATGGCGAAGGGCCTGGGCGCACGAGGCGACGGATCCAACTGACTTTTTCGAGGCAACCATGAGACGACCGATGATCAGCAATTAGCATGCCAAAACAGTGCACACTTATAGCACCAACTGAATAATCTTGCAACGCCATAATCGTCGGTTCGTTCTGAGGAACGAGGGCGGCGCAAATGGAAGAAGTAGTCAAGCCACCATCATCAGGCGCGAGTTGAGAGCACGTTCTTCCGGTCTCGGAGGGCACCGCAGGACCCCTGTCCGAATCCGAAGAACTCTTCATTTACAGCCGACGCGCCACGGTTCCGGGGACCCGACGCGCCGGCTCTTCCGGTCAGCGGCCCCGGAGCTTCTGGCCCACCCGCAGGATGTCGGCCAACACCCCCGCCGCGGTCACGGCCCCGCCGGCCCCCGGCCCTTGGACGAGCAGAGGGTACTCCGAGTAGCGCTCCGTCGTGAACGCCACGAAAGACTCAGTGCCGCGCAACCGGGCCGCCGGGTGTTCCGTCGGCACGTAGACGGGCCCGACCGACAAGACGGCGCGCGCAGCTCCCTTCGGCAGCTGAACCCGCGCCAAATAGCGGAGCACGCGGCCTCGCTCCCGCGCCGCCGCGAGTTTCTCCGCGAACGCGGCGTCGAGGTCCGTCAGCGCTTCCAGGAACGCGTCGAGCGGCCGCGGCGCCAGCAGCTCGGCGGCCACGAACGGCGTCACCTCGATGTCGCTGAGCTCCAACGCGTGCCCGAGCTCGCGGGCTAGGATGAGCGTCTTGCGGGCCGCGTCGAGGCCGGCCAGGTCGTCCTGGGGGTTGGGTTCGGTGTAGCCGAGGGCGTGGGCTTGTCGGACGGCCTCGGAAAGCGGCACTCCGGCCATGATCTCGTTGGACAAGTAGCCCAGCGTGCCGGAAAACGACCCCTCCACGAGGTGGACCGTGTCGCCGGTGCGCACGAGGTCCTTGAGGGTCTCGATCACGGGCAGGCTGGCGCCCACCGTTGTCTCGTACAAGTACTCGCGGTGGCCGCGCCGCGCCGCGGCGAGCAGCGCTTGGCGCGCGTCCCACGGGATCGTGAGCGGCTTCTTGTTGGCCGCCACCACATGGATACCGCGCGCGAAGGCCTCCTCGTAGAGCGCCTCCATCCCGTCGGCGCCGGAACAGTCCACCAGGATCGGCACCGGCAGCCGCTTGATCTGGTCGAACAGCGCCACATAGCGCTTCTGCCACGGCGTATCGTCGGGCGACGCCTCGTCAAGGGACGATCGCCACCCCTGGAGCGCGAGGCCCGCGCGATCAAAGACCGCCCGGCGGCTGTCCGCCACCCCCACCACGTTCAAGCGGAGGTCGTGGTCGTGTTGCAACGCCGCCCCCACCGCGGCGACCTGGCCGAGCAGCTCGCTGCCGACGCTCCCTTTGCCGAGCACGAACAGGCTCAGGTTCTGGTGAGCCAGGTTGAACGCCGCGTGCACCGTGCGCACGGCCACCGCCGTGTCCTCCGCGCCCACCACGCAGGATACCGACCGTGAGCTGGCCCCCTGCACGCTCGTCAAAACGTTGACGCCGATCCCCCCAAGGGAGTGAAAGAAGCGCCCCGCCACGCCCGGCCGCTGCCCCATCGCCTCCGCGACGAGGGTGAGCAGCGAAACCGGTTGGCGCACCCCGACCGCTTCGACTTCGCCGTCGGCCTGCTCTCGCGCGAGCTCCGCGGTGAGGAGCGCCTGCGCGCGGTCGACTTCCGCGGCCGGAACGACGATCCCCACTGACTGGCCGTGGGCTGCCTGGTTCGCCATCCAGACGGTGATCCCCCCCGCCGCGATCGCTCTCAGGACCCGCAACGCGGCGTCGGCCGGGCGGGTCAGGCTGCGCCACTGGACGCTCAAGAGCGCGAGGTTCTCAAGGGACGTCACGGAGGTGGGGCGGGTCTGGTCCTCATCCCCATGTGCATCGATGAGCGTGCCCGGATCCTCGAGGTGCATCGTGCGGCGGATACGCATCGGGATCCCCGCGGCGATGAGGGGCACCATCGTGCGCGGGTGGAACATGCGGGCGCCGAAATTGGCAAGCTCCAGCGCCTCCCAATAGCTCATGCGGCGCAGCGGATACGCCTCCTCGACGAGCGCCGGATCCGCCGTCATCACCCCCGGGACGTCGGTCCAGGAGACCACTTCCCCGGCCCCGAGGGCCCAGCCGAGGAGGGTCGCGGTGTAGTCCGAGCCGTTGCGGCCGAGCGACGTTGTGCGCCCATCCGGGGTGCGCCCGAGGAAGCCGGTCGTCACCGGTACGCGCTCCCCCCATGCGGGCCGCAACGCCGCGACGCGAGCGCGGCTCTACTCGGCCGCGACGACGGCGCTCCCGAACGTCTCGTCCGTCACCGTCCAGTCCCGCGAGTCCACGAAGAGCGCCGGCGTGCCGCGCCCGTCCAGCAGCTCGGCCAGGACGCGCGCGCTCAACACTTCGCCATAGGAGAGCACGAGGTCGAGGGTCTGCGGGCTGCACTCGCGGAGCAACACGATCGCGTTGAGTAGCTCGTGGAGCGGGGCAAAATGCGTGCGTACGAGGGGAGCGACGCGTGCCTCGGCGCCGACCTGCGCCGCCGCCAGGAGCGCCGTCGACGTGCAACGGTCGATGGCCACGTCGAGCACCGTGTGGGCGCGGAGGCCGTCGCCGGCCGCGGCGCTGTGGGCCGCCGCGATGAGCGCGTCGGTGGTGTCCCCCATGGCCGAGACGACGACGGCGAGAGGGCCCTTCGAGCGCGCGCGCGAGACGCACTCGGTGACCCACAGAAGTCGCTCACTCGATCCCAGTGAACTGCCGCCGAACTTGAATATCTTCATGATCTCATTTCTTTCCATGCGTTGCGGGGAGCGCCATGGCGCGCGCCGCCAGCGCGCGCACTTGATCCCACTCCATGAGAAACGCGTCGTGTCCGTGGGGGCTCGTGAGCCATGCGTGCGCGGCGATTTGCCCGCGGGCCTTGAGGTCGTCGACGAGCGCGGCCATTTGGCCGTCGGGGTAGAGGTTGTCGGTGTCGATGTCCACCCCGAGGAGGGACGCCGTGATCCGTGCAGGCCCCCACGGAGCGCGCGCCGCCTCCCCCGCGACCCACGGCGGCGCGCGGTGGAGGTCGTGGTGGTCGCAGGCGTCGAGCTGGGCCAGGTAGCTCCGCGCGTCGAAGCGGCCGAGGAACTTCCGACCCTGGTGTTCGAGGTAGGTCTGGACCCGATAGGCGCGCCGCGAGGACCAACCGTCCGTCTCATCCTCGGCGTCGGGCGCGTGGCGTCGGCCGTGGCGCAGCGTGAGCCCGGCCTGGGCGCGGTAGGTCATGTGCCCCACCTCTCGGGCCAGCGCCAGGCCGCGGCGTGCGTCGTGGGGGAAGCCAGGGTCGAGGAGCAGGAGCTCCCGCATGATGTGGTTCCAGCCGATGAGCCAGGGCGAGGCCTGGACGGCGGCGCCGATGACGAGCGCGCGTTCGATACGTGTCGGCGCCAGCGCGGCCATGGCCAGGACGATCTGGGCGCCGAGTGAGCCGCCGGCGGCCAAGTGGACCCGGTCCACCCCCAACCGCGAGAGCGCCATGAGAAGGCTCCGCGCCTGATCCCAGGTCGTGACGGTCGCCGGCAAGCGATCTTCGGGGACCGCGTGCGCCCCTTTGCCGATGGGGGCGGGGGCAGGAAAGCGGCGGTCATCAGAGCGCCGCGGGAAACCCTCGTCGGCTGGCCCGCTGCTGCCGTAGCACGACCCAAGATTGTTGAAGCCGAGGACGCGACAGCGGCGAGGCTCGATGGGGCGCCCGGGGCCGACGACCGGCTCCCACCACCCCTCTGGGCCCCCCGCGCGGGCGTCCCCCGTGAGCGCGTGGACGAGGAGAACCGTCGGGACGTCGGGCAGGAGCCCCGGGCCGTCGACGGGCGCCCGCGCGCGGAGCGCGGCGAGATCCGCGCGGCTGCGGCAAAGGATGCGGCCGTGAGCTCGTCGGGCCTCGTCCGAAGACAAGACCACTGCCGTCTCATGGAGGCGCGCGCGCTCCTCGGGCGGCCCCCACCAGTGGCCTCGTAACACATGGTGCTCGAGCTCGGCGCCGGCCTCGAGGCGAACCGGCGCGAGCGGCACGTCGAAGAGCAACCCGCTCGTCTCATCTCTCATCGCGCCTCCCATGATCAGCTCAGCGCGAGTAGCCGCGTGAGCTCACCGAGGATGTCTTCGCGGTCCTCGATGCCGACCGAGAGGCGGACGAGATCGTCCGTCACACCGCTGGCGCGGCGCTCGTCGGGCGTAAGCTGTTGGTGCGTCGTGCTCGCCGGGTGGATGACGAGCGTGCGGGTGTCACCGATGTTGGCGAGCAACGAGAAGAGCTCGACGTGGTTGACGAAGCGCCGCCCTGCCGCGAGGCCCCCTCTGAGCCCGAAGGTGACGATCCCACCGAAACCGCCGCGGAGATAGCGTCGCGCGCGTGTGTGGTAGGGGTCATTCTCAAGCCCCGGATAGCGCACCCACGCCACCTCAGGCCGATCCGCCAGAAAGCGCGCGACGGCGAGAGCGTTCTCGGAGTGGCGCGTCATGCGCAGCAGCAGGGTTTCAAGGCCTGTGAGGAGCGCGTGGGCGTTGTGTGGCGCGAGGGCCGGGCCGAGGTCGCGCAGCATGTCGAGCCGCACCTTTGCCGCGAAGGCCGAAGGGCCGAACGCCTCCGCCAGGCGGATCCCTTGGTAGCCCGGGTGCGGCTCGGTGAACTCGGGGAAGCCCCCGGCGCCCCAAGGGAACGTCCCCCCGTCGACGATGATGCCGCCCAGCGCCTGCCCGTGGCCCCCCAAGTACTTTGTCGCCGACGAGACGACGATGTCGGCGCCGTGCTCGAACGGACGAAGGAGCGCCGGGGTCGCCACCGTGTTGTCCACGATGAGGGGCAGCCCGGCATTGTGGGCGACGGCCGCGAGGGCCTCGATGTCGGGGATGTCGAGCTGTGGGTTGCCGAGCGACTCCACGAACAGCGCGCGGCAGCTTGGGGTGATGGCGGCGCGGACGGCGTCGAGGTCCGTGTGGTCCACGAAGTGGGTGCGGATGCCCGTCCGCGCCAGGGTGAGCTTGAAGAGGTTGAAGGTCCCACCATACAGGCTCGTCGACGACACGAGCTCGTCGCCGGCCTTGAGAAGGGTGAGGATCGTCCCGGCGATGGCGGACTGGCCGGAGGCGGTGGCGACGGCGGCCACCCCTCCTTCAAGGGCAGCCATCCGCGCTTCGAACACGCCCGTCGTCGGGTTGCCGATGCGGGTGTAGATGTGGCCGGCCTCCTTCAAATCGAAGAGCGCCGCCGCGTGGGCCGCGTCTCGGAATTCGTAGCTCGCCGTGGCGTAGATCGGGACGGCGCGTGCGCCCGAGAGCGGTTCGGGGGTGTAGCCGGCGTGGAGCGCCAGTGTGGCGAATCGGAATCGAGTGGAATCGGTCATGGTCGTCCTCCGCGAACGTGAGATCGGTTGTTGTCGCGGTGGACGGTGAACGGCAGGCAACGAGGTCGAGCCCGTGAGGGCGCCGGGCGGAGCCGGACAGTTCGTTGCCGCGTTCGACCGTATCGCCGCGACCGCATCCCTACCAGTTGAGGTAGGTCGGCACCTCGGGTGTCCATCCCAGGTTGCCGGGCTCGGCCGAGGCCGAGCCACTCCGGATGCAAGTTGAAACCTAACCGCGACGCGCTCCGCTGTCAAGCGGTGATCGCGGCTTGGCCGGGAGCTACTTGAGCGCGGGCGCTGAGCTACCTGCGGCACGGCTCGCCGACGCTCTCCAACGGGCTCGTCGGCGCGTTGAACCGTTCACGCAGACGGTGGCGAGTGAACCGCCTGTTCGGCAGGACAAAAAAAGGCCCCGGACCATTTGGTCCGGGGCCTTCAAAGAGGCTGCGGCAGCTACCTACTCTCCCACACAGTCACCCGTGCAGTACCATCGGCGCAAGAGGGCTTAACTTCCGAGTTCGAGATGGGATCGGGTGTGGCCCCTCCGCTATGACCACCGCAAATCGATATGTGGTCTCGAAGAGCGTGTTACGAAACGATAACTTGGAACAAGCCCTGGCCCTGATCCGGCGAAAAGGGAAAAGATGGTCAAGTCGCACGGGCTATTAGTACTGGTTAGCTAAACGCATCGCTGCGCGTACACACCCAGCCTATGTATCTCGTAGTCTTCGAGGGCCCTTTAGGTGATAAAAATCACGGGAGATCTAGTCTTGGAGCCGGCTTCCCACTTAGATGCTTTCAGCGGTTATCCGTTCCGAACATAGCTACCCTGCGATGCTTCTGGCGAAACAACAGGATCACCAGTGGTTCGTCCACCCCGGTCCTCTCGTACTAGGGGCAGCCCTCCTCAAATCTCCTACGCCCACGGCGGATAGGGACCGAACTGTCTCACGACGTTCTAAACCCAACTCGCGTACCGCTTTAAATGGCGAACAGCCATACCCTTGGGACCTGCTTCAGCCCCAGGATGCGATGAGTCGACATCGAGGTGCCAAACCTCCCCGTCGATGTGAACTCTTGGGGGAGATAAGCCTGTTATCCCCGGGGTACCTTTTGTCCGTTGAGCGACGGCCCTTCCATACGGAACCGCCGGATCACTAAGGCCTGCTTTCGCACCTGCTCGACCTGTCAGTCTCGCAGTCAAGCTCCCTTCTGCCTTTACACTCGACGCCTGGTTTCCAATCAGGCTGAGGGAACCATCGCGCGCCTCCGTTACTCTTTAGGAGGCGACCGCCCCAGTCAAACTACCCACCAGACAGTGTCCTCGCCACGGGATTCACCGGGCTGAGTTAGAGAGCCAGGCTAGCCAGGGTGGTATTTCAAGGGTGACTCCGCCGAGACTGGCGTCCCAACTTCACTGTCTCCCACCTATCCTACACAAGCTAACCCGAATCCCACTGCCAAGCTATAGTAAAGGTCCACGGGGTCTTTCCGTCCAGCCGCGGGTACTCGGTATCTTCACCGAGAATTCAATTTCACTGAGTCCCTGGTCGAGACAGCGGGGAAGTCGTTACGCCATTCGTGCAGGTCGGAACTTACCCGACAAGGAATTTCGCTACCTTAGGACCGTTATAGTTACGGCCGCCGTTTACTGGGGCTTCGGTTCAGAGCTTCGCCCGAAGGCTAACCCCTCCCCTTAACCTTCCAGCACCGGGCAGGCGTCAGTCCCTATACTTCGTCTTTCGACTTTGCAGAGACCTGTGTTTTTAGTAAACAGTCGCTACCCCCATTTCACTGCGACCCCCGACAGCTCGGGACGCGAAGTCCGTCACCATCGGTGGCACACCTTCTTCCGAAGTTACGGTGCCAATTTGCCGAGTTCCTTAACCAGGGTTCTCTCAAGCGCCTTGGTATTCTCTACCCACCTACCTGTGTCGGTTTGCGGTACGGTCGCCTGAACCGCTCCACGTGTGGCTTTTCTAGGAAGCATGGGATCAATCAGTGTGGCATCTGCCGGAGCGTCCGCCCCTCATCACCTCTCGGGGTAATGGCTCCCCGTTTGTCCCTTACGGGTCCTAGGGAGCCCCCCTACAAGCTTGAACTCACATCCATCAGTGAGCTGATCTACCCTTCTCCGTCCCCACCCGCTTCACAGCGGAACCGGCGGTGCAGGAATATTAACCTGCTTTCCATCACCTACGCCTTTCGGCCTCGGCTTAGGATCCGACTAACCCTGGGCGGATTAGCCTTGCCCAGGAAACCTTAGGTTTACGGCGAGCCGGTTTCTCACCGGCTTTATCGTTACTCATGGCAGCATAATCACTCCCAGGGTCTCCAGCAGCCCTTACGGTCTACCTTCAGCGACGACTGGGACGCTCCCCTACCAACGGCTTTTTCTCCGAAGAAAAAAAGCGGCTCCGCAGCTTCGGCGGCATACTTGAGCCCCGTTACATTTTCCGCGCAGGATCGCTTGACCAGTGAGCTATTACGCTTTCTTTAAAGGATGGCTGCTTCTAAGCCAACCTCCTGGTTGTCTCTGCAATCCCACAACGTTTCCCACTTAGTATGCGCTTGGGGGCCTTAGCTGGCGGTCTGGGCTGTTTCCCTCTCGGCTACGAAACTTATCTCACGTAGCCTGACTCCCGTATTCCAGTCATCGGCATTCGGAGTTTGATTGGGTTTGGTAATCTGGTGGGACCCCTAGCCCATTCAGTGCTCTACCTCCGATGCTGAGTATACGAGGCCATACCTAAATATGTTTCGGGGAGAACCAGCTATTTCCGAGTTTGATTAGCCTTTCACCCCTATCCACAGCTCATCCCCCGAGTTTTCAACCTCGGTGGGTTCGGACCTCCACGCGGTTTTACCCGCGCTTCATCCTGGCCATGGATAGATCACCCGGTTTCGGGTCTACTCCACGCGACTAATACGCCCTATTCAGGCTCGCTTTCACTACGGCTCCACCTAACGGCTTAACCTTGCCACGTAAAGTAAGTCGCTGCCTCATTATGCAAAAGGCACGCAGTCACCCTGGACGCGAACGCCCGTAGGGCTCCCACTGCTTGTAGGCACATGGTTTCAGGTACTATTTCACTCCCCTAGCAGGGGTACTTTTCACCT